>CAKTYZ010000004.1 GCA_934635225.1 uncultured Kiritimatiellota bacterium
GATTGACGCTGAGATTTTACCCCCCCCCCCCCTCAAAAATCAGGAGTTGACGATGTTCGCGTCACGAAACTTTCGCCTGTAGAAGTTTCGCGCAGAGGCGCAGATTCCGCAGTGATTCGTTCTCGGATGTTGTCCGGGCGTGTTCCTGCCCTCTTGATGGGGACAGGATATGGTCGTTTCAACAATTGCAAAGGGATTTTGCCGAAGACACATAAGGAGATGTACGAAGCATGAAAACGCCAAGACCCATTCTCGGAAGGCGACTTGCCTTTATCGGACTGACGCTGTTCGCCGCCGGGGCGCTGTCCGCCAGCACGGCGGACGAGGCGGTCGAGGCCCTGTGGAAATTCGTCTCGCCGCAGGGGCTTCTCTACGATTTCATCGGCGACGTGCCGACGCCGCAGGACTGCGCGGAGAACCGTCCGAACGCGATGGGCTACTGGTGCCCGATTGAGAACGGGCCGATGTTCACGGGGCCGTTCCTGCAGGCGATGGCCCTACGGGCGAAGCGGACGCGCGATCCCGAAGACGCCCGCCGCTGCCGCGTCCTCGCGGAGGGGCTTCTGCTCCTGGCGTCCGTC
The DNA here is from genome assembly GCA_934635225.1 of uncultured Kiritimatiellota bacterium. Classification (GTDB taxonomy): domain Bacteria; phylum Verrucomicrobiota; class Kiritimatiellia; order RFP12; family UBA1067; genus UBA1067. The sequence goes on from CAKTYZ010000004.1 coordinate 582, forward strand.
TCGGACGAGCCGGGGTTCGTCGCGCGCGGCGTGGGGACGGACGGAAAATGCCACTTCCCGATTGGCGGGCCCGACCAGACCGTGCCGTGGTTTCTCGGCCTCGACGCCTACCTGAACAGCGGACTCTGCGACGCGGCGCTCAAGGTGCGGATCGTCGCCAAGCTGAAGGAAGTCGGCGAGGCCCTCGCGGCGGCGGACTGGCGTCCGCCGATGGAGGCGCCGTTCAAGGGCGAGAAGGCGGGGCCGCTCTACAATGGAAGCCTTCCGTTCCGCGCCGCGACGCAGTACCTCTTCTGCCTGCGGGCGCTGGCGGACGCGACGGGTGAGGAGAAGTGGAAGGCCGCCTACCGCCAGACGCTGGGCTTGAAGTTCCCGCGCCCGGAAGCCGGCGGCCTCACCTACCTCCAGATCTGCGAACTCGGATGCGGTCACGACCAGGAGGTGAAGAAGACCTTCAAGGTCGCACCGAACGGGCTCTGGATCTACGTCGGCTGTGCGCAGGGATGCCTCGCGACGCTTGCCGCGCGGGAGGAGGACGCTGCGGTGGCGCAGAAGTTCCGAACGGGCCTTACGCGGAGCGCGGACTACGCGCGCTCCTCCATGGCACAGTCCAAGGACTATCCGAACGTCGCGGAGCGTCCGTTCAAGTATGCCAACTGGCGCGCGGGCTGGAACTGGTGGCCGCAGAAGACGCTGGCGGAGGTGCGGGCCGTCTCCAGCAACACGAACCGCAACCGAAAGGTGCTGGGTCAGCGAAAGGACGTGGAGCGCAAGACCATGACCGCGCCGCTGTCCGCCGCCGCGATCTGCGCCTATGCGGGCAAGTATCGCGAGGAAGTTCTGGCGGCGCTGTCCCACTATGACTACTCGACGATCGCGCTGTCGGAATTCTACGCGGCGCCGCTCGCCTTTGAGCTTCTGAACACAACAACCAACAAGGAGAACAGGTAAAATGAAACGCATACGTGAAACGAACGAAAGGAACGGCAAGATGAACGCGCCGCGAGTCAAGCTGCTGGCGCTGGCAGTCGGCGCGCTGACCGGCCTTGGGCTCTTTGCTGACGCCCGCACCCTGTGGGTCAACGGTGATGGCGCGGCGGATACGCCCGACGGTTCGGAAGCCGCGCCCTACGCGACGATCCAAGCGGCGGTCGATGCGGCGGCGGAAGGCGACACGGTGAAGGTGCGTCCGGGCATCTACGACGCCGACGAAATCGCGGGGCCGGGCGGAACGCTCGCCCGCGTCGTCATCGACAAGGCCCTCACGCTGGAATCGACCGACGGGAAAGACAGGACGTTCGTCATCGGGCAGAAGGGCAACGGCTCGGACGGCACGGGGGCCGGTGCCGTCCGCTGCGTCGTGATCTGCAACGGCGCGGCGGCCGTCGTGAAGGGCTTCACCCTGGCTGACGGCCATGCGAGCGGGCGCAACAACGACTACGAGGCCAGTTTCGGCGGCTGCGTCCTCATGACCGGCAACGCTCGGGATGCGGCGACGGAGGCGAAACATGTGGCCAATGCGCAAGCGTTCGTGGTCGACTCGATCGTACGGGACGGTTCCGCCCTGCGCGGCGGCAATGTCGCGGGCGGCAACCTCGTGCGCTGTCTCGTCGCGAACGGCACGGCCGCCTCGTCGGGGTGCGGTTCCTATAACGCCAACTCCTATTTGAGCGTCTACATCGAAAACGGCGGAGCTGTGAACGCGGGCGCGATCTATGGCGGCACGCACGTGAGCGCCACCGTCCAGCAGTCGGCCGGACGATTCTTCGCCGGCTACGGCGTGTCGTGCTTCCAGTGCGTGTTCGTCGGCGAGGCCGTCCTGCACCACACGGTCGAGACGGCCAAGCCCAATTTCCAGTTCTGCGTCGTGCCGAAGGACGAGGTCTATGCGACAGAGGTCTCGACGGAGCCGCAGGACATCTTGGCTTCGTCCGTCAACTGCGTGCTGGATGCCGCCGCCACGCTGGCCGTGCCGACGTTCGGCGATTTCCGACACGTCTCGGCGGTGCAGTCGGAAGCGGCGCGCGGCGAGATGGGCTTCAACGCGAAGATTCCCGAAGCCTATCGGACGGTGGACTTCGCCGGCAATCCGCTGGTGACGGACAAGACGGCGCCGTGCTATGCCGGTGCCATTCAGGCGGAAGTCTGCGCGGCCGTGCCGACAGGCGAGTCCGCGATTGTCGTGCGCGCGGGCGATTTCACGAAGGGGCGGCTTTGCGTCAACGGGACGCCCGTTCTGCTCGACGGTACGTGTCACTTTGACGGCGAGACGGTGCGGATTTCGGGCGTCGGCAACGGCGACTGCCGGCTGGCCTACTGCACGGACGCGACGGGCGCGCGGTGCTTTCCGGGAGTGGACGGCGCGATCACGCTGAAGCCCAAGGCGGGGAAGACGCCGGACTTGACGGGGGCGTTTCTGAAGCCGGTGTGGGCGGATGCCGCGAACGGCGACGACGCGACGGCCGACGGCACGGAGGCGAAGCCCTACCGGACGCTTCAGGCGGCCTACGAGAAGGCGGCGGCGTCCGACGAGACGTGCCGCTTCGTGCTTGCGAAGCCGGGCGACTACGACACGGGCGGCGCGGTGCCGGCCGGGTCGTCGCTCTCGAACCGCCTCTGCATGACGCAGGGGAATGTCCTCGTCCGCTCGACGGCGGGACGCGACGTCACGTTCGTCACGGGCGCGTCCTCGACCGAAAGCCCCGACAAGTTCGGCAACGGGCCGTGCGCCGTGCGCTGCCTCTACCTGAAGAGCGGCTGGGTTCAGGGCTTCACGTTGCGCGGCGGGCGCACGTTCAAAGAAGATGTGCAGGACGTCGACCATCAGGGCGGCGGCGTCTATGTCGGACCCGGCAGCATGGTCAATCTCGCGGCGACCGCGCCGGGGCTCCGGGACTGCACGGTCACGAACTGCTCGGCGGTGCGCGTGAGCGCGGCCTACGGCGGCAACTACGACAACTGCCTCCTCTTGGACAACGACGTCGTCAAGGGCGTTCGGGTCCGATACGCCGGATATCTCCGTCAGTGCTTCCTCGCGGGCGGCAATGACGCGGGGACGTACATCCAGGACTGCAACACGCTGGAGAGCTGCACGGTCGTCGCGCCGCTCCACTATGCGCTCGTCTCCTGCGCGCGCGTCGTCAACTCCGTCATCCACCGCCCGACGCGCACGGACATTCCGAGCTGGGCGCAGGGATGCTCGGCGTTCCGCATTGCGACGAAGAACCTTGCGATGACGCTTGAGAACTGCGCGATCGACCCGAACGAGACATGCGAGATCGCGGAATCCGCGACGGGCTCGACCTTCACGAAGACCGCTTGCCGCGAGACCTTGACGAACGACGATTTCGGCGAGGGGAGCCGTCCGTGCGTGACGTCGGCCTATGTCGATGCAGACGATGCGGCATTTGTCGATCTCTGGGACGGACCGTGGGAGAATCTGGCCGATGCGCTCGGCAATCCCCGCGTCAGCAACGGTGCGCGGGATCTCGGTGGCATCGAGCTTGACTGGCGCGCCGTCTACGCCGCGCGTCTCGGCAGGGGCGTGACGGTCACGGCGGCGCCCGCCTCGGCGACGGCGGTGGCCGACGGCGTGAAGCTTGTCGGCGGGGACTTGGTCCTGGGCTGGGTGCGTCCGGGCGCGAAGGCGCGGCAAATCACGGTCGAGGTGACGGGCAATGGGCGTTTGCGCGTGCAGGTGAACGGCACGGCTGTGGGCGAATACGGCGCAGGCCTTCAGGCGATCACGTTCGAGTCGGCGACGGGTTCCGACACGGTGACGCTGACATATGTGCCGGGCGACGGCGACACGGGCGGCGCGGTCGTGCGCACGTGCCGTCGCGGACAGGGCGTCCTCTTCGTCCTGCGATAGGATGCGCAAAGGGGTTCGGCAGATGAAGATTCGACTTCTGGCCTTTTTCGTTCTGGCGTCCGCCGCCGTCTGCGGCGAGACGCCCTATGGCGTCTGCGCGCACGTCACGACGTCAGACCGCGATCCGGCGCGGGTGCGGCAGACGCTTCTGGCGGCCGAGCTCGCCGGCATCGGCTGCATCCGCAGCGACGTGCGGATGGCCGACCTGCGCCGGACGGACGGCGCGCTGGACTTCACGGCCTACGACCGGCTGGTCGAAGACCTCGCGGCGCGGAACGTCCGCTGGCTGCCGATTCTCTACGGTCTGCGCGGACGGGATGACGTGGCCCGCTACACGGACGACGACTTCCGGCGATACGGGGCGTTCGTTGAGGCGTTTGTCCGCCACTTCGGTCTGCGTGTCCCCGTCGTAGAAATCTGGAACGAGGCGAATCTCGACCATTTCTTCAAGGGGGCCGACCCTGCGCTCTATGCGAAGCTGCTGCGGACGGCCCACGCGGCGGTGAAGCGCACGAACCCGTCCGTGCGGGTGGCGTTCACCGGGACGGCGGGCGTGCCGCTCGACTGGATCGAGAAGGCGTTCAAGGCCGGGGCGACGAAGGCGTTCGACGTCATGAACGTGCATCCGTATTCGCATCCGCGCGTGCCGGAGGGCGTTTTGGACGTGAAGCTGGAAGGGCTGCGCGCGCTGCTGGCGAAGCATGGCTGCGGGGACAGGCCCGTCTGGATTACGGAGATCGGCTGGCCCACGCAAGCGCCGCATCTGACGCTGTCCTCGGTACTTCTCGCCGGACTGAAGACGGCGCGACCGGATCGGAAGACGTGGCGCGTCGTGCTGGCGGACTGCCAGACGGCGGGCGCGGTGGCTGACCAGTCGATGGCCGAGCAGCTGCGGGACGCGCTGCCGACGGGAAGCGCGGTGCGCGCCTGTTCGCAGGCGGAGACGGTGAGGCGGCTGAAGGCCGGGGAGGTTGACGCGGTCGTCTATCCGTTCGACGAGACGTTTCCCGCCGACACGATCGATGCCGTGAACGACTTCATCCGCGCGGGCGGCGTGTTCGTCGACTTCGGCGGCATCCCCTGTTGCTACGGGCGGCGGGGCGACGTGGCCGTCGCGGGCCTTCAAGACGCCCGTGCCGTCGAGCGCTTCCCGTTCGGCGTGCGGTCGAAGGGGTCTGCGCCGCGCGGGACCTATCCGGCAGTCGCCCGCGTCTACGCGACGCCGGCGGGACTCGCGGCCGGCGTGCGGCAGGAGCCGACAGGTTTTCGCGCCCGCCGCTACCTCGCGCCGGATCGCGCGGGCCCGGACGCCGAGTGGATTCCGCTGGTCGCGGGGCGGACGGCGACGGGCGTCGAACTGGTCGCGGTGGGCGTAATCCGTTATCGCGGCGAGCGCAAGGGGGCGGCCGTCCTCTGCACGATTCTTCCCGACAGGGGCGTCTTCGGCACGAACACCGAGGAGAACCAGGCGCGCTACACGTCGCGCGCGCTCGGACTGGCCTTCGCCGAGGGCGTCGCGGCGTATTTCCCCTACAACCTGCGGGCGAAGGAGGAGGATCCGTTCTACAGCGAACACCACTTCGGGCTCATGCACGCGGACTTCACGCCCAAGCCCGCCTATGCGGCCTACGGGGCCTTCATCCGACAGAGGCCCGCCGGATCGGTGCAGGCGCCGGGCGCGTGGCGCGATCCGACGCGGACGTTCTTCCATCCGCAGTGGACGCGCCCGGACGGCACGCGGGCCGGCATGGTCTGGACGACCGGGCCGTCGGCGCGGCGGGAGCTTTCCTTTTCGGACGGCGAACCGACGTTCTTCGACGTCTACGGACGGAAACTGGCGGCAAAACCAGTTGGGGCGGGGCGCTATGCGGTCGAGGTGTCCGGTGCGCCTGTCTTCTTCGCGGGCGCACGGCTGGACGCCGTCGAGACCGCGCTTTGGCAAGAGAGAATCGATGCCTGCGCCCGCGCGGGCGGCGGGCGCGTGACCGTCGGGCCAGGGCGGCATCTCGTCGGACAGCTGGAGCTGCGGAGCAACGTTGAGTTGCATCTGGCGAAGGGGGCCGTCCTCGAAGGCCTGCCGGGACTGGCGAACTACCGCGTCCTGAAGTTGCCCTATTCCGAGGGGACGTGGAGCGCGATTGTCTCCGGCATAGGCGTCACGAACGTCGCGGTCACGGGCGAGGGGGAGATTTTCGGCAACGGGCGCGCGTGGAATCCGCCGGAGGCGGCGCGCGACGCGATCGGCTGCCGCGAGGGGCTGCGTCCGCGCGGGCTCTTCTTCGCCGATGCGTCCGGCATCCGGCTGGAGGGCTTCCTCTTGCGGGACGCCGCATGCTGGGGCGTCGTCTTCAAGCGGTGCGAAAACATCGTGGCGCGCGCGGTCAGGATCGACAGCGTCGTCAACCGCAACAACGACGGGTTTGACGTCGAGGCGCGCAACGTGCTGATTGAGCGGTGCGACGTCAACAGCGGCGACGACGCCTACTGCATCAAGTCAAACGACCCGGACTTCATCGTGGAGAACGTCGTCGTGCGGGACTGCGTGGCGCGTTCTCACTGCAACGCGCTGAAGCTCGGCACGGCGTCGCACGGCACGATGCGGAACATCCGCTTCGAGAACTGCCGCGTGGCGGCGCCGACGCGCGTCTACCGCGACCTGATGCCCATGCCGACGGACCTCTCGAAGGACAACCCGATTCCGGGCGTGCCGACCTATCTCTGCGGCGCGGGCATCGGCGCGATCTGCGTCGAGTGCGTGGACGGCGGCACGGTCGAGAACATCGTCTTCGACGGCATTGACGTGAGCGGCTGCCAGGTGCCGATCTTCGTGCGCGGCGGCAAGCGGACGTCCCGGTCGTGCGGCATTCCGCCGAGCGACCGGCACGTGCTGCGCGACGTCGTGATCCGCCGCGTGCGCGGACGCGCGGAAAGCGAGCATCCGAGCTCGGTCACGGGCGTCGCGGGCTGCCGTCCGCGGAACATCCGGCTGGAGGACGTCGTGCTCGTCTGCCGGGGAGGGCGGCGGGAGGGCTCTGTGGACGGCGAGCCCGGCTCCGATTCCGACGGCGCCTACCCGGAGGCCAACATGTTCCGCAAGCTGCATTTGCCCGCCTACGGGCTGTACGTGCGGAATGCGGACGCCGTCACGCTGGAGAACGTGCGCTTTGACCTGCGCCCGGACGCGCCGCCCGACGAATCGCGCCCACCGGTCTTCGGCATTTGCCCTGACATGGCGCCATGAGACCCATTGCCGCCAATGTCGCCGAAAGCGCGTATCCGACGCCGTGCGGCATTCGCGCGCTCGGATCGGCGATAATTTGATATACTTCACGACATGAAAAAGAGCATGCATCTGCAGAAGGTCAAGAGGATCGTAGCGGTCGCGGGGCTGCTTCCGTTTGCGTTTGTCGGCGCGGCCTGCGCCGCCGTGGTGACGATTCCCGATGCGCCGTTCGGAAAACTGGAGATCACGGTGCCCGAGTTCGCCGTGCGCGACTTCCCGATCACGGCCTTCGGCGCGCGTGAGGGCGTGAAGGCGACGGACGCCTTTGCACAGGCCATGCGGGCGTGCGAGGCGTCTGGCGGCGGGCGCGTCGTCGTGCCGAAGGGCGACTGGCTCACGGGTGCCGTCCGCTTCGGCAACAACTGCGACCTGCACCTCGCGGACGGAGCGACGCTCGCGTTCACGGACGACCCCGCCGACTATCCCGAGGTCCACACGACATGGGAAGGCATCGAGTGCTACAACTACTCGCCGCTTCTCTACGCCTGTGGCGTGACGAACGTCGCCATCACCGGTTCTGGGACGATCGCGCCGCGTATGGAGCGCTGGAAGGCCTGGTTCGCCCGCCCGCCCGAGCACATGAAGGCGACGGAGCACCTCTACTACTGGTGCTCGACGAACGCGCCGATGGCGGCGCGGCGGCTGCTCGCGCTCGACCGTGCGCACATGCGGCCGCACCTCATCCAGTTCAACCGCTGCGGGAACGTGCTGCTGGACGGCTTCAGGATCCGCGAGTCGCCGTTCTGGATGATCCACCTCTACCACTCCGAGAACTGCGTCGTGCGCAACCTTGACACGTTCGCGCACGGGCACAACAACGACGGCGTGGACGTCGACATGACGAAGAACGTGCTGATCGAGAACTGCCGCTTCGACCAGGGCGACGACGGCATCGTCCTCAAGGCGGGGCGCAACGCGGACGCCTGGCGGCTCGGCCGCAGCACGGAGAACGTGGTCGTCCGCGACTGCGACATGGTGAAGAGCCATTCGCTCCTCGGCATCGGCTCGGAGCTTTCGGGCGGCGTGCGCAACGTCTGGATGACGCGCTGCCGTGTGGCCGACACGTTCTCGATGCTGCGCATCAAGACGGGGCCGCGTCGCGGCGGTTTCGTCGAGAACGTCTGGATGGACCACTGCACGGGCGAGAAGATGATCCGCGTCTTCAACATCTTCACGTCGTATTGTGCGCAATGGGGCAAGTTCCCCGACTTCGAGCTGCGCCGCACGCGCATCCGCAACGTCAACATCTCCGACTGTACGGCGCAGGTCGCCGACTACGGCATTTTGCTCGAAGGGGACCCGCTCCTGCCGCCGCGCGGCATCCGCGTGAAGGACGTCACGGTCGGCCATGTCGTCAAGAAGTTCGCGGACGTCGCCAACTGCGAAGACGTGCGTCTCGACGGTTTCTCGCTGACGCCGCCGAAGGGGGTGCGCCCGCCGCTACGCCGCTGACGCCGGACTACGGCGCGCCGAACGAGGCGCTGCCGTTCGGCAACGGGCGGCTCGGCGCGCGGGTCTTGCGGACCGCGCCTTTCGCCTGACGCCAAGCGAGCGGCGAGACGCCGTGCTTTTCGGCAAAACAGTGCGAAAAACGGCAGACGGACGAGAATCCCGTCTCAACTGCGATCTCTCGGACGGGCTTGTCCGTTTCGGTCAGGAGCTGTCGGGCCTTTTCGAGCCGTGCGCTCAGCAGGACCTCGCGAACGGATTTGCCAAGAACGGTGCGGAAGCGAAGCCGCAGCAGGGATTCCGAGACATGAAGTGCGCGGGCGACTTCATGTGCGGAAATGCCTCGATGCAGATTTTCCTGTATGTGGGAAAGCGCCATTTGGATGAGATGCCCGCTGGGCGAGATCGTGTGCGTTGACAGGCGTTCGACGACGCCGAGGGGCGGGACCGTGACAAGTCTTCCCTTCGCGCCTGTCCGTATCAGCCGAAGAAGTTCCGCTGCGCAGCGGTGTCCCAGCTCGACATTTCCCGGATGGACGCTCGAAAGGGTCGGTCGGGTTGAGCGGCAGATGACTTCGTCGTTGTCCACGCCCAGTACGGCGATTTGGACGGGCATCTTGATCCGGACCGACCGGCAGGCCTCGATGACGCGGTGGGCCATGAGGTCTGACGCGGCCATGACCGCCGCAGGTTTTGGAAGAGACTTGAGCCATGACGCGAGATCTGCGTCTTTTTGAAGGAAGACCTGCGGACGAATGCCATGCCGGAACAGTTCCAGCTCGAATCCGCGTCGTCGCAGGACTGACCAGAAGCTTCGCTCTCGGCAGGGCACAAATGCATAGGATCGGAAGCGGCCTTGCGCACGCAGGTGTCGTGCGCCCATTCGGCCGACGGCAAGGTCATCGCTTCGAACGAACGAAACCGGAGTGTCTGCGCGTGGGCGCCAATGGGGCGGCTTGTTGTTCAACACCAACGGCACGCCGCTTTCCACAAGCCGCAGAAAGCCTTTCGTCTCGTGTCCAATTCCAGTAATGGCGCCGGACAGCCCGGCGGCAAGCGCCTTGTCGACAGTCTGTGGCGTGAGGCCGCTGTCGGTTGATCCCCGTGGATCGGGCACCAACTGGATGTCCATGGCGTGGCCTGAGTTGACATGCTCGAAAATGCCGATAAGGCATTCGCGCATGGCGTTGCTGTCCGAAGCGAGCGAAACGAGAACGTTCTTCATGATGCGGTAGTGTATCAAAATCCGCTTCGGACGACAACGCCGTTCTTGCTGAAAACGACAACATAAAGGGTTGACACGCGAGGATGAACAAGAGTATAATCACACCCGTAACCGAGAGATAGGAGAAAGAAGCGCTATGAGACCGCACATTACATTGCAGAATGCGTGCGCACGGAAGTTCTGCTGGACCGTCTGCCTCTCCGTAGGGGTTGCGTCTTTCGGCATTGCGAAGCCTCTTGAGCAAGGGATCTTTCGCATCGAGGCGGATTTTCGAGGCGAGAATCCGCCGCTTCGGGCCAACCGTGACATTCCGTTTGCCTGTGACCTTTCGGACGCGGACGGTCTCGCGTTCGACCTTCGGGTGGATGACCTCTCGCAGTTTTCTTATTTTAGTTTCTACTTCTGGTTTGCCGATGGCTCATATCTGTCGAGCGGCTTCCTTCCGACACAGGAAGGCGCGTGGACGCGAATGACCGTGCGCCGTCCGGCGGATGATGGCGGGAAGGACTGGCGAAATCTGCGCGGCTTTCGCCTGTCCGGCTGGCGCGGCGGCACGAACGAGACATTCCTCGGCGTCCGTGACATCGCGGTTGTGCCGAAGAGGCCTTCGCCGACTCCGACAGAAGCGGAAAGCCGTGCGCGTGCGGCATCGATCAGCAACGAGAATGCGACTGCGCTTGCGCGGTTGGCGACCATGCCACCTCGTGCGAATGAACGCCGCTTCGTTTGGGCGCACGATCCGCGCGGACTGAAGGGGCGTTCGTGGGAGCAGACGGTTCACTTCCTCCGCGACTGCGGCTATACGGATGTAATCGTCAATCTTGTGCGAGGGCCGACGAGCGCCTATCCTTCGGACGTGTTGGTCTACTCGGAGATCGCGGAAGGGCGCGACCAGTTGGCGGACAGCCTTGCGGCCTGTCGCAAATACGGGCTGAAGCTTCACGCCTGGACGATCTGCTGGAGGAGCGGTTGGCGTACGACGGACGAGGCGAAGCGTCCGTTTGAGATCGAGGACCGCCGTCAGCGCAGTCGCGATGGGCGACTGTCGGAATGGCTGTGTCCCACATATCCCGAAAATCGACGGATGCTCGTTGATGCCATGCTGGAACTGTCCGCGAAAGGGGTTGACGGCGTCCATTTCGATTTCATCCGCTATCCGGACAGCGAGTACTGCTTTTGTCCGCGCTGTCGCGACCTGTTCGCGCGCTGGTCAGGCGAGCCGCTCGCCGCCGGGTTGGCCTCGACGTACGCGAGCGAGCGGCAGAAGTCGCTCTGGCGCAAGTTCCGCTGCGCGGCGATTACGGCACCGATGAAGAAGGTGTCGGAAACGCTGCGGGCGAATCCGTCCAACCGATGCGAGATCTCGGCGGCCGTCTTCTGCGATCCGCTGTCCGATCCGGATTCCGTTGGGCAAGACTGGGGCGCGTGGTGCCACGCGGGTCTGCTGGACTTCGTCTGTCCCATGACCTATGAGGATGACTTCGGCTGGTTCAAGCGCAAGCTCGACAAGGAGGCGCGGCAGGTGTCGGGACGCGTGCCGCAGTATCCAGGCATCGGGCTGGGCGTCTGGCCGCGGGACGGCCGCGAGGTCGCCCGCTTCTGCGAGCAGGTGCGATATGTCCGCGAGACGGGACGCGGGGGCTTTGCCGTCTTTGACCTTAATTGGAAACTGGAACAGCTCATGCCGTCGGTTGGCGCGGCGTTGGGCGTTGCGAAGCCGTGCCAACGACAAGAAAGGTAAACCATGAAGACTGTCGGTATCGGAAGAATCGTGACGAGCGGTCTCGCAGTCCTGTGCGGACTCGTCTCGTTGGCGGGTGAAGGCGTTGCGTCCAATCGGACGTTCGTCCACCTGAAGCCCGAGCGGAACTCGTTCTGGCACACGGCGACGAACGCGACGTTGACGCTGCCGATTCCCTATCCGCGCGAGGCTTCGCGCGCGACCTTGACGGTCGAGGGCGTCGCCTATTCGCGCGTCTATCGGGAGATTTCGTCCGAGACCTTCACGCTCAGTCTGCCCTCGGTGCGCGAGCCGATGGACGAGAACGTGTATCGGCTGTCGCTGGCTTTTGACGACGGCACGGTGCGGACGGCCCGACTGGGACTCGTACAGGGCTTTGCCGAAGGTGCGCGTGCGCACGCGCGTGTCTTGGCGGCGTCCGCGCCCGCGTGGACGCGTGCCGTCCATCGCGCCGTCCTGCCGGTTCCGCATGGAACGACCGCGCTTGTGGTGAACGGACAGGCGGTCGATCCGGGGCTTGGCGGGGACCAGGGCTGGTATGCGCTGGGCAAGATTCGAAACGGCGATGCGTTCGAGCTGTCGCTGGCGACGGGCGAGGCCGAGTGCGAGGCTACGATTGACGGGCTTGGCCTTGGGCTCCTGTGGATGTTGCGCTAACTGCTAATCTAAACAAACGAAAGGACCATCAGTCATGAGAAAACCCATCCTTCTTCTGCTCGCCGCCCTCGGACTCAACTTCGCGAACAGCGGCGCGGCCGTCATCGATCAAGTCCTCGTTCGCCAGCAATGGCCGTGGTCGACGGACGTCAAGATCGAGTACCGCATCAGCGGCCTTGACGGTTCGACGCCCGTTGACATCGTGGTGGCCGCCTACGACGGGGACGCGCCGCTGGATTCGGCTCGACTGGCCGAATCCCTGTCAGGTGATGTCTACGGCATATCTGAAAACGGGATCGGCACGATTCTGCTGGACCCCGTCAAGGCCTTTGAATCGGACAAGACCGCACTTGCCGACTTCAACGTCGCTCTTTCGCTCCAGACTTCGACGGGGAACATGACGGAAGTCCTCTACAAGGTCGTCGATCTCAATACGGGTGCCGTCGAAGACATCCGTCGCCGCGACTTCTTGAACGGTCGGTTCGGGACTTTCGAAGCGGACTTCTCTGCGGTTGAAAGCGGGTTCAAGACGACGCTGACGGATGTCTTGATCTGGACGGCTGTCACCAACCGCACCGACTTCATGACGGAGAAGATGGTTTTCCGCAAGATTCCCGCGAAGGGCGTGGTCTGGCAGATGGGCGAGACGGAGTCCTCGCCGGGGGCGGATTCTTCCCCGGCACCGTTTTGGGCGACACTCGACGCCGACTATTACCTGTCGGTCTTCCCCGTGACGCAGGCGCAGTTTGCGAAGCTCCGTGACGGCTATTGTGGGGAGTATTTCACGGAAGCCGAGGACCATCTGCTGTATCCCGTCGCCGACATGTACTTGGGTGATGTCTTGCGTTCGCAGCCACACTCTTTTCTCTCGCGGATAAAGGCGAAGTGCGGGCTTGACGTCAACCTTCCGACTGAGGCACAGTGGGAGTTCGCCTGTCGTGGCGGAAACTACGCGAAAACCCTGTACAGCGGCAGCACGTTCGGAGCGAGCGCGATTAGAACCTTGGCTTGGTGTTTAGACAACTCGAATGACAGCATGCAGCGCGTCGGACGAAAGCCGGCGAACGCCTATGGCCTCTACGAGATGCTGGGCAACGTGTCGGAGTATTGTTTGGATCGTGGTTTTGCGTATCCGACAGGCACATCGCTGGAAAATCCGGCCGTCAATCCAGGCAACGCGGCGGATTCTGGGAACTTTGTCGTTCGTGGTGGAGCTTATAACGACAGTCGGCTTTGCATGCGCGCGGCCTATCGCGAATTTCGCGGCGGGACAGACGTATGGGCGAGAAGTCGAAGGCCGTTCGGCTTCCGCGTCTGCTTCCCGGCGGATTGATCTTGATCGGCGGAGCATCGCAGATGAAGCCGAGACGCTTCCCCTTGTCGCGCCCGGCGCCTACGCGCTTGCCGTGTCGCTGAAGGGCGGCGTCGGTCGCCGCTACCCCGTCGGCACGATTCGCCTCATCCGCTGACCATGCCTCCGTTCGGGCGGGGGGATTGACGGTTGGACGCATATTTTGATATACTTTCTCGAAACTTGGCTTTTCGTGGCGAGTGTCCACAAGGAAAGCGAGTCTTGCGGGGCGCGAAGTCCCGACGAGTCAAGAAAGGTAAAGAAAATGGAAGCATACGCAGTACTCGAAACCGGCGGCAAGCAGACGCTTGTCAAGGTCGGTGACAAGATCGAGATTGAAAAGATCGCGGTCGAAGCGGGTCAGGATGCCGAGCTCACGACCGTTCTCGCGGTCTCTGACGGCACCACCCTCAAGGTTGGCACGCCCTATGTCGAAGGCGCAAAGGTCGTCCTCACGGTCAGCGGCGTCATCAAGGGGAAGAAAGTCCTCAACTTCAAGGCGAAGCGCCGCAAAGGCAGCCGCCGTCTCGTCGGTCACCGTCAGCAGCTGACGGTCGCTACCGTCAAGTCCATCGCCTGAGCAGAAAGGAAAATAAAAAATGGCAACTTCCGCATCTGCCCGCAATGGTCGCGATTCTAACCCGAAGTACCTCGGCGTCAAGGCCTACGACGGCCAGTTCCTCAAGACCGGTTCGATCATCGTCCGCCAGCGCGGCACGAAGATCCATCCCGGCAAAAACGTCGGCCAAGGCCGCGACTTCACGCTCTTCGCCCTCAAGGACGGCAAGGTGAAGTTCATCAAGGACGGCAAGGTCGTCACGATTGTCGAAGAGGCCAAGTAAGGCCGAAGCGACAGCGAACAGGGAAGCCGTGGCGACTTGGTCTGCCACGGCTTCTTTGCGTCTAAGCCTGTCCCCGTCCGTCGTTCAGGGGCATCTACCGCTCCCGCGCGACGCGCCAATATGGTATAATACTTGTCCATGAAAAACAAGTCGTCGTCAAATGAAATCACCGTCCTGAAGGAGATTACGACTGCGGTCGTCCGCGAGCGGAACGTCCGAAAGCTTTTGGAGGGAGTCCTTGAGATCCTTGAGCGGAGCATGGGCATGCTGCGCGGCACGTTTGCGCTCCTCGAGGGCGACGAGCTTCGCATCGAGGCCTCGACGCGACAGCTGAACGCCGAGGAACGCGCGCTCGGGCGCTATCACATCGGCGAGGGCATTACGGGACTGGTCGCGAAGACGGGGCGTGCCGAAGTCGTGTTCGACATCCGGAAAGACAAGCGCTTTCTCAATCGGACGAAGGCCCGGGACCCCGAAGAGGCCCTCTCGTTCGTCTGCGTGCCGCTGATTCACCACGGGCAAATCGTCGGGACGCTCTCCGCGGATCGCGAGATGCAAGGCGACACGTCGGCGTTGGGCCGAGACGTCGCACTTCTGGAGATCATCGCCGGCATCATCGCCGAGGCCGCGTCGGTCTATCGCGAGGAATGCGCCGAGCGGACGACGCTGATGGACGAGAACCGCAAGCTCCGCGACATGCTTTCCTCCAACACGGGCAAGCTGATCGGCAACGCGCCGTCGATGCGCGTCGTCTACGAGCAGATCCAGCAGGTCGCGCCCAGCGAGGCGACGGTGCTGATTCGCGGCGGCAGCGGCACGGGCAAGGAGCTTGTCGCGCGCGCCATTCAGGGCCTGTCGGCCCGCCGGCAGAAGCCGTTCGTCGTGCTGAATTGCGCGGCGCTTCCCGAGTCGCTCGTCGAGTCGGAGCTCTTCGGGCACGAGAAGGGCGCGTTTACGGACGCGCGCGAACGGCGGATTGGCCGTGCCGAGGCGGCGGATGGCGGAACGCTCTTTCTGGACGAGATCGGCGACCTTTCGATTCCCGTCCAGGTGAAGCTGCTTCGCTTCCTGCAGGAACGTACGTTCTCGCGCGTCGGCTCGAACGAGGAGCTGAAGAGCGACGTGCGCTTCATCGCCGCGACGAGCCGCAACCTGGAGGAGCTGATGGAGAAGAAGCTCTTCCGCGAAGACCTTTACTACCGGCTCTCCGTCTTTCCGATCGCCCTGCCGTCGCTTTCCGAGCGCAAGGACGACATCGTTCTCCTGGCCGAGCATTTTCTCCGCCGCATGAACGTGAAGTACGGCAAGTCGATTGTGCGCATCTCTGCGCCGGCGATGAGCATGCTTCAGGCGTATGCGTGGCCGGGGAACGTGCGCGAGCTCGAGAACTGCATCGAGCGCGCGGTTCTGACGACCAAGGACGACACGATTCACGGCTACAACCTGCCGCCGTCGATCCAAGTCGAGGAGTTTGCCGAAGACCCGTTCAACCCCGACGCAAAGCTGACGTTGGACGACCAGATCGCGGCGTTCGAGCGGCGCGTCCTGACGGAGACGCTGAAGCGGCACAACGGCAACCGCAGCGCGGCCGGACGCGAACTGGGCGTTTCGCCGCGCATGATGAACTACCGCCTGATCCGTGCGGGAATCATCAAGGGAGGCGTGAAAGCATGACGGCGATTGTCGATTACAAGGCGGGCAACCTGACGAGCGTGCGCTACGCCTTTGCCGCGCTGGGGGCCGAAACGGTCGTCACGCGAGACCCCGCCGTGATTCGCGCGGCGGACCGCGTCGTCTTCCCGGGCGTCGGCGCGGCAAAGAGCGCGATGGAGAGCCTACGTCTGCTCGGCCTTGCCGAAGTCGTGCGCACGGCGGCCGAGACGAAGCCGTTTCTGGGCATTTGCCTCGGCATGCAGATCCTTTTTGCGCATTCGGAAGAGGATGACGGCGTCACGACGCTGGGTATCCTGCCGGGGCGCGTTCGCCGATTTCCGGACGTGCCGGGCTTCAAGGTGCCTGAGATCGGCTGGAACACGGTGGAGTTCAGGGAAGAGGGACGAGGGAAGAAGGAAGAAGTGCGGAATGAATACTATTTCGTTCATTCGTATTACGCCGAAATCTGCCCGTACACGGTTGGCGTGACGGAATACGCAGGCGTCGGATTCACGGCGATGGTGAAGAAGGGGCGTCTTTGGGCCTGCCAGTTCCATCCCGAAAAGTCCGGCCGTGTCGGGCTTGAACTCATCAAGGAGTGGTTGCCATGCTGACGAAACGCGTGATTCCGTGTCTTGACGTGCGCAACGGTCGCGTGACGAAGGGCGTCAAGTTCAAGAACAACGTCGATCTCGGCGACCCCGTCGAGATGGCGGTGAAGTATTCCGAGGGCGGCGCGGACGAGCTCGTCTTCTACGACATTACGGCTTCGGCGGAGAGGCGTCCGATCGATATCGGCATGGTCGAGGCGGTCGCGAAGGCCGTGCGCATTCCGTTTGCGGTTGGCGGCGGCATCCGCACGACGGCGGACATGGAGCGCGTCATTCTGGCCGGCGCGGAGAAGGTTTCCGTCAATTCGCTGGCTGTAAAGGACCCGGCGATCATCGCGGAAGGCGCGAAGGCGTTCGGCGCACAGTGCATCGTCCTTGGGATGGATCCGGTGAAGTCGCCGCGCTGCTCAAGCGGCTACGAGATCACGACGCGAGGGTTCCGTGAGTTCACGGGGATGGACGCCGTCGAGTGGGCGAAGCGCGCGGCGGATCTTGGCGCGGGCGAGATAGTCGTCAATTCGGTCGATGCGGACGGCACGCGGGCGGGCTTTGAGCTGACGATTACGCGGCTCATCGCCGAAGCCGTTGGCGTTCCGGTCGTCGCGTCCGGTGGCGCGGGATGCCCCGAACACCTCGTGACGGTCTTTCGGGAGGCGAAAGCCGACGCGGCGATCATCGCCGGCATGATTCACACGGGCGACTGCACGATTGCCCAGATCAAGTCCGTCATGGCGCGAGAGGGCGTCCCGACGCGGCTGAGCTGGTGAACGCCGCAGCAAAGTTCAATTCCGAGGAATGCGTACTTGTTCGAGGCGGGACAGCAGCGAGAAGAACGTTCTGCTGTTCGAGGCGTCCGTCACGCCGGCGAACCGGCGGGCGTATGACGGCGTCTATCGCTATGCCGAGGCGGCACGGTGGAACGTCCGCTCCCTGGAGTATTCGCTGGCTGCGGACAAGCGGAAGCATGGGCGAGGCGAACAGACGCTGGCGCCCCCGGAATTGCTGGACCTTTGGCGCCCGGATGGTGTGATTATCGAATGTGGCGGCAGATTGCCGCAGTTGCCGCTCGCCCAGTTCGGCACGTTGCCGGTCGTATTCATGGACTGTCATCCGTCCCTGCTTCCAGGGGCGCCCATTACGGTCTATACGGACGCCGCGTCTGTCGCCCGGGTGGCCGTACGCGAACTGCTGCCGCGCGGACTCGCCTCGTTTGCCTATCTCCCGTTCACGGAAGATACGATCTGGAGCCGTCAGCGGGGAGATGCGTTCGTCAACCTCGTGAAAGCGAACGGATTCGATGCCCGCCAGCTGTCGTTTCCGAAGGGCATGACCGGCATCGTTCAATTGACGAAATGTCTCGTGCCCCAACTCAGGCGTCTGGCACATCCCTGCGGGCTTTTCGCGTGCAACGACGACATGGGACGCCTCGCGCTGACGGCGTGCGAACAGGCGGGGCTTGACGTGCCGAACGATGTCGCCGTCGTCGGCGTGGACAACGATGAGTTTTTCTGCGAGAACGCGACGATTTCGCTCACGAGCGTGCGCATCGACTTCGAGCGATTTGGGTTTGTCGCCGCGCAGCTGTTGGATTCTTGGATGTCCAATCGGCGGAAACGGCCAGCCTCTGTCGCAGTCGAGTCAACGGATGTCGTGCGTCGCGCTTCGTCACGAAGGCTTCCGAATGCTGATGCGCGGGTCGTGAAGGCAATCGAATACATCCGGAGAAACGCCTGCCTGGGCATCTCTCCGCCGGACGTCGTGCGGGAGATGGGGTGCAGTCGGCGTCTGGCGGACTTGCGTTTCGCTGAGGCTATGGGGCACACGATTCTCGACGAGATCCATGCCGTTCGTCTGGCGCGGGTTCAGGAACTTCTGCTGAAGCCGAATGTCTGCGTGTCCGCGATCCCCGACCTATGTGGCTACGGCTCGTTGTCCGACCTCTGCCGCGACTTCAAGAAGCGCACCGGACAGACTCTTCGCGCCTGGAGCCTGGAACATGCAGACGATGGGATCTGTGAACACGGTTTGCTCAAACGGTAAAATCATTCTTGCCATATCTGTAAACTTCTTCCGTGCCGTTTTATGGTATACTACGGCATCATGATGATGACGCTTTGCGAAAATGATGGAAAAAGGGGAGTAGCACGCCCTTTGCCTCTTCTGACACGGAGGATGGTGAGCGTCGTTCTTGGCGTCTGGGCCGGTGCGGCGTTCGCCGCCACGCCGTTGACGCTGGACTACGACGCGCCGGCGGCGACGTGGAACGAGGCGCTGTCGCTTGGCAACGGGCGGCTCGGCGCGATGGTCTTCGGCGGGCCGGGCGCAGAGCGCCTACAGCTCAACGAGGACACGCTCTGGGACGGGCGGCCCGACTACATGCTGGAGCCGAGGATCCGTGGCATCCTCCCGGAGATCCGGCGGCTCGTCCTCGACGGAAAGGAGACGGAGGCTGTCGACCGCCTCCGTCGGACAACGGACTGGAAGGTCTCGCGACGGAACACATCCGAGGCGTACCAGACGCTCGGCTCGCTCGTCCTCCGGTTCGAGGGGCACGACCTGCCGTCGGCCTACCGCCGCTCGCTTTCGCTGGAGGAGGCGGTCGCCTCGTGCGAATACGCCGTCGGCGGCACGACCTTCCGCCGCGAGGCGTTCACGTCGCTCGCGGATGACGTCATCATCGTGCGCCTCACGGCCGACCGCCCCGGTGCGCTCTCGTTCGCGGCGTTTTTCGAGAGCCCGTTCCAGCGCGACGCGAAGACGACCGACGACGGGTGCGACGTCACCCTCGCCGGTCGCGCGGGCGTCTCCCACTACTCGCAGGGCGCGATCCGCTACTTCGCGCACCTGAAAGCCCTTGCGGACGGTGGCCGCGTCTCGGCCGACAACGGCGTCCTCGCCGTCGAGGGCGCAACGTCCGTCACGCTCGTCCTCTCGGCGGCGACGAGCTTCATGAGCTGGAAGGACGGCAGTTCAGGCGACGAGAAAGCGCGTTGCGAAGGGAAGCTCGCGCAGGCCCTCGCCCACGGCTACGGCGAACTCCGCGCACGCCATGTCGCGGCCTACGGGAAGCAGTTCAATACGTGCCGGCTGGAGCTGCCCGACCCGACGCCCGGCGCGACCGTCCCCGCGCGGCTGAAGGCGTTCGGGGTGACGAAAGACCCGCACCTTGCCGCGCTCTACTTCGCGTTCGGCCGCTACCTGCTGATTGCGTCCTCCCAGCCCGGCACGCAGCCACCGACCCTGCAGGGAATCTGGAACGAGTGGCGCGTTCCGCCGTGGATGTCGAGTTACACGGTCAACATCAACCTCCAGATGAACTACTGGCCCGTGGACGTCGCGAACCTCTCGCCGCTGGCCGAGCCGCTTCTCGCCTTGCTGGAGGACCTCTCCGTCTCCGGTGCGCGCACGGCGAAGGACATGTACGGCGCGCGCGGCTGGTGCTGTCACCACCACACGGACATCTGGCGCCTGACCGTGCCCGTGCACGGCGCGTACGGCCTTTGGCCGATGGGCGGCGCGTGGCTCTCGGCCCAGCTCTGGGACCACTGGCTCTTCACGCGCAACAGGGGCTTCCTCGCGCGCGCCTATCCCGTCATGCGGGGCGCGGCCGAGTTCTTCCTCGACGTCCTCGTCGAGGACCCGAAGACCGGGTTCCTCGCGGTCGTCCCCGGCGTCTCCCCGGAGAACGCGCCCAAGGGGCGAAACGGCGTCAAGTGGACGCGCGGGGCGTCGATGGACGCGCAGATCCTGCGCGACCTCTTCGGCGCGGTCGCCGCCGCCGCGCATGAGCTCGGCAGGGAGGCGGAGGACGCGGCGGTCCTCGCGGAGATCGCCGCGTGCCGTGTGCGCCTCACGCCGCTTCAGGTCGGCAAGTGGGGCCAGCTTATGGAGTGGACGGAAGACCTCGACGACCCGGAAGACACGCACCGCCACATTTCGCACCTCTACGCGCTTTATCCGTCCGCCCAGATCACGCCGGAGTCGCCGGCGCTCTTCGCGGCGGCGAAGAAGACGCTCGTCCACCGCGGCGACGTCTCGACAGGCTGGGGCATGGCGTGGCGCATCGCATGGTGGGCGCGTCTTCTTGACGGCGACCACGCCCACAAGATCCTGGAGGACCAGCTCTCGCCGACATTCGCAACGCTCGGCGGCACGTACCGGGGCGGGACATACCCGAACCTCCTCGACGCGCACCCGCCGTTCCAGATCGATGGGAACCTCGGTTGCACGGCGGCGATCGCGGAGATGCTGCTGCAAAGCCACGAGCGGACAGCGGACGGGAAGGCCGTGCTGCGGTTGTTGCCGGCGTTGCCGTCGGCGTGGCCGGAGGGGCGCGTGACTGGCCTTCGGGCGCGCGGGGGCTACTCGGTCGATCTCGCGTGGAAAGGCGGAAAACTCACGGATTGGCGCGTCACTGGCGGAGAACCGGACGGCTATGTCGTCCGTCTGCCCGAAACGAGCGGAAGGGGGGCTCCCACGGTGCGTCAAGCAAAGCTCGGCCGAACTGACAGAATGAAAGGAATCTGTACGGCAGAGAAAACGAAAGAAGACGCAAATTTGTGAAAGATAAAGAAAGGAATCCAAACAATGACAGACGAATTCTTAATCAAAGGGGTGACAGGCGGCTCTCACGGGCTGATTCGGAAGAGCCGTGCGCTTTTGGTGCTGGCGGTCGTTCCGCTGGCTTCTGCGGCGGCGATTCCGCTCGCGGCGAGCAAGGACACCGTGGCTTTCTATCCGATGACCGAAAGTGCGGTCGGGACGGTCTTCAAGACTCTTCGGCAGGACGGGCAGCTCTTCGGCACGAACACCCTGATGCGCAGCGCCGTCGTCCGGTCGGATGTCGATGTCGCCAAATGCTCGGTCTGGACACGCTTCTACGGGCCGGAATATGCCGAGGTGTCCGCTGACGTGCCCGGCTCGTATCTGTTCGCCAACGCGACGGATTCCCTGCCCATGGCCGATTCGTACCGCAGTCTGCGCTTCGTCGACTTGAAGTCCGGCTCGACGCAGCCCAGCGCGTGGATCGAAGGCTTTGGCGTCGAACTCGCAAAGCGCGCGGCGTGGACGCTGGAGTTCTTCGTCAAGGACGACGGGGCGACGCCCGGCCTGATTGCGTCCTTCAACCTGACGGAAGCGAAGGAAGCGGCGAACATCAAGCTGCAGTGGCCGAATGCGGCGAAGGATTCCGAAGCCTACCTCTATTCGGATTTCGACGGCTACAGCGGGTCGACGAACCGTTCGTCTGTCGATGTGGGCATGTCCCTTCGCGACGGCGCGTGGCACCATGTCGCGCTCGTCTATTCGCAGCCGGACGAAAGCCAGCACGGCACGATTCGGCTCTTCGTCGACTACAAGACGGGGACTGGCGTGTGCCACGTCAAACGGACGCCGAACTGCACGCCCGGCACGGATTTTCGCATCCGCGGCAACATCGGCGGCGGATCGATCTGCGCCATTCGCCTGACGGAGACGGCCCTGACGGCGGACGGGTTCATGCGCGCGTCTGACGCCGCCGTGCGCGACACCGCAGACCGCATCGCCTTCTATCCGCTAGATGACCAGCCGGCGGGCACGGTCTGGACGGCGAGCGAGACGGCCGTGCGCGTCGAGAACGGCTACAGCAACACGGTCGCGAGCGCGTATCAGTCTGCCGGCGACAAGCTGGTTCTCATGGCGACGGCCGCCGCCGGGCAGACGGGGCGAGCGTTCGTCGCGACGAACGACGTGCCCGCAAGATACGTCTATGCGTCCGTCAACGCCGACAAGCCGTGCCGGGAACTCATGTCCGCGCTGTTCATGAACGATGCGACGAAGCTCTCTCCGACGACGGACAGCGGCCTCGTCAACGCCTATTTCGAGACGCAGAAACTGGCGAAAGACCTTGCCGCCGTGTCAACGTGGACGTGCGAGTGGTTCGTCAAGTTCGCGCGGACCGAAGGGAAGCAGATCCTGTATGACATCCTCTACAAGGACGGCGACGCGACCAACTCGAAGTTCGCGCTGAACGTCACGTCCGCGAACGTGATCGAGCTGTCGAACACGAGCAAGACGGGCGGCACGTGGAACCCGGCCGCGCGGACATCCGTCGCCTACCCGGACATCGACAGCCTTGCCGACGGCAAGTGGCATCACCTCGCGCTCGTCTGCTCAGGCGAC
Organism: uncultured Kiritimatiellota bacterium; assembly: GCA_934635225.1. Taxonomy (GTDB): domain Bacteria; phylum Verrucomicrobiota; class Kiritimatiellia; order RFP12; family UBA1067; genus UBA1067. The sequence continues at coordinate 23,424 of CAKTYZ010000004.1, forward strand.
AAGATGCGGCTCTACTGCGACTATGCGCTGGCATCGGAAGAGATCGCCGTGCGGCGCGACGCCGCGCTGGCGCCGGGCGAACTGCGTTTTGGCGATGGCGGCGTACGGGCGACGTTCTCGTGCCTGCGCGTCACGGCGGCGGCGTTGGAGCCGCGTGAATTCCTGTATGCCTCGGATTCCGCCGACGGCGTGCTCGAACGGAAGACAGGCTGGAGTTGGCGTTTGGAAGGGAAGAGAGGCGCGCCGGTTGAATCGGTGTCCGCGACTGAAACGCCGATCCGCGAGGACGGTCTCTATTTCCATGCGAATGCGCGCGGCTACACGGGTTCCCGCGTGGGCGACGGTACGCTGACGCATGCGGCGACGCCCGTCGGGCACATGCGACTCGTTTCGGACGAAGCCGACGGACGCAATCGCACAGGCGTGACGGGCGAGAACGCCTGGCTGCGGAGCGACGTCGGCGCACCGCTGTGCGAACCGGGGCGCATCTACACGCTGGAGACCATTGTCAAGGCCGAGCAGCCGCCGGTGGCGGCGACTGTTGTGGGCGTGGAGTCCGCGTCCGGCGACACGAGCTGGCGGCTGAAGGTGACGGAGGCTGGCGCACTGGTGTTGGACGTCGCTGAAAGCGACGGGACGATCGTCTCGAAGACGATTCTGTCGGAGGGCTTTGCAGACACGCCGCATCATTTGGCGGTCGCCGTCGACCTGCTGGCGCGGACGTTCGACGTCTTTCTCGACTATGTGCGCGTTGGCGGCTTTGATGCGTCTGAACTGACGGGGCTTCTTGTTGATGGGGCGCATGTCGTCGCGGGCGGCGGGTGCGGGCTCGCGCCCGTCGCAGGCGTCGTGGACGAGATTCGCCTGATGCGTAGCTTGCTGGACGCCTCGGGCTTTGTCCGCTTCAAGGACACGGGGCTTGCGTTGCTGATTCGGTAGACGGGAGACGAAAAGATGCGAATCGGGATGCGGAGGATTTTGACGGCCGTGGCGGTTGTGGTCGCCGCATGGGCGCAGGCCGCCGATTCGGTGTTTGCGCCGGCCCTGTTCTGGTGGTGGAACTCGAAGCTGGATGCTGCCGCGCTGAACGCGCAAGTCGATGCGTTCTGCCGTCAGGGGGCGCGGGCGCTGTGCATCCATCCCTTCCCGAAAGGCTGGCGGCCGAATCGCTTTCCCTGCGACATGTCGCCCGACTACCTGACGGACGACTATCTCAAGGTCTATTCGGCTGTCACGGATCATGCCGCGCGCCTCGGCATGAAATGCTGGCTCTACGACGAGGGCGGCTGGCCGTCGGGCGGCGCGTGCGGGCAGGTTCTTGCGAGCGACCCGGACCGGTTCGCCCGGCGGTGGATGCAGCTGGTTGACGGCAAGCCGTCCGTCGTGGTCGAACGGCACGACCCGGCGGAGGGAGCGGGGTATCCGTCCGTCATCGAGCCGGGCGTGACCGAGCGGTTCCTTGCGCTCACGCACGAGCGGCTGAAGGGCGCCGTCGGGCGGCACTTCGGGGCGTCCGTGCTGTGGGCGTTTACGGACGAGCCGCAGATGCCGCGTGGCTACCGCTATGCGTGGACAAGCGACTTCGAGGCCGAGTTCAGGCGGCGCAAGGGCTATGACATTTCACCGCACCTGCCGCAGATGCTGGCGCGCGGCCCGTCGGACGAGAAGACGAAGGGCGTCCGCATCGACTACTGGGACGTGCTGAGCCGGCTGTTCGTGGAACGCTATCTCCTGCCGGTGCGCGACTGGTGCCGCGCCAACCGCCTGCAGTCCGGCGGGCACCTGGACGGTGACGACGGCCTGCTGCGCACGGTCACGCACGGGCATGGACATGCGTTGCGGGCATTGCGCGCGATGGACATCCCCGGCGTGGACGCGATCTGGCGGCAGATCCACCCGGACGCCGCCTATTCGCCCTATCCGCGCTACGCCTCGTCGGCGGCGCATCAGATTGGCGCGAAGCGCGTCCTGTCCGAAAGCTTTGCGATCTACGGCGAGACGCTGTCGCCGGACGTCATGAAGTATGTCGTCGACTTCCAGATGGTGCGCGGCATCAACCAGTTCGTCTTTGCGTTCGCGAGTTCCTCCACGGCCGGGAACTTCATGTCGCTTGGCGATCCGCATTGGGGGGCGTGCGATCCAAAGTGGAACTACGTGAAGCCGTTCATGGACTACGTGACGGCGTCCTGCGAGCGCTTGGCGCAGGGACGTCCCGACGTGCAGGTCGGCGTCTACTACGACGTGAAGGCCGTTTGGGCCAGCTCGTTCACGGAAGACGACGAGGGCCGCCGCGCGGCGGACGCCCAGACGGAGGTGGCGCACGGACTTGAAGCGCGGCAGGTCGATTTCGACTTCGTCGACGACGACCTCATTGAGGAAGGGCGCTTGCCCTACCGTGCGCTCGTGCTGCCGACATGTGCGCGGCTGAGCGAGACGGCGCGGTCGCGGCTGAAGGCGTTCAAGGCGAAGGGCGGGCTTGTCCTGCGGCCGGATCAGCTCGACCGCGCGCCGCGCATCTGCCGCGTGGAAGGGCCGGGGCACGAGGCGATCCGCGTCACGAAGAGGGTTTTGGACGATGGGGCGGTCGATTATTTCCTCGTCAATGAATCGGCTCAGGCGACGGTCGTTTGCGTGACGTTTGCGGAAGGCGCGTCCCGGATGGTCGCGTTTGATCCCTATGGCTCTGAGTTCGTGCGGATTTCGTCGTCGGGCGAGGCCCAGATGCGTCCGCCGCGTATGGCGCCGCGCGGCGCGAAGACCGTGCTGTCCGACGGCTGGACGGTGCGTCCGACATGGCGCGTCAAGCCCGGCGCTTCCGATTTCGACTGCGCCGAGACGCCGTCCGAACCGCCGTGCGCGTGCCGGTTGGGCGACTGGGGACCGTATCTGGGGACGAATTTCAGCGGACGGGCGACGTATCGGATTTCCTTCGTCTCGGAGGCGGGGGCGGCTGAACTCGATCTGGGGCGTGTCGCCCTGTGCGCGGCTGCGAAGCTGAACGGCCAGGCTCTCCCGGCGAAGTTCTTCGGGCCGTTCCGCTGGGACGTTACGTTGGTGGCGGGCGAAAACGTGCTGGAGGTCGAGGTCGGCAACTCGCTTGCGAACGCGCTGATTCCCGAACTGGATCGCATTGGGCGCGATTTTCCGCCGCCGTCGTCCTATACGGCGCGGGAACGGGCGTTTTACGCGAAGGACGATTTGTCTTCGGGGCTGTTCGGCCCCGTGACGGTCACGCGGAGGTCGGTGTCTCCGGAAATCGTGTCGCCCTACGGGTGCGTGGCGCACATCACGGGCTGGCTGCGAAACAGGCCGATGCTGACGGCTGAGTTTGACGCGATGAAGGCGGCGGGCATGCGATGGGTGCGCTACGACGTCGAGCCGAGCAAGCTCAAAGACAAGGACGGGTCGCTTGACTTCACATTCCACGACGAGTTGCTGGCGGCCGTCGAAGCGGCGGGGCTTCAGGCGCTTCCGATTCTCTACGGCCCGGACAGCGCCACGGAAAAGCCGGCGGACATGGAACGCTATCGCGCCTTCATTCAGAAGTTCGTCCGTCATTACGGACGGCGGTTCCCCGTCGTCGAGATCTGGAACGAGGCGAACGTCGGTCGGTTCTTCAAGGGGACAGACCCCAGGGACTACGCCGAGACGCTGAAAGCGGCCTGCGCGGCGGTCAAGTCCGTCGATCCGGGCGTCCGTGTCGCGTTCACGGGCACGTCGCACGTCCCGCTTGACTGGATCCGGGAGGTTTTCATGGCGGGCGCGACGAACGCCTTCGACATCATGAACGTGCATCCCTATGCGCATCCGTGGACGCCCGAAGGTTCGATCGATGTCGAGCTGGAGGGGCTCAAGGCCCTGATGGCGGAGTTCGGCGTCGGCGACAGGCCCATCTGGATTACGGAACTCGGCTATCCGACGACGCTGCCCACGTTCCACGACATCGACGTGCTGCTGGGCGGCCTGAAGGTCGCGCAGCCCGAAAAGAAAAGCTGGCGCGTCATCCTGGCCGACCTGAAGGTTGACGGCACGGCGCCCGAACCGTTCGAGGCCGAGGCATTGGAGGCCCTGTTGCCGCCGGGGAGCGTCGTCCGCGCCTGCACGCAGCGCGAGACGGTGCGCGCGCTGGAGGCGGGGGAACCCGATGTGGTCGTCTATCCGCCGACCGAGTGCTACCCGGCCGAGACGGAGGACGCCGTTCGGCGATTTGTCGAGCGCGGCGGCGTGCTGGCGCAGTTCGGCGGCGCACCGTGCTGGAAGGGGTATCGCGGGCGCGAGCCCGTGCCGGGGCGGATGAACGGCGAGTTCGCGCGCACCTGGCCGTTCGGCGTCCGCGCGTATTGGAGCCAGGACGCCGCGTACCCCTGGTCGCTCGCCGTCCGGCCGACCGAGGCGATGGGCGGCGGATGTTCAGTGGCTTGCGCCGTTGACACAGGACGAGCCGTTGAAGCGGGACAATCTGCCGGCATGCGGCTCGCGTCGCGGTATTTCGTGAGCGAGCGACTGCCGGAGGGTGGCGAATTCGTCCCGCTCCTGGCGGGAACGGCGGCTGATGGGCGTGAGATCGTCGGGGCGGCCGTCGTGACGCTTGGGTCAGGGAAGGGCGCGATCGTCGTCTGCGGTGTCCGTCCGAAGGGCTGCCCGGTGGCGATTTCCGAGGAGACGCAGGCGAAATGGACGACGCGCGGACTCGCGCTCTGCTTTGCGGAAGGCGTCGAGGCCTATTTCTGCTACGAGCTGCGCTCGACGGAGACGGAGCCGTTCTACAGCGAGCGCCATTTCGGGCTGACGCACGCCGACCTCACGCCGAAGCCGGCGTATTCGGCCTACGCGGCATTCACGAAGCTGCGTCCGGCGGGCTCCGTGCAGACGGCGGGCGCGTGGCATGACGATGCGCGGCGGCTCTACTGGCCGGGCTGGACGCGCCCGGACGGAAAACGGGCGGGGCTCGTCTGGACGACCGGCGATGCCGTGTGGACGACGCTCCGCTTCGCGGGCGGCGTGCCGGAGCTGCGGACGCACCTCGGCCGCACGCTCGCGCCCGTCCGAGTCGGGCCCGGCACGTACAGGGTCAAGCTTTCGGATGCGCCCCTCTACTGGCTGGGCGCGGAACTCGTCGCCGTTGGTGACCGGACGATCAAGTGAGGAGAACAAAGATGAAGAAGATCCGTTTTGTGGCTGGATGCCTTGCGCTCGGCTTGTCGATTGCGCATGCGGACGAGACGGCGCAGTGGCAGCGCGCCATTGACGTGGCGGCGGCGCGGGGTGGCGGACGCGTGACGATTCCGGCGGGGCGGCATCTCGTCGGCCAGCTCGACCTTCGGAGCAATGTCGAGATCCACCTGGCGGAAGGGGCCGTCCTCGAAGGGCGGCCGGGGCTGGAGCATTACCGCGTCGTCGAACTGCCGTTTTCCGAGGGGACGTGGAGCGCGATCCTCTTCGGGCTGAATGTCACGAACGTGGCCGTCACGGGGACGGGCGAGATCTTCGGCAACGGCACGGCGTGGAAGATTCCGGAGGACTACGGCGGCAACCAGGAGGGCCAGCGGGCGCGCGGCCTCTTCTTCGCCGACGCGAAGGGCATCCGGCTGGAGGGCTTCACCCTGCGCGACGCGGCCTGCTGGGGCGTCGTCTTCAAGCGCTGCGCGGACGTCACGGCGCGCCGCGTGACGATCGACAGCCACGGCAACGGCAACAACGACGGGTTTGACATCGAGGCGAAGGACGTCCTGATCGAGGACTGCATCGTCGATGCGGGGGACGACTGCTACTGCGTGAAGTCGAACGACCCGGGCTTCATCGTCGAGAACGTGGCCGTGCGCCGGTGCGTCGCGCGCTCGCACTCGAACGGGTTCAAGATCGGGACGGCGACGCACGGCACGGTGCGGAATGTCCGCTTCGAGTCGTGCCGCGCCGAGGCGCCGACGCGCGACTTCCTGGACAACCGCCCGTCGTCGCCGAACTTCGGGCGGATGCACTTCTACCGTCCCGAGCTCGCGCACCTGAAGGTCGGTGGCGGGCTGGGCGCCGTCTCGATCGAGAACGTGGACGGCGGCCGGGTCGAGAACGTCCGGGTGGACGGCCTCGACGTCGCGGGCTTCATGGTGCCGATCTTCGTGCGCGCGGGGACGCGGACGGGGCGCGCGTGCGGCACGCCGCCGGGGAGCCAGTACGTCTTCCGCGACATCGAGATCGCCAACGTCCGGGGCGTGAGCGAGAGCGGCTACGCCTCGTCGATCAGCGGCGTGACGGGCTGCCGCGTCCGTGACGTCCGCCTGCGTAACGTCGACGTCGTCTGCCGGGGGGCCGGCCGCGCGCGCTCGGAAGTCGCCGCGACGCGGGCGGTGCCGGACGTGTCGGGGAAATACCCCGAATGCAACATGTTCGGCGGGCTTCTGCCGGCTTTCGGCCTCTGGGCCGACAAGGTCGACGGGCTGACGCTGGAGAACGTCTCGTTCCGGCTGCGGGAGGGCGGCGAGGACGTGCGTCCGGCCGTCGTGCTGACGCCCGACGTGCAGGTGCTGCCGCCGTGGAAGGATCTCGCCATCCGCGTCACGAGCACGCGGGACGGCTCCACGCAGCCCGGCTACCTGTACGTGCCGCCGGCGGCGAAGGATCGGAAGGTTCCGCTGCTCGTTGCGCTGCATTCCTGGAGTTTCGGGTGCGAATTCACCCGCAGCCCCGGCGCGTTTGGACTGCTGGAGAGCGCGAAGCGCGGCTGGGCGTTCTACTATCCGCATTTCCGGGGGCCGAATTCGCGGCCGGAGGCCTGCGGCAGCGACCTCGCGGTGCAGGACATCGTGGACGGCATCGCCTACGCGAAAGCGCGCGCGAACATCGACCCCGACCGCATCTACCTCCTGGGCGGCAGCGGCGGCGGACACATGGCCCTGCTGATGGCGGGACGCCACCCGGAGATCTGGGCGGGCGTCGTCGCGGGCTGCCCGATCAGCGACGTCGGCCGCTGGCACGCGGAGACGTCCGCGATGACGAACGGCAACGCGCGCTACGCGCGGATGCTGGAGGCCGTCTGCGGCGGCGCGCCGCGTGAGAGGCCGGACGAGTACCGGCATCGTTCGCCCGTCACGTGGCTCGCGGCGGCGAAGGGCGTGCCGATCCAGATCCAGACGGGCATCCACGACGGCCACCACGGCAACTCCGTGCCCGTCGGACACGCCGTCCGCGCCTTCAACTGCCTCGCGGCGGAGACCGACCGCGTTTCGGACGCGACGATCGCGTTCATGGAACGTACGGAGGCCGTGCCGGAGGCCGAACGGTTCGTGGGGACGGACCCCTTCTATCCGGCGCCCGCGCGCGAAATCCACCTGCGGCGGCAGTCGGGGAACGCGCAGCTGACGGTCTTCAATGCCGGACACGCCAGTAACTACGAGGCTGGCCTCTGGTGGCTCGCGCGCCAGCGGCGTGGCGCGCCGGTCGACTGGACGCTGCCGACGGAACGCGACAAGGCGGACGCCGGGGAAATTCAGGAAGTGACGCGGTGAACGGGGAAATGAAAATGAAGATGTCGAAAATTCTGTGCAGCGTGTGCGCGGCGAGCCTGACGCTTTGGGCTTTTGCGGCCGAACCGTGGGAAGATCCGGCGGTCAACGCCATCAACCGTCTGCCGGCGCGCACGTATTCGATGCCGCTTGCGGACGAGGCTGACGCGCTCACGGACGCGCTGGAGCCCGAGACGCCCTACAGGAAGAGCCTGAACGGCGACTGGAAGTTTGCGTGGGCGGGGAATCCCGACTTGCGCGTGAAGGACTTCTGGAAGTCGGACTTTGACGATTCGGACTGGTTCACGATTGACGTGCCGAGCTGTGTCGAAATGCGCGGCTTCGGGTCGCCCGGCTACACCAACCAGCGCTACCCACACGCCGATCTCAGCCATCCGACGAACGCAAACTTTGCCGCGATTCGTGACCGCGACACGCTGCGGCCCGACTACAATCCCGTCTCGTCCTACCGCACGACGTTCACGGTTCCGGCAGACTGGGCGGGGCGCGACGTCATCCTGCGCTTCGACGGCGTGTACTCGGCCTACTACGTCTGGGTGAACGGGCATCGGGTCGGATACGCCGAGGACAGCTGCCTCCCCTCCGAATTCGACATCACCCCTTACCTCAACTTTCAGCCCCCACCCTCAACTTCTCAACCTCTCAACACGCTCGCTGTCGAAGTCTACCGCTGGTGCGACGGCAGCTATCTTGAAGACCAGGACATGTTCCGCTTCTCCGGCATCTTCCGCGACGTCACGCTCTGGGCGAAGCCGAAGGGCGGCATCTGGGATTTCACGGTGAAGACGAAACTCGCGTCCGACTTCCAGTCGGCGACGCTGACGCTGGGCGGACTCTCGGGCGACTGGTCGGCGACGCTCTATGATGTTGCGCGAAAGCCCGTCGCGACGCTGTCGGCGGACGCGGCGCCGGCGCGCCTCGCGCCGGTCGCGCTCTGGTCGGCCGAGACGCCGAACCTCTACACGCTCGTCATCCGCAAGGGGGACGACATCCGCATGAAGCGCGTCGGCTTCAAGCGGCAGGAGATTCGGGGAAACGCCTTTTACGTGAACGGGCGGAAGGTCAAGCTCAAGGGCGTCAACCGTCATGAGACCGATCCCGCGAACGGGCGCACGGTTTCGCTGGACTCGATGGTCAAGGACGTCGAGCTGTTCAAGCGGTTCAACATCGACACCGTGCGCACGAGCCATTATCCGGATCATCACCTGTGGTATGACCTGTGCGACCGCTACGGCATCTACGTCGTCGCGGAGGCGAACGTCGAAGGGCACGAGCCGCAGTATGGCGACCGGGGCCTTGGCCGCTTCGCCGAATGGGAGCCGTCAATCGTCGAGCGCAACGTGCGGCAGGTTGTCTGCTACCGAGACAACGTCTCGGTGACGATGTGGTCGGTCGGAAACGAGACGGGGCACGGGCGGGGCTTCTCCGCCGCGCTGAAGGCCGTCAAGGCGCTCGATCCGGGACGGCTGACGCACTGGGAGCGCGGCAATCGCGAGGCGGACGTCGATTCGCAGATGTATCCGTCCGTCGACTGGGTCGTGAAGCGCGGGCGCCTCGGCGAGGAGCCGCTGGGTTCGCGGACGGAGATGCCGTCGTGGACGGGCGGTTCGGGCGAGGAGGTGGCGCAGACGGCGGGAAAGCCGGCCTTCCTGTGCGAATACGCGCACGCGATGGGCAACGCCGTCGGAAACCTTCAGGAGTATTGGGATGCGATTTACGCCTACGATGCGCTGATGGGCGGTTGCATCTGGGACTGGGCCGACCAGGCGGTCTGGAAGGCGACGGAAACCGGCCGTTACCTGGCCTACGGAGGCGACTTCGACGAGGAGCCGAACGACGGCCCGTTCTGCTGCAACGGACTCGTCGGGCCGTTCCGCAAGGTGAGCGCGAAGCTTGCCGAGGTCGGGCACGTCTACCGTAATCTCGTCGTGACGCGAAATGCGGACGGCTCGTTTGTGATCGAGAACCGCTTCGGCTTCCTGGATGCCGCGACGTTCGAGGGGCTGTGGCGCATCCGGCAGGACGGGCACGTCGTGGCGGAGGGGACTTTCGCCGTTCCGCCCGTCGCGCCGTTGTCGCGCGCGGTCTGGGCGGACTCCGTCGTGTCGGCGCGGCTACGGGACTTGAAGGGGCGCGGCGAGGTGTTCCTGGACGTCGACTTTGCGCTGAAGGGCGACACGCGCTGGGCGAAGAAGGGGTGGCTGGTTTCGCGCAACCAGATTGCGATTGGTTCGGGCTGGAACTTCGCGCGGGGCGAGAAATGCCCTGTCGCGCCGTCGAACGTCTTGCCGGGTGAGGGCTCTTCGGTCACGCCGTCCGGCGTGACAATCGACGAAGGCGAGAAGGCCGTGACCGTCACGGCGGGGCCGACAAAGGCCGTTTTCTGCCGCGCGTCGGGTACGCTCTGCGAACTCGTCCTGGACGGGCGCACGATTCTGAAGGACGCGGACGGCGGCGCGTATGGGCCTCGCCTGACGTGCGAGCGCGCGTACACGGACAATGACCTGTGGATGCGGCAGGGGTCGAACTGGGGCCCCGACCGGCGGCGGGGGAGTGTGCTGTCGTGTGGCCTTTCGCAGCTGCGCTACCACGCGCGGCCCTTCAAGGCACTGCGTGACGGACTGGAGATCGTCACGGACGTGACCGGCTCGAAGTCGGCTGGCTTCACGCATCGGGCGGTCTGGCGGTTTGACGCGCGCGGGACGGTCGAGATCGAGAACGAGGTGACGCCGCACGGCACGATGCCGCCCGCCCTGCCGCGTCTCGGCCTGTCGCTCGTGCTGGACGCGGTGCTGGAGAACGTGGCCTACTATGGACGCGGTCCGTACGAGAACTACGTCGACCGCTGCACGGGATCGTTCTTCGGCATCTGGACGAACACGGTGACGGGACTGTCCGAGGACTATGTGCGTCCGCAGGACAACGGCTACCGCACGGGCGTCCGCTGGCTGTCGCTGACGGATGCGGACGGGAAGGGCGTGCGCTTCTCGGCGTCCGAGCCGCTGTTCGTGCAGACCCTGCATTTTGCACGGGAAGATCTCGAATTCGCGCGGCACCGCCGGGGCGAACCGCGCGTCCGCGCGCCTCTCGTGCCGCGCCCGGAGGTGTTCCTGAACCTCGACGTGCGCCAGACGGGCCTCGGCGAGGCGAGCTGCGGCCCGGAGCCGCTGCCACAGTATCGGTTCGACCCGAACGCGCCAGTGTCGTGGCGGTTATTTCTGTCCCCGCAGGGATTCTAAGAAGGACGGCGATACTCTGTAAGTCATCTGAAAACGGCAGAGATGCTTCTTTCCGCGCAGATAGTCAGAAGACAAGAGCTCTATGCGGAAAAAATCCTGCCGTGCGTGGGAACAAAGGCTGTCGCTGATTTGATATAATAGGCGGCATGAATTCGGAGACAAGAAACAACGATACCCCGCCTCATCCGGGGGACGGTTTCAGGACATTGACGGACGCGGAAATCGCCGCCTTGCAGGCGCACGGCTGTTCAGCCGAGGACTGGGGCGCGATTTCGGTTGCTGTTGATTTCGAGGTGGCGACGGTCCGCGACGTGGCGTTCTCCGGCAGGTGCCGGCTGGGGGCGTTCCGCAAGGCGTTCGCCTTGCCGGGCGGTGTCCGCAAGCCGGCGGGCATCTACCACGCGACATTGCACAACGTGACGGTCGGCGACGACTGCCGTCTCTCGAACATCCGCAGCTATGTCGCCAACTACGACATTGGCGCGGACACGCACATCGGCAATGTGGACAAGGTCTATGTCGAGGGCGAAACGAGCTTCGGCAACGGCGTCGAGGTGTCCGTCCTGAACGAGACGGGCGGCCGTGAGGTGACGATACACGCGGCGCTCACGGCGCACGAGGCCTATCTTGAGGCCATGTATCGGCATCGTCCGAGACTGATCGCCGCGCTCAAGCTCTTCGCAAAAAAGAATTCTGAGGCGTGCCGGTCTGCGCGCGGCACGATCGGGCGCGGGGCGACCATCATGGACACGGGGCTGATCCGAAACGTTTTCATTGGCGACGGCGCGGTCGTGGACGGTGCGGCGCGTCTCTCGAACGGATCGCTCATGAGCCGCCTCGATTCGCCCGTCGTGATCGGGCGCGGCGTCTCGGCGGACGACTTCATCGTGCAGAACGGTTCGCGCGTCGAGGACGGCACGCGCATTACGCGCTGCTATGTCGGGCAGTCATGCGAACTTGGCCATGGCTATTCCGCTTCGGATTCGCTCTTCTTCTGCAACTGTCAAGAGGAGAACGGCGAGGCCTGCGCTGTCTTTGCCGGCCCCTTTACGGTGACGCACCACAAGTCCACGTTGCTTATCGCGGGCATGTTCAGCTTCATGAACGCGGGTTCTGGCTCGAACCAGTCCAACCACATGTATAAACTGGGACCCATCCATCAGGGTGCGTTGGAGCGCGGCTCGAAGACGGCCTCCGACTCGTATATCCTCTGGCCTGCGCGCATCGGCGCGTTCTCGCTCGTGATGGGACGTCATGCGACGAATCCCGACACGTCGAACCTGCCGTTCTCGTACCTGATCGAGTCGAAGGGCGTCACCTATCTCGTCCCGGGTGTCAACTTGCGCAGCGTCGGCACGATTCGCGACGTGCAGAAATGGCCGAAGCGCGACCGCCGCGCCAAGGAAGGGCGTCTCGACAAGGTGAACTTCAACCTCTTGTCGCCTTACACGATCGACAAGATGGTGCGCGGCATCGCGATTCTTGAGAACTTGCGCGCGCTGTCGGGCGCGACGAGCGACACCTACGCCTACCAAAGCGCACGCATCACGAACGCCGCGCTTGAAAAGGGGCTGGTGTTCTATCGTCTGGCCATCGACAAGTTCCTCGGCAATTCCCTCATTTCACGGCTGGAGAAGATCGACGACGGCGACTATCTCGGGAAACTCAAGCCGACTGCCGCCGAAGGTCTGGGCGACTGGGTGGACCTTTCGGGTCTCTTGGCCCCGCACACCTGCGTCAGCGCGATCCTGAACGACGTCGAGTCCGGCGCGATCTCCTCGTGCGCGGAGTTGGACGCGCGCATGACTGAACTGCAGACCAAGTACTATGACTACGAGTGGACGTGGGCGTATGACTTGCTTTTGCGCTATTACGGATTGGACGGGAAAAGCATCCGCTGTCGAGATCTCGTGACGATCATTCGTCGCTGGCGCGAATCCGTCCTCAAGCTTGACCGAATGCTGTACGAGGACGCGCGCAAGGAGTTCTCGCTCTCGACGAAGACGGGCTTTGGCTTTGACGGGCTGGGCGCGACGACAGAGGCGGACTTTGCGGGCGTGCGCGGCACGTTCGAGACCAATCCGTTCGTCTTGGCCGTCACGGAGCACATGACGCGCAAGGACGCGTTGGGAACGCTTTGGATCGACCGGCTCACCGCCCTTGCGGAGAAGGAACCCGCCTGACAGACGTGGATGCGAACGAAACGGTCGAGGCGGTTTTTTGGTATAATACTCAAAAAAAGATGAATGAAAGGGTATGTTATGCTTAAGATGAAGATGATGACACTTGTTCTCGCGTGGGCTCCCTGCGTCGTGCTCGCGCAGGGCAAGGAGACATTCATCATGCAGCAGGCGTATGCGGAGATGCAGCGCGTTCAGGGACAGATTTCCGTCTTGCAGTCAAACCTGAATGATCTCCAAAGCCGCGTTTCCCGCTTGGAGTCGGGGAACGAGGGTCAGGGACTTCGCCGTGAAGTCGAGGCCTTGCGGGCTGAGGTCTCGTCTCTTCGTCGTCAACTCGGCACGCAACGGGATGAAATCGTCCGCGATCTCTCGGGACGAATCGCCAAAATGCAGCCGCCGTCTCCACCACCGCGCGTCGAGCCGGTACGGACGGTCATCGGCCCCCATCGCGAATATGTCGTCGAGGCCGGCGACACGCTTTCGCTCATCTCGCAGGCGACAGGCGTCTCGATTCGGAGGATCAAGGAGATGAACAACATGAAGAACGACAATCTCCGTATCGGGCAGAAGCTGATGTTGCCGAAATGAAGTTGGTAGGTTTATGAAAATACTCGTTGTCGGTTCGGGCGGCCGTGAACACGCAATCGCCTGGCGTCTCGCGCAAGATGCAGAACACCATGCGCTTTATTGTGCTCCGGGGAATGCAGGCACGGCAGCTGTTGCCACGAATGTTCCGCTGAAGGCGGATGACGTGTCCGGCCTTGTCGCCTGGGCGAAAGCGGAACGGCCCGATCTCGTTGTGGTCGGTCCTGAGGCTCCGCTTGTCCTTGGGCTGGTCGATGCCCTTGAGAAGGAGGGCGTGACATGCTTTGGCCCTGTCGCGGCAGGTGCGCGGATGGAGGGCTCGAAACGCTTTGCGAAGGAAGTGATGGATGCGGCGGGCGTGCCGACCGGCAAGGCGGAGACTTACACCGACGCCGCGTTGGCGAAGGCCGCGCTGCCCGGCTACGGACTGCCTGTCGTCATCAAGGCGGACGGCCTCGCGGCGGGCAAGGGCGTCATTGTCGCGGAGACGCGCGAACAGGCCGAGGCGGCGATTGACGACATGCTCGTGGCAAACAAGTTCGGCGCGGCGGGCGCGGAGGTCCTGGTCGAGGAGTTCCTGCATGGTGAAGAATGCTCCATCCTTGCGCTGGTTGATGGCGAACATGCGGTTCTCCTGCCGTCGAGCCAGGACCACAAGCGGATCTTTGACGGTGACAAGGGACCGAACACGGGAGGCATGGGCGCGTACAGTCCGGCGCCCGTCATCACGACGGGCAAGCTTCCGATGATCAAGGAGAAGATCATCCTTCCTGTGGTGCGTGAGCTGAAGAGGCGCGGCATCACCTATCGCGGTGTCCTTTACGCGGGGCTGATGGTGAACGACGCGAGCGCCGTTCCTCATGGTCCGCTGGCGAAATCGGGCAGCGCGGTCAATGTCGTCGAGTTCAATGCGCGCTTTGGCGACCCCGAGACGGAGGCCGTCCTGCCGCGTCTCGGCGGTTCGTTTGCAACGGCGCTCCTGCACGCGGCAACAGGCTGTCTGCGTGACGAAGACGTCATCGTCAAGGATGATTGCGCTGCGACGGTCATTCTCGCGTCGGGCGGCTATCCGGGAAAGTACGAGAGCAATCGAACCATCGCGTTCTCGGACGGTCAGACGGCGACGGCGAACAGCATCGTCTTTCATTGCGGGACGAAGACCGCAGGTGACAAGGTCGTCACGGCGGGCGGTCGCGTCCTGTCCGTGACGGGTCTCGGCGCGACGTTGCGCGAAGCCGTTGACAATGCGTACGCGCGTCTCGCCGGGATTTCCTTCGAGGGCCGTTTCTACCGCAAGGACATTGCGCATCGCGCGTTCGAGAGGGAGTAAGTGCGCATTCGGTCGATTGCTTCCGGCTCTCGGGGGAACGCTTATCTCGTCGAGCAGGGCGATGCGGTCGTGCTGATTGACTGCGGCGTAAGCTACAAGTGCCTTCAGACGACTTTTGACGTATCGCGGCTAAAGGCGGTCCTGATCACGCACAACCATGCGGACCATGTCGGCGGGCTGAAGCGTCTGCTGAACCGCGTTTCCGTTCCTGTCTATGCGAACGAAATGACGGCAGAAACCGTCAGCCGAGATCTGGATCTGGACGATTCCGCGTTTGTCTGCTTTGAAAACGGTCAAGAATTTGAGGTGGGAGATCTGTCTGTCCTTCCTTTCTCGATTCCGCATGACGCGGCGGACCCCGTCGGGTATCTCATCCGTGGCGACTGGACGTATTTTCACGGCACGGACATCGGCACGCCGCTCGATTCTGTTGGTGTCAAGCTGGGTGCGGCGGATTATGCCACACTTGAATCAAATCATGATGCCGTGATGCTGCGACAATCGACGCGCCCGCCGTCGCTGATCCAGCGCATTGCAGGTCCGCGAGGACATCTTTCGAACGACCAGGCGTGTGAACTGGTGCGGAAGTTCGCGTCGCCGCGCCTGAAGGGGCTGGCGCTCGCGCATCTCTCGCGCGACTGCAATGCGCCGCACTTGGCCGAACGGCTGATGCACGAGACGCTGGAAGCCTTGCGGCGCACGGACATTGAACTGAAGGTCTGTCCCCCGGATGTTCCGGTGGGCTTTGAGGCGTGATTGACGCGATGGGGCGGAATGGGGTATAATGTCCGCCAATATGTTGAATCATATCCAAATGAGAAAGGAAAACATGAGAAATCTGATGGCAGTGGTTGTGGTGGTGTTTTCGGCCGTTGCGCAGGCAGCGCCGATGATGACGCCATGGGGTGAGAAGGTGACGAGCGCGAATGCGTGGCAGGAATATCCGCGTCCGCAATTGGTGCGCAGCGCGTGGACCTGCTTGAACGGCGATTGGGACTACGCAATTACGAGCGTGACGAACACGCCGGGCCGACCGACGGCATGGCACGGCAAGATTCGCGTGCCGTTCGCGATTGAATCTGCGCTGTCGGGTGTCGGGCGGTTGCTGAATCCGGACGAGTTTCTTTGGTATACGCGGACGATTGACTGCCAAAAGCGTCCGGGTGAGCGCATCCTTCTCCATTTCGGCGCGGTAGACTTCCGCACAATGGTCTTCATCGGGCATCACGAGGTGACGGACGTGCCGCATGAGGGCGGGCAGAATCCGTTCACTCTCGACATCACCGACTACGTGACGGATGGCGCGAACGAACTGACCCTCTGCGTTTGGGACCCAACTCAGGATTTTGTCAACTCGCGCGGCAAGCAGAGCTTCAAGCCGGCGGGGTGCTTTTACACGCGCGTCTCGGGAATTTGGCAGACGGTCTGGATGGAATCCGTGCCGGAGACTTACATCGCAGGCTACAAGGTGACGACCGACATCGACGCGGGGACGGTTAGTCTGTCGTTTGACGTCCGTAGCCCGAGGTTTGCGAAACCCGAGGTCGCGGTCGAGGTCGCGGGCGTGATGGCGACGAGCGTGGATGGTCTGGTAACGGTGAAATTGCCGTCTCCCATCAGCCTCTGGAGCCCGGATGCGCCGAACCTCTATGATTTCACCGCGCGATGCGGTGCGGATGCCGTGAAGGGCTATTTCGGTATGCGCAAGTTCGCCAAGGCCAAGGACAAGAACGGGCATCTGCGATTCTTCCTCAATAACCGTCCGTATTATGTGATGGCGACGCTGGACCAGGGCTGGTGGCCCGACGGGCTTCTGACCCCGCCATCGGAAGAGGCGATGGCATTTGACATCCAGACGCTGAAGGACTGCGGTTTCAACACGATGCGCAAGCACATCAAGATCGAGCCGCTTCGCTACTACTATCTCTGCGACAAGATGGGCCTTCTGCTCATTCAAGACCTGCCGAGCGGCAGTGATGACCCGAAGGATCCGATGAAGCCAGGGACAACGGCGCGCTACCACCTTCAGCGCGTCGAACAGAAGGAGATGATGGACGTGCTTCAGTCCTTCCCCTCCATTGTGATGTGGAACCCTTACAACGAAGGCTGGTCGCAACCGGGCGAGTTCCTGACGCATATGATGCTCGACTTCACGCGGAACTATGATCCGACCCGCCTCGTGAACGGTCCGTCCGGCTGCTGGGACTGGGAAGGCGGCCACCTCCTGCCGACGGGCTGGGGGGTCGCGTGGGAGAAGCGCGTGACAACGGCGCACAAGCCGTCGGGCGTCTGCGAATCGGCCGACACGGTTGACGCGCACCTCTACCGCGGCCCCGAAATGCTGGCCCTGAACAACCGGCGCATCTCCTTCCTCGGCGAGTTTGGCGGACTCGGACACCCTGTCGATGGCCACCTTTGGAAGGAGACGAAGGGAGGCTGGGGCTATGGCGGCACCAAGGACACCTCGACGCGCGAAGGCTTGGAGAAGACCTATCTCGGACTGATGGCGAAGCTCGGCGATCTTGCGGAGAAGGGACTTGGTGGTTCGGTCTACACGCAGACGACGGATGTCGAGATCGAGATCAATGGCTTGATGACCTATGACCGCAAAGTGCTGAAGTTCAACCCGACGGTTCTCAAGAAAGCGCATGAGGAAGTCATTCGCCGCGCGGCAAAATAATGAATAATCAAGAATGACGCTGGCAGACTTGAAGGCTGGTGAAATGGCGGAGATAACGGGCTACACGCTCGGAAACGCCATGTATCGGGCCAAGCTTCTGGCCCTTGGGCTGACGCACGGCGTCCAGCTGAAGATCGTGAATGTGGCGCCGCTCGGCGATCCGTTTGAGATTGCCGTGCGGGGCTATCATCTTTCCCTTCGGCGAGATGAGGTCGGGGTCATCAAGGTGCGGAAGCTGGAGAAGAAGGATGTCCGCT
The DNA here is from genome assembly GCA_934635225.1 of uncultured Kiritimatiellota bacterium. Lineage (GTDB taxonomy): Bacteria > Verrucomicrobiota > Kiritimatiellia > RFP12 > UBA1067 > UBA1067. The sequence goes on from CAKTYZ010000004.1 coordinate 41,218, forward strand.
GAATGAAGACGATTGGGCTGATTGGCAACCCGAACTGCGGGAAAACGACGATCTTCAACGCGTTGACGGGCCTGCGGCAGCACATCGGCAACTGGCCGGGCGTAACGGTCGAGAAGAAAGAGGGCGTTGCGGCACTTCAAATTGAGGGCGTGGATGGGGCCCGTCAGGCGGAGGAAGTGAAGATCGTCGATCTTCCCGGCGTCTATTCCCTGACTGCGACGAGTGAAGACGAACGGGCGACGCTCGAATATGTCTTGACGCATGAGGCCAATCTCTATGTCAATGTCCTTGACGCGACGACACTGGAGCGCAATCTCTACCTGACGCTCCTCATGTGCGAACTCCAGGTGCCGATGGTGCTGGTGGTGACGATGATGGACATTGCCCGCCAACGCAACATGGTCATAGAGCTGGACCACCTGTCCGAACACCTCGGCGTTCCCGTTCTCGGCATCAATGCAAACGACGCGAACGACGTGAGCCGTCTGAAGCGCGAACTCGCGACTGCGTTGGCGCAGGCGAAGGTGCCGACGGTGAAGCTTGACTACGGCAATGAGCTGGAGAGGGAGATTGACATTCTCTCGTCTTGTACGGTGAAGACGGCTGAGGCCCTGAAGGTCAGCCGCCAATGGGTGGCCCTGAAGGCTCTGGAGGGCGATCCGCTCGTCCGCGCGAAACTGGAAGCCTACCATGACATGGCTCCAGCGGTCGTGGACGGTGCGGTTGAACGCGTCACGAAAGTGCTGGGCGACCCGCCGGACGTGGAACTCGCCGAAGCGCGTTATGGCGTCATTGCGGGGCTTGTCCGCGACGTCGTGCATATTACGCGGATGAAGATTTACGTAAGCGAGTGGATCGACCGCTTTGTCCTCAATCGTTTCCTTGGCATTCCGCTCTTTCTCGGCGTGATGGTGGCGGTCTTCGCGCTCGTCAGCTTCGCGGGCGGTGCGCCGACGGCGTTCTTCGACACATGGGGCTCGTACCTCTTGCAGGACATCCCCCGCTGGCTGGTCGTGAACCTGTGCGGCGGCCCTGCTTGGCTCGCGACGGTCATCGCGGGAATCGGCGGTGCGCTAACGGTGTTGGTCTCGTTCGTGCCCGTCATCTTCTGCATGTTCTTTGCGCTCTCGATTCTCGAAGACTCTGGCTACATGGCGCGCGCGGCATTCTTGGCCGATCGCCTGATGCGGTGGATGGGCCTTCCCGGGAAGTCATTTGTGCCGATGCTCGTTGGCTTTGGGTGCAGCGTGCCGGCGATCATGGCGACGCGCGCCCTGGAGTCGAAGCGTGACCGGATGCTGACGATTTTCATGATTCCGTTCATGAGTTGCGGTGCGAAACTTCCCGTTTACGCGGCCTTCGCGGCGGCCTTCGCGCCTGAAGCCCCGTGGAAGATGATGGTTTCGCTCTATCTCATTGGCGTCGTCCTTGGGACTTTCGTCGGGCTTGTCCTCAAGCGGACGCTCTTTCGGGGCGAACCGGCGCACTTCATCATGGAGCTGCCCCCGTATCATCTGCCGCGGCCGAAGCACATCCTCCTCCACACATGGGAGCGACTGACGGGCTTCCTCTTTCGCGCGGGCAAGTTCATCGTGCCGATGATGCTCGTTCTCGGTCTCTTGAACAGCTTTGACCTTCATGGGAGGTCGCGCGTCAACAATGACGCGGCGCCAGCCGAGACGATTCTTGCGTCTGTCGGCAGGACGCTGACGCCGGCTTTCGAGTCTATCGGCGTCGAAAAGGCGAACTGGCCCGCGTCAGTAGCCGTCTTTACGGGGCTTTTCGCAAAGGAGTCGGTAATCGGGACTCTGAACGGTCTTTATGCTCAGACGGCCACGCAAGAGGCGAACGGGCTGGCCCCGGACGAGCGCGGCGAGATGCGCCGCCATTTCCCGAAAGGTTTCCATCAGGCGTTCGCCTATCTGCTGTTCGTCCTTCTGTATGTGCCGTGCGTCGGCGCGACGGCGGTCGTCTTCAAGGAGATCGGAAAGATCTACGGCGTGATCTTCGTCGGCTACCTGACGCTTTTTGGCTGGTCGGTCGCGACGGTCTACCATGCGGTCATGGTCTCGCATTCGGCGCCATGGGCGTTTCTCGGGCTGGGCGTTCTCGGCATGATGTTCGGTGGCTTTTGGCTGTTTGGCCGCAAGCACCGCATTGACATGATCTGAGATCGTTTCTCATGAAAGACCTCATTGCCGCGCTTTTGTTGGCGTCGCTTGCCTTTGTCGGATGCACGCGGCAGTCAGAAACTGACATTGACCGCGTTGAATGGACGGCGATGGGAACGGTCGCGGCCCTGCAGGGGCGGAAATCTGCGCAACTTGCGGATTTCGGCGCAGCGGTTGTCACGGCACAGTCGTGTTTCAAACGGGTCTCGTCCGAGTTTAATCGATTCGACACGAACTCGACGATCTGCCGCCTTGGGCGTCCGAGCGCGTTCGGTCGACCCTGTTGGGACGCGGCGAATGCTCTGAAACGCCTTTCGGACGGTGCGTTCAATCCGCATTGGCGCGGCACGAACGCCCTCGACTTCGGTGCGATTGCCAAGGGTTTCGCCGTCGATGTCGCGGCGGACGCACTTCAGGGAATGACAGGTGACTTGCTCGTCGATCTCGGCGGCAACCTGAAATCGGTTCGCGGCGACTGGCGGACAGGTGTCCGCGCACCCTCAGGCTTGGGGCTGGTCGCCGTCGTCACCTTGCATGCCGGCGAGGCCTTGGCGACGAGCGCCGAGTATTTCCGCGGCAAGCACATCTTCGACGGACGTACGAGTCAGCCTGTCTCAAATGATGTTGCCGCCGTCACGGTTCTTGGAACATCGGCAATGTGGGCAGACGGTCTCTCGACTACGCTTTTCGTGTTGGGACCCGAGGCCGGCAGCCGGTTTCTGCGCGAACGTTGGGAGCCGAAGCACCCTCCTGTCTCCGTCCTCTGGGTTCTGTATGACGGGCAGATTCGCAAACTTGATCCGCATCAGCGGTTTCAGGCGGCAGACTGAACGACTGTGGCGTCTCTGCCATGTCCGGGCGCGCCACCCCCATGGGGGTGGCGCATCCATCCGCATGGAGACACCTCATCCATCCGCATGGAGACGCCTCTTCCATCCGCATCGGTTGACGCATCCGTTCCGGGTCGTCCCCGGCATCTATTACAATTTCCACTCTTTCCCCATTGACAGTGCGACAAGGAATTTGGTATCATACCCGCCGTTTTACGAGGAAAAGACATGAGATTGAACGGCCTTATCGCTCTTCTTATCATTGCCGCGATTATTATTAGTCGCGGGGCTGTTGCTTGTTGCTAAGAAAAGAGGATATCTGGCACTTGAACGGCCCCGCTCGGAAACGAGGGGGCCGTTTTCAATTTAGAAAGACAACGGAAATCGAAACATCAGAAAGAACGAATCCATGAATACGGTTGAAACACAAGAAACTCTCAAGGGCATTGCGTCGCGCATTCGCGAAATGCGCGAGATCGAAGGTCTCTCGGTTGCGGAACTGGCCGCGCAGACGGGCGTGACCGAGGCCGAGTGCCGCGCCATTGAGGCCGCCGAGAGCGATCCGCCGTTTTCGTTCCTGCATAAGTGCTCGTTGGTGTTCGGTGTCGATCTGATGGCCCTTCTTGAAGGCCATACGGCCAAGTTGGCTGATCTGCAGGTGACGCGCGCCGGCGAGGGCGTCGTGACGGCGCGCGAGGCTGGAATTGAGATTCGCAACATGGCGGCACTCTTCCGCAATCGGCAGGCGACGCCGTACTTCGTGACATACGACTATGCCCCCGCCCTCCAAAGTAAGCCGATCGCGACATCCACGCACGGCGGTCAGGAATACGATTACATCCTGAGCGGGGAGATGCGTCTGAGGGTCGGCGAGCACGAGGAGACGCTCAAGGCGGGCGACTCGGCGTTCTACCGCTCGTCCGTTCCGCATGGCATGATTGCCGTCGGCGGGCAGAAATGCACCTTCCTCGCGATGATCATGTCGGCGGACGGCGAAGAAGTGGCCCTGCCCACGGTTCATGCGGACTATCACAAGGTCGACGCGCCGTGCGCGGTCCAACGCTTCGTGGAGACCGTCGAGGACGATGCCGGGTGCCTGAAGCACATTTCCTTCAAGAATGTGGATCATTTCAACTTCGCGTTTGACATTGTAGACGAGATTGCGCGTCGCGACCCAGAGCGTCTGGCGATGCTGCATGTCTCCGATCACATGACGGAGCGCCGCTTCACGTTCAAGGACATGGCCGAGGACTCGAACCGCGCGGCGAACTACCTGAAGGCGCTTGGCATCGGAAAGGGCGATAAGGTGATGCTCGTCCTAAAGCGACACTTCCAGTTCTGGCCTGTTGTCCTCGCCTGCCACAAGATTGGCGCGGTGGTGATTCCCGCGACGAATCAGCTGATGACGCATGACTTCACCTACCGCTTCAAGGCGGGTGACGTGAAGGCGATCTTCTGCACGGCGGATGGCCTGACGGCGGAGCAGGTCGAGCGTGCGGAGCGAGAAGTGGGCTTGAGTCTCGTCAAGGTCATCGTCAACGGCAAGCGCGAGGGCTGGCGCCCTTACGACAGCGAGATCCATGGCTATTCGTCTGTCTACGTGCGGCCCAGTGACGCGCCGGGCGGCAAGGACCCAATGCTCATGTTCTTCACGAGCGGCACGACAAGCTATCCGAAGATGGCGTTGCACAGCTACACCTATGCGCTTGGACATTATGTGACGGCGAAGTACTGGCATCTCGTCGAGCCGGACGGCCTCCACTTCACGATTTCCGAGACGGGCTGGGGCAAGGCCCTCTGGGGCAAGCTTTACGGCCAGTGGCTCTGCGAGGGCGCGGTCTTCACCTATGACTTCACGCGTTTTGACGCGGAGAAGATCCTGCCGATGTTCGCGAAATACAAGATCACGACGTTCTGTGCGCCGCCGACCATGTATCGTATGCTCATCAAGCAGGACATCTCCAAGTATGACCTCTCGTCCATCCGCCATGCGACGACGGCGGGCGAGGCGCTGAACCCCGAGGTGTTCGTGCAGTTCGAGAAATCCACAGGTCTCAAGATCTACGAGGGCTTTGGCCAGACGGAGACGACGCTTGCGCTGGCGAATCTGATTGGCGACAAGCTGAAGCCTGGCTCGATGGGCAAGCCCGTTCCGGACTATGGCATTGACCTCGTGGACGAAGACTGCCAGAGCGTCGCCCCCGGTGAACACGGCGAGATCGTCGTGCGCACGTCGCGCGACAATGCGCACCCCGGCATCTTTCTTGGCTACTACAAGGATGAGGAGAAGACGAATGAAGCGTGGCGCGGTGGCGTCTACCATACGGGTGACCTCGCGTGGAAGGATGAGGACGGCTACTATCACTATGTCGGGCGCGCGGACGACGTCATCAAGTCATCCGGCTACCGTATTGGCCCGGCGGAGATTGAGAACGTCATCATGGAACTGCCGTATGTGCTTGAATGCGGCGTCTCGGCCGCGCCCGATCCCGTGCGCGGGCAGGTCGTCAAGGCGACGATTCATCTCGTGAAAGGGCAGGAGCCTTCGGAAGCGCTGAAGAAGGACGTGCAAGACTACGTCAAGTCGCATACCGCCCCGTACAAGTATCCGCGCATCGTCGTCTTCAAGGACGAGTTGCCGAAGACGATCAGCGGCAAGATTCAACGCAACAAACTGTAATTTATGGTTATCGACGTTCATTCGCATGATTTTGCACCCGCTGTCGCGGTACGCGCCATGGCCGGCATGTGCCGTGCGCTCAATGGACGGCTGACGCCCTCGGGTGATGGGACGCTGACGAATCACCTTGACAGCCTTGACTGTGCGGGCGTAGACAAGGCCGTCCTGTGCCCCATCGCGACGAAGCCCGGCCAGTTTGACGTCATCTTGCGCCGGTCTGTCGCGATCCTCTCGGGCGAAGCCGGGGCGCGGGCGCAGCGCAAGATCATCCCTTTTGCGTCCGTTCATCCAGCAGACCCTGACTGGTCACGGCATCTTGACGATGTGTCAAACGCTGGGATTAAGGGGCTGAAGTTCCATCCGTACTATCAGAACTTCTCACTCGCAGACTCAGCCGTATGGCCGATTTTCCGCAAGGCGGCAGAATTGGGTCTTGTCGTTCAATGCCATGCGGGGCGAGACCTTGGCTATCCGGAACGGAATGACGCTTGCGGGCCGAAGGAGATAGCCATGCTGTTGAGGAACGTGAAAGGCCTGACCTTTATCGCGGCGCATCTGGGCGGTTGCTCCGGTTCTGCGCCGCACGCGACAGACGAACTGCTGGAACTCGGGGCCTACATTGACACGTCCGCGCTCGTGCAAAACCACCACAAGGATGAGGAAATGCGTTTGTTGAGATCTTGGCCGCGCGAGCGGATTCTTTTTGCGACGGACTTTCCGTGGACTTCCTACCCCGAAGAGCTTGCCTGGGTGAAGTCAGTCCGCGTGCCAGAGGACTGGGAGCCCGTCTTTGGCGGAAACGCGGCGAGGATACTTGGAATAATCGAATGAACGAATCGGAGAATTTCAGGACAAAGGACTAAAGACAGCCGACAATGGCCGCAAAAACCTCTCAACCTTTCAATCACTCAACCCAAGAAATCATGAACACGACATTCAAACTCTCCGATCCTTTTGGCACAGCTCCGAAAACCGCGCCGTTTACGCAGTCCGTCTCGACAGGCGTGCCGTGGCACAACCTGCCCGTTACCCGCGACTACACGCTTGGACAACTTCTCGACCAGACGATCGCGCGTTGCGGCGAGAATGATGCCGTGGTGTACGCGGATCGCGACTATCGTCTCACGTGGTACCAGTTCGGCGAAGAGGTCGATCTGGTCGCGAAAGGCTTGATGGCGCTTGGCGTCAAGCGTGGCGAGAAGGTGGCGCTTTGGGCGACGAACGTACCGCATTGGGTCGTCCTCATGTTTGCCACGGCAAAGATCGGGGCGATTCTTCTGCCGCTCAATACGAACTACAAGTCGCACGAGATGGACTTCGCGCTCACGCAGTCGGATGCGGAGAACCTCTTCGTCATCAATGGCTTCCGCGACTGCGACTACGTGCAGGTCATCAACGAGCTTGTCCCTGAACTGAAGGAGTGTCCGCGCGGTGAACTGAAGAGCGCGAAATACCCGCATCTGAAGCGCGTGTTCTTCCTCGGCGGCGAGAAGCATAGGGGCATGTACTCGCTCAACGAGGTCAAGTCCCTCGCGTGCGAGGTGACGCAGGAGGCGTATCTTGCGCGTCAAGCGACGGTGGAGGTGAACGACGTCGTCAACATGCAGTACACGTCGGGCACGACGGGCTTTCCGAAGGGCGTCCAGCTCACGCACCGCAACATCGCGAATGACGGCTTCTGGATCGGCGCGTGCCAGAACCTCACGTGCCGCGACCGCGTCTGCATTCCCGTGCCGCTCTTCCACTGCTTCGGCTGTGTCCTCGGCGTGATGAGCTGCGTCAACCACGGTGCGACGATGGTCTTTCTGGAGAAGTTCGACCCCGTGCAGGTGATGACATCGATTGAGAAGGAGAAGTGCACGGCGACGTACGGCGTGCCGACGATGTACATCGCGATGCTCGACCACCCGCTCTTCAACCGGTTCGACTTCCGTTCGCTGCGGACGGGCATCATGTCTGGCTCGGCGTGCCCGACGCATCGCATGCAGCAGGCAAATGACAAGATGTTCATGCGCGAGATCACGAACCCGTACGGACTTACGGAGGCGGGTCCCGTGATGACGATGACGCGCTATTTCGAGACGTCCATCGCGCGCAAGTGCCAGACAATCGGTCAAGCGCTTCCGGGCGTTGAGGTCGCGATCATCGATCCGGAGACGGGAGAGATCGCGCCAATCGGCCAGGACGGCGAGATCTGCTGCCGAGGCTACAACACGATGAAGGGCTACTACAAGATGCCCGAGCAAACGGCAAGGTGCATCGACGCGAACGGGTGGCTCCATTCGGGTGACATCGGCAAGATGGACGCAGAGGGCTACTACTACATCACGGGGCGGCTCAAGGACCTCATCATCCGCGGCGGAGAGAACATCTCTCCGAAGGAGGTCGAGGACTTCCTCGGCACGATGCCGGGGGTTAAGGACGTCGCGGTCGTTGGCTGTCCCTCGAAGAAATACGGCGAACAGCCGGCGGCATTCATCATCCGTGCGGTTGGTTCCGAGATTTCGGCGCATGACGTCGCAGTCTTCTGCAAGGACAAGATCAGTTGGTTCAAGATCCCGAAGTATGTCCACTTCCTGGACGTTTTCCCGATGACAGCGAGCCAGAAGATACAGAAGTACAGGTTGCGTGAGATGGCCCATGAACTGTGGCCAGAGGCCTAAACGGTCCTCAGACCAGGTACGGCGGTCCTCTCTCTCCCACAGGACCGCCGTTTTATGGTAAAATACACTTCTTTAAAAGGAACTTGCAATGAAGAAAGCACTCATCACCGGCATTACGGGACAGGACGGCAGCTACCTTGCGGAACTGCTGCTCGACAAGGGCTATGAAGTCCACGGCATTGTCCGCCGTTCGAGCTCGTTCAACACGGGGCGCATCGATCACCTCTATCAGGATCCTCATGTCAATGGCGTGAAGCTCTTCCTCCATTATGGCGATCTCGGCGACAGTTCGAATCTCATGCGCCTTGTCCATGACGTCAACCCGGACGAAGTGTACAATCTGGCGGCGCAGAGTCATGTGCGCGTATCCTTTGACTCGCCGGAGTTCACGGGCGACGTGGATGCGCTTGGCACGATGCGCCTGCTGGAGGCAATTCGCCTTGCGGGCGTGAAAACGCGTTTCTATCAGGCTTCGACCTCAGAACTTTTCGGAAAAGTGCAGGAGGTCCCTCAGAAAGAGACGACCCCGTTCTATCCGCGCAGCCCCTATGCCGTCGCGAAGCTCTACGGCTTCTGGGCGGTCAAGAACTACCGCGAGGCCTACGGTCTCCACGCCTCGAACGGCATTCTGTTCAATCACGAGTCGCCGCGGCGTGGCGAGACGTTCGTGACGCGCAAGGTGACGCGAGCCGCGAGCCGCATCAAGCTCGGCCTTCAGGATGAGCTGTTCATGGGCAACATCAGCTCCCTGCGAGACTGGGGCTATGCCGGTGACTACGTCGAGGGCATGTGGCGGATGCTTCAGCAAGATTCGCCGGACGATTACGTTCTGGCGACGGGCGAGATGCACTCGGTGAAAGAGCTTCTCGAAGAGGCGTTTGCGTACGTGGATCTCGACTGGGCGAAATACACGAGGCACGATGACCGCTACAACCGTCCGAGTGAAGTCGATCAGCTTCTTGGCGACGCGAGCAAGGCGAAGCGCGTGCTGGGTTGGGAGCCGAAAGTGACCTTCAAGGGCCTTGTCAAGATGATGATGGACGCGGACTTGGAGTTGGCGCGCAAGGAATTGGCGGTGAAGAATGCTTAAGACGGACAAGATCTTCGTCGCGGGGCATCGCGGCATGGTCGGTTCCGCCGTCTGCCGTGCGCTTGCGCGCGGTGGCTACGCAAATGTCGTGACGCGTGCCCATGCCGAGCTGGACCTTTTGGATCCGAAAGCCGTACGGGCGTTCTATGAGGCGGAGAAGCCGGACATTGCCGTCATTGCGGCGGCGCGTGTCGGCGGCATTGGCGCGAACAGCGCGGCCAACTCGCGATTCCTCTACGAGAACGAGATGATCGCGCTCAATACGGTGTGGGCGGCGGCAGAGGCGGGCGTGAAACGCTTGCTCTTCCTTGGCTCGACTTGCATTTATCCGCGCTTGGCGCCTCAGCCGATTCCTGAAGACGCGCTTCTCACGAGCGCATTGGAGAAGACGAACGAGGGCTATGCGCTGGCGAAAATCTCGGGACTGAAGCTTTGCGAGTTTCTGCGCCGTGAACGCGGCCTTTGCTATCACTCGCTGATGCCGACGAATCTCTATGGCCCCGGCGACAATTACGACCTCGTGGGCGGGCACGTCCTGCCGACGATGATCCGCAAGTTTGAAGAGGCGCGCCAGCGGGGTGATGCAACTGTTCCGCTGTGGGGCACGGGGACGCCGCTTCGCGAATTCTTGCATGTTGACGATCTCGCGGAGGCATGCCTGTTCGTGCTGGATCTGGAGGACCCGCCGGATCTCGCGAATGTCGGTTCGGGCGAGGAAGTCTCGATCAGAGACCTTGCGGAAAAGGTGCGCACCGCCACGGGATGCCCGGCGAAGATTGACTGGGATGCGTCAAAACCGGATGGAACGCCGCGTAAGCTCTGTGACACGACGCTGATCCGCTCGCTTGGCTGGAAGCCGCAGATCTCGCTGGATGAGGGGCTGCGCCGCACGGTCGCGTGCTTCCGAGAGGAATGCGCGACGGGACGTGTGCGCATGGCCCGCGCCGCTTCGTGAGGCAACGGAAAGGTTGAACGGCGTGCGAAAGGCGCGGGAGCAGACAAGCGGCGAAGAAGTCGCCAACACGGTCACGCATGTCGTCGGGTCTCATCTCGGCGCGGCGATGTTGGCGCTCTTGGTCTGGCAGGGGGCGCGGAGTGGCATTGCCGTCCCATGGAAAGTGACGAGCGGGGCGATCTTTGGCGCGTGCATGATTCTCCTTTACGCGACATCGTCGGCCTATCACGCCGTCACCTATCGCCCGGCAAAGGCGGTTCTTCATGTTCTTGACCACATCTCCATCTACTTTCTGATCGCGGGGAGCTACACGCCGTTCTGCCTTGTCACCCTGCGTCCGGAGCATCCCGTTCTGGCGTGGACGATTTTCGGCGTGGAATGGGGAGCCGCGCTTGTCGGCGTTTTCTTCAAGGTATGGACGACAGGGCGTTTCCGCGTCATATCCACGCTTGCGTATGTGCTGATGGGATGGGTTGCGATCTTGGCCATCATGCCGCTGGTTCGAGCCTTGCACGGGCTGGGCACGATGTGGCTTGTCCTTGGCGGCGGCCTTTACACGCTCGGTTGCGTCTTCTATCTTTGGAAGTCCCTCCCGTACGCGCACATGGTTTGGCATCTTTTCGTCTTGGCAGGCACCATCTGCCATTTCTTCTGCTTGCTTTGGTACGTGATGCCGATCTGAGAACGGGGCGCGTCGCCCCTGACAGGTTCGCGTGCGATATGCTATAATTCTCCTCATGAAGATTGACGAGAGCCAGAAGTCTGGGGGAACGCGGTCGTGAAGAAGCGTTTGGATTTGCTTTTGGTTGAGAAGGGGCTTGCGGATTCGCGAACCCGGGCGCAGGCTCTTGTCCTTGAAGGGAAGGTGCGTGTCGGCGGCCAAGTCGAGGCGAAGGCTTCGCGGGCGTTTGACGAGACGGTGGTGATTGAAGTCGAGACCCCGCCGCGCTTTGTCTCGCGCGGGGGAGAAAAGCTGGAGGGCGCGTTTGAGAGGTTCGGCGGGTCCGAGGGGCTTGTCGTCGAGGGAAAGACCTGTCTGGATGTCGGCTCGTCAACGGGCGGGTTCACCGACTGTCTTCTTCAGCATGGCGCGGCGCGCGTGATGGCTGTGGATGTCGGGACGAACCAGCTTGCCTACAAGTTGCGCACGGATCCGCGCGTTTGGGTGAAGGAAAACTTCAACGCGCGTTTCATGAAGTCATCAGACCTGCCCGAAGTGCCGGAAATCGCGGTCACGGACGTCTCTTTCATCTCTCTTCGGCTGATTCTTCCTCCTATCTGCGAAGTCCTTTCGCCAAACGGGCGGATCGTCGCGCTGATCAAGCCGCAGTTCGAGGTTGGAAAGGGCAAGGCGCCGGGCGGGCTTGTCCGTGACGAGACGTTGCGGCTTAAGGCGCGCGACGGCATTGTCCGCTTCGCGACAGAAGAGCTGGGCTTGCGGCTTTTGGGTCTTTCTGAGTCGCCGATTCGCGGCAAGGAAATGGGGAATGTCGAATACCTGAGCTATTGGGAGAAAGTCAGATGATTGCGGCCAAACTGCTGTTGGACAAGAAACGCGAGGGTCACGCTCTTGGGAGCGCGGAGATTCGCGCGTTCATCGAAGGATTTACCAAAGGGGAGATTCCGGACTATCAGATGTCGGCTTTGGCGATGGCCATTTGCTGCCGTGGCATGACGACGCGCGAGACGGCGGACCTTACGGAGGCGATGATGCGCTCGGGTGTCCAGATTGATTGGGCAGGCCTCGCGCTCCCGACGGCGGACAAGCATTCGACGGGCGGCGTCGGCGACAAGCTCTCGCTTGTCATCCAGCCGCTGGCTGCGGCCTGTGGGGTCGCCGTTCCTTCGTTGACGGGGCGCGGCCTCGGCATTACGGGCGGTACGGCGGACAAGTTGGAGACGATTCCCGGCTACAATGCCGCGCTGTCGTTGGAGGCATTTAAGAAAGTCATTTCTGATGTCGGCGTCTCGATGACCGTGCAGACGGACGAGATCTGCCCTGCGGACAAGAAACTTTATGCCTTGCGCGACGTCACGGGGACGGTTGCGTCGATTCCGCTCATCTGCGGCTCGATTCTGTCGAAGAAATGGGCCGAGGGCGCAGACACGTTGGTTTTTGACGTCAAGGCGGGTTCGGGCGCGTTCATGAAGACGCCGGAAGAGGCGCACGAACTCGCGACGGCCCTCGTCACGTCTTCGCAAGCGGCGGGACGCAAGGCGGCCGCGCTCGTCACGGACATGAACGCGCCCTTGGGCTTTGCCATCGGCAACGCAAACGAAGTCGCCGAGGCGATTGCGATGCTGAAAGGCGTTCGGATTGGAAAAGTCGTTGATCTCTGCATTGAACAGGCCGCGCTTATGGTCTCGTTGGCGCGTGATCTGCCGTTGGACGATGCGCGCGTCGAATGCCGCGCGAACTTGGCGAATGGGGCGGCCTTTGCAAAGTTCGCGCAGATGGTCTCGGCACAGGGAGGCGATCTTGGACGCTTTGACCGGCTGTTGCAGGCGCCGACGTTCAAGTTCAGGATTCAGGCGATGAAATCGGGCTTCGTCACGGCGATTGATGCGGAAAAGGTCGGTCGTGTGGCGTTGGCCCTCGGCGCTGGCCGAGAGAAAGCGGGGGATCGAATCGATCCGCTTGCGGGCGTGACGCTGGCCGTTTCAATCGGAGACAGGGTGGCGGTCGGTGCGCCGTTGGCGACGCTGGAGAAGTCAACGGAACCCGAGGGACTGGAGAAGGCGGCTGCGGACCTTTACAAGGCGTTTCAGGTCGGTCCTTCGGCTCCCGAGCAGAAGTCTCTGATTCTGGAACGTATCGCTTAACATTCACAAACACACGACTTATGAAGATTACGATTATTGGTGATGGCGGCTGGGGTACGGCAAACGCGTTGCTTCTGGCAGGTTATGGGCACGAGGTGACGGTGTGGGGCGCGTTTCCAGACTATGTCGAGGAGATGAAGCGGACGCGGCGCAATGAGAAGTTCCTCAAGGGTGTTGAACTTCCCGAGACGCTTCGCCTGACAGCTGACCGCGAAGAGGCCGTGAAGGGGGCTGAAGTCGTCGTTCTCGCGCCGCCGTCGAAATACTTCACGTCTGTCGTTTCGAGTTTCAAGGGGCTGATTACGTCCGAAATGCTCGTTGTTTCCATTACAAAAGGGCTATGCGAGAAGACGAACCGACGCATGACGGACCTCGGCGCGGAGATCCTGGGGACAGGCCCTCTCGTCGCCCTCGCAGGACCGACGCATGCCGAGGAGGTCGCGCGTGGCATCCCGACGGCAATTGTCGCGGCCTGCATGGACGAGGCGAAGGCGCGGCGCGTGCAGGAGATCTGGTCTGGCCCGCGCTTCCGCGTTTACACGTCAACGGACCCCGTTGGTGTCGAAATCGGCGGCGCGGTCAAGAATGTCCTTGCGATTGCCGTTGGCTGTTCGGACGGCATGGGATTCGGAGACAATACGCGCGCAGCCTTGATTACGCGTGGATTGGTCGAAATGAAGCGATTTGTTCTCGCTTATGGCGGAACGCCCGAGACGCTTTCGGGACTGGCGGGCATCGGCGACCTCATCGTCACCTGCACCTCTGTCCATTCTCGCAACCACTCCGTCGGCGAACGTTTGGGGCGCGGCGAGAAGATTGACGCGATTCTTGGCTCGATGCAGATGGTTGCCGAGGGGGTCTGGAACTCGAGGGTCGTCCATGAAATCGCCAAGCGTCTCGCCGTGGACATGCCGATATGCGAATTGGTCTATGCGGTTTGCTACAAGGGATTCGACACGAGGGAAGCCTGTGCGATGATGATGAGTCGTTCGCTGAAAGCGGAATAGGCGTTAAAGTCGATGGACAAGGACCTTTTTTTCATCCTGACAGGATTTTCCTTTGCGCTTGGCGCGTGCATCGCGAGTTTTCTCAACGTCGTCATCTGGCGCGTGCCGCGCGGCGAGTCCATTGTCAGCCCATCGTCGCACTGCCCGAAATGCGGCGCGGCGATTAGGTGGCATCAGAACATCCCGATTCTCTCATGGCTGGCGCTTCGCGGCAGGTGCGCCAACTGTCGTGCGCCGATTTCGCCGCGCTATGTCCTCGTCGAGTTGTTGGGCGGACTTCTGTTCGCGGCGGCGTTTCTGAATCTTTTCACGCGCTTTGTCTTCGCTTCAGCTCCTCTGCGGTTGAATCTGCCACTTGACGCGGTGCTGACGCTTTTCGTCTGGTGGATTTGGATTGCTTTGATGATTGTCGGGTCTTTCATTGACTTTGATCACAAGCTCCTGCCGGACTTTACGACCGTGGGCGGCATGCTTCTCGGACTCGTTTACCATGCCGTCCTCAGCAGTTACGCCTTTTTCGTCTGTGCCCCCCATTCAAGCATTCGATTGTTCGATTATTCGATTGTTTCTTCCGTCCTTGGGCTTTCCTTTGGATTTGGCCTTCTCTGGCTCGTTCGCTTTTTGGGGTCGAAGGCGTTTCGGCGCGAGGCGATGGGCTTGGGTGACGTCTTCCTGATGGGGGCCGTCGGTGCGCTTTTCGGCCCTGTCGCCGTTCTGGTCACGCTTGTGCTGTCGTCTGTCTTCGGCTCGATTGTCGGTCTTTCGATGGTTGCGCTCTCAAAGACGAGGTTTGGTCGTTTTGTCGAGATTCCCTACGGTCCTTACATTTGCCTTGGCTGTCTCGTCTGGATGTTCTTCGGCCCTGAACTGGTTTCGTGGTATTTGCGCTTGAATGGATAAAGGACGGTTCTGAATGCACGGCGCACGGAGCCGCTTCGCAATTCTCTTGCACAACGTCAGCCGACCGACTTGACCGCGCAGAATGGATTTGGCATAATATCGTTAAAATCAAGATACGAAAGGAATTCGGAAAGATGAGTTACGCGGAAGCGAAGAAACGATATGCGAAGATCGGCATTGACACCGAGAAGGTGCTGAAGGATCTCGCGAAAGTCTCCATCTCACTTCACTGTTGGCAGGGCGACGACGTCGGCGGCTTTGAGACGACAGGCGGCGCGTCGGGCGGCATCCAGACGACAGGCAACTATCCGGGCAAGGCGCACACGCCCGAAGAGCTCATGAAAGACCTTGAGTTTGCGCTCGCGCTCATTCCGGGCAAGCACCGCGTCAACCTGCACGCGTGCTATGGTATCCACAAGGGCAAGGTGACGGACCGTGACAAGCTCTCGAGGGAGAACTTCGCGCCGTGGGTGAAGTGGGCGAAGAAGGCGGGCGTCAAGCTCGACTTCAATCCGACGTTCTTCTCGCATCCGCTTGCGACGGACGGCCTGACGCTCTCCAGCCCCGACCCGAAGGTGCGTAAGTTCTGGGTTCAGCACGGCATTCAGTGCCTCAAGATCGCCGAGTATTTCGCGAAGGAACTGAAGTCCCCCTGCGGCATCAACTTCTGGTGTCCCGACGGCTACAAGGACGAACCCTCGGACCGTCTCGGGCCGCGCCAGCGCATGGCCGATTCGCTTGACAAGATCTTCGCGTACAAGTACGACAGGAAGGCGGTCGTCCCGTTCCTTGAGTCGAAGCTTTTCGGCATCGGCGTCGAGAGTTACACGGTGAACTCGCACGAGTTCGTGATGGGCTACGCGATGAAGGCGAAAATCCTCGCGCTTCTTGACATGGGGCACTTCCATCTCACCGAGTCGGTCGCGGACAAGATCAGCTCGTTCCTCATGACGTTTGGAAAGGTCGCGTTCCACATCTCGCGCCCAGTCCGCTGGGATTCCGACCACGTCATCCGCCAGAATGACGACCTTCGCGCCTGTGCGCAAGAGATCGTGAAGATGGACCCGAAGAACTTCATCATCGCGCTGGACTACTTCGACGCGTCTATCAACCGCGTCGCGGCGTGGGTCCTTGGCATGCGCAACATGCAGAAGGAACTCCTGAAGGCGATGCTGACGCCGTGGAAAGATCTCACGAGACTTCAGAACGCGGGCAGGTTCACCGAGCAGCTCGTCCTTCAGGAGGAGTACAAGAACTATCCGACGGAAGAGGTTTGGGCGGAGTTCTGCGCACGTGCGGGCGTTGTCGCCGATGAGGCGTGGTTCAAGACCGTCGAGAAGTACGAGAAGGACGTCCTTTCGACGCGCGTCTGAACATGAACGCTTGGCTCAGGCTTTTCCGCGTGCAGAACCTCGTCACCGTTCCGGGTGATGTCCTGGTCGGCGCGGCGGCTTGTGGCGGGTTGACGGCCACGAGGGCGACAGATGTCGCTCTCGTGTGCGTGGCGTCTGTCCTCATGTACCTCTACGGTCTTGTGGACAACGACCTCGTGGGCGCGGCGACGGATCCGAAGACGCGTCCCCTTGCGTCCGGCGAGATCTCGCCGGGCGCGGCGCGCGTGGTGCGCACGGCATGTCTGGGATTGGCTGTCTTGGCGCTTTATTTCGGTCGTGGGCCGTTCCTTTCTCTCGTGGCGCTGACGGTGGCGATCCAGCTCTACAACCGCACGAAGAATCCGCTTCTCATGGGTGCGGCGCGCGGGTTCAACGTCTTGCTCGGCGGGTTCGCGTGGATGCCGGCGGTCATTTGGTTTGCCTACATCACGGGCGTGACGAAGTATTCCGAGCGAGAGACGGTCGATCCGACGAACGGGCGAAAAGTCGCGTTGCTCGTCTTTGGGCTTCTCCTCCTTCAGGTTGCGGCACTCGCTTTCTTCTTGGGGCGCGGATGAAACGACTGACCGTCATTGCTGCCGGGCTGGGATGGAATCTCCTTGAACGGCATGGAGCGACAGAACTCGCCGGGCTTCGCTTCGCGCCGGAGACAAGCGTCTTTCCGGCGGTGACCTGCGTTGCGCAGGCTTCGTTTCGGACGGGGCTGTCGCCGGTCGAGCACGGCATGGTCTCGAACGGCCATTGGTCCGAGACGTTTCAGAAGCCTGTCTTCTGGGAGCAAAGTGCGCGTCTTGTGAAGGGGCCGCGCGTCTGGGCGGAACGCCGTGCGCACGGCGAGACGTTCGGGATGTTCTTCTTTCAGCAGTCTCTTGGCGAAGACCTCGACCTCATCCTGTCGCCCGCGCCGATCCACAAGCATGGCGGAGGCATGGTCATGAGCTGCTACACGAAGCCGACGGGGCATGCGGAAGTCTTGCGAAAGCTGTGCGGGGCCTTTCCGCTGTGGCGCTATTGGGGACCCCTCGCGTCGCCCAAGGTCGGGCGCAAGTGCCTTTCCTATTTTGCCGAGATGACGAACGTGCAGGACGTGGACGAGGCGTATTTCTATCTGCCGACGCTTGACTACGCCGCGCAGCGGAATGGCCCTGGCTCGGCGGCGGCACACGCGGCATTTCGGGAGTTCCGTCGCCAGTTGGAACGGTTGTCGGACATTTGCCTTCGGCGCGGCTGCAAACTGAAGGTGACGGGTGATTACGAGATAACTGAGGTTACGGACGAGCCGGTCCTGCCGAATGTCACGCTTCGTCGCGAAGGTCTCTTTCGGACGCGGACAGTCGGCGGGCTTTCCTATCCCGACTTCTACCAATCGACGGCCTTTGCCCTGTGCGACCATGAGCTTTGCCTCGTCTACGGCCCCGCACGCGCAAAGGCGACACGGCTTCTGCTGGCGACGGGCGGCTACGAGATTCCCGGAGAAGGGCTTTTGCGAACGACGCCCGATGCGGAACTGCTGTTGGCGAAGCCGGGTAGTTGGTGCGGCTATGAGTGGTGGACGGATCGCCGCGAAGCGCCTGACTTTGCGAGCCATGTCGATATCCACAACAAGCCGGGATATGATCCGAAGGAGCTTTTTTTCTTCAATCGCGGCGTCGTGAAGGGCACGCACGGTCGCGCGTGTCTCGTCGCGGCCTCGTGCTGACGAGGCGCATTCGGAGCAGTGGTTTTCCCGCCGCTCACAAGAGCCGGCGTGACGCTTCCTGCGGGTCAGTCATGTCGACTGTTTCTCTTGCGGTAGTCGGCGGGAGCATGGCCCGTGTGTTTCCGAAAGAAGTGCGAGAAATACCACGTTGAGTTGAAGCCGAGCGAATCGGATATCTCACGGATCGGGATGTCGCTGAAGGCCAGAAGATGCTTGGCCCGAACGAGCCGCCGTTCGATCAGGTATTGCAGTGGCGATTGTCCGGCCTCCTTGCGGAAGAGATAGCGGAAGGCACGGTAGGAGAGCCCGAGTGATTGGGCCAGGGCCTCGAAATCGACGACTTCACAAAGGTGATCGGAAAGGTACGCCTGGGCTTCGCGGATCAGTTCGCCGGAAGAGTGCGCGTCAGACTTGGCATTTGTCTTTTCGATCAGGGCGGCGACGAGCACAGGGATGCTTGAGGCGGCGGCGAACGGCATCCGTTCGGCAGAGTCGAGCAGGTCGGCAACGGTCGAGGCAAAGATCTGATGCAACGCCGAGTCGGAGCCGATGCCTTGGACCGTCCCGCCAGTACTGAACCCCGCGCCACCGATCAGCCGGTCGGCGAGGTCTCCGCCAAAGCCGATCCAATTCGTCGTCCAGCCCGTCTGCGGATTCGGGCGGTAGCGGTGCCAGCAGCCGGGCGGCAAGACGATGAGGGAACCAACGGTCGCCGTAAACGCGCGGTCCTTGAACTCGACCGGCCCTTCGCCCGCTTCGAGCAGGATTAGTTGCCACTCGTGCAGAATGCGGCCCTGCTTCCAGGAAAAGAAGTATTCATCGGGATGCTTGGGCGAAGGGAAGATGTCGCCGGGCTGAATCGTGTGATGCCCGGCGCACGTCACGTAGAGGCCCCAGTTCTTTATCATGGGCGTGACGGGAAAGTAGCGGTAGGCGTTTCTCATGGGGCGTATTGTATCACAATTGTGATTCGGCGGCTACCGTGTTTCGTCTCGTCGAGTGAACTTCTGCCTTTAAGCCTTTGTCAAAAAGTGCAACTGTGTCAAAATGAGGCGTTGTCTTTTGTTGCCGCGATGTGTTAGAATACGTGCCATGAAACTTGGTGATAGATTCCGCTTCTGCGCAGGACTGCTTTTGTCCTTGTCCTTGTCCTTTTTGTTTTCGTCGGCTCTCGCGTCCGACGGCTCGTTGCGCATTTCGCGTCGCAAGCCGCTCACGGCCAACGTCGGCCTGGTCTCGGTCGGCCTCGACACCTACTGGAAGCAGTGCCCGGGACTCCTTGACGACATGAAGAGGAAGGAAGACGTCTTCGCCCGCAAGGTCGAAGCGCATCAGGTGAAGGTGACGCGGTTCGGCATGAGCGACAATCCGCAGTCCGCCAAGGCGATGGTCCCCGCGATGAAGGCGGCCGACCTCGACATCCTCTTCGTGGACATGGTGACGTACGCGACGAGCTCGACGTTCGCGCCGTTCGTGCGCGAGCTGAACGTGCCGATCGTCCTCTTCGCGCTCCAGCCCGACGACCGGCTCGA
Organism: uncultured Kiritimatiellota bacterium; assembly: GCA_934635225.1. Lineage (GTDB taxonomy): Bacteria > Verrucomicrobiota > Kiritimatiellia > RFP12 > UBA1067 > UBA1067. The sequence continues at coordinate 60,962 of CAKTYZ010000004.1, forward strand.
CTACGAACACGCGACGATCTACAGGCAGCTGCTGAACGACGACCTCTGCTCCGTGCCGGAGTTCACGGGCGTCGCCATCCGCTACGGGCGCCCCGTCGCGGACGCGGTCATCGGCAAGCTCGAGGGCGACGCGCGGGCGGACGAGGAGATCCGCCAGTGGTGCGCCGTCGCGCACGTCCTGCACGACCTCAAGCGCGCGCGCATCGGCCTCATGGGCCATGTGCTGGAGGCGATGTACGACATGCAGGTCGACCCGACGGCCGTCTCGCGCACGTTCGGCTGCCACGTCGCCCTGTGCGAGCCGGACGAGATCCTGCCCTACTACCGCGAACCCGTCGCGGCGGACGTCGACGCCATGAAGAAGCGCATTCTCGCGTTCTTCGACACGCCCGACCCGGTGAGCGACCCGTGGACGGAGAAGCTGTCCGAGAGGGATCTCGACATCGCGGCGAAGGCGGCGTGCGCGCTGGAGAAGTTCATCGCGAAACGCAACCTCGACGGCTTCGCCTACTACTACGAAGGCGAGGAGGGGTCGCTCACGCGCGAGCTCGTGACGAACTTCATCGTCGGCAATTCGCTCCTCACGGCGGCGGGCTTCCCGATGTGCGGCGAGTTCGACCTCAAGAACTGCCTCGCGATGATGATCTTCGACCGCCTCGACATCGGCGGCAGCTTCGCGGAATTCCATCCGATCGACTTCGCGCGCGACACCGTCTTGGTCGGACACGACGGGCCGCACCATCTCAACATTGCCGCGCAAAAGCCCATGCTCCGTTCGCTCAAGAAATACCATGGCAAGCCCGGAAAGGGCGCGGGCGTCGAGTTCAACATCAAGGAAGGTCCGATTACGATGATGTCGCTCGGACTCAAGGCGGACGGCTCGTTCAAGTTCGTCGTCGCCGAGGGCGAGTCGCTGAAGGGGCCGATCCCGCCGACAGGGAACACGAACACGCACGGCCGGTTCCTGCCGGACGTGCGCACGTTCCTGCGTCGCTGGTCGCTCGCGGGGCCGACGCACCACTTTGCGCTCGGCATCGGCCACCACGCGGCGGAGCTGAAGAAGCTCGGCAAGGCCCTCGGCGTCGAGGTCGAGGTCGTCACGCCGGAGAAAGAGGACATGTCAGAATGATGCCATTGTCGCTACTCGCTATTGTCTTGCCGCTGGGTGCAGGGGACTTGCATCTGCCAAAGAATGTGACGAAGGACACGCCTTGTCTGTTGCTGATCCACGGCGGCGGCTGGACAGAGATGAATCGTCGTGACGTCGTGGGCGTTGCCGATTATTTCTCAAGAGACTTGGGCTTCGCCGTCTACAACATTGACTACCGGCTGGCGACACAGGAGCATCCGTGGCCGGCTTGTGGCGAGGACTGCGTAGCGTCTGCCAAGTTCATGTTCACTGAGGCGTTTGCACGCACGGCAGGCGTCCGGCCTCAAAAGATTTGGATTGCCGGAGCCAGCGCGGGCGGGCATTTGGCGTTGTGGACGGGGCTTTCCCTGCCGTCCGACTGGGTTGCTGGCATCGTGTCCATCTCGGGCATTGTCGATCCGATGCCTGACTTTTCTCGGAATCCGGAACGCTATCGTGCGCTCTTCGGTGGACAGGACCCGACAGCGGCGCGGCTCGACGCGATGAACCCGTTGCGGTTGATCCGCCCGAATGGCCCGCCCGTGCTCTTAACGCACGCGACGGGCGACAAGGTCGTCCCGATTGCTTCGGCTCGGAATTTCGAGAAGGCGTATCGCGACGCCGGCAATCCCGTTGAATTCTACGAATATCCTAGCGAAATCGAGTTGGGACTTTCCGGGCATAGCATCTGGCGGTCGAACGGGAAGCCGCGCCGTCTGATCACCGCGCTGGAGCGGACGATTGCCGATTTCGTCCTGCCGCCGCGCGTGCCGACGCCGCAGCCTGTCAAGGGCGCGGTCGAGGTGCATGCATTCTACTACCCCGGCACGGAACAGCGGTGGGAATGGGATCTCCTCGAACGGACACGGCCGCATCTCAAGCCACTGCTCGGTTGGTACGATGAGACGGATCCCGAAGTCGTCGATTGGCAGATTAAGTGGGCGGTCGAGCATGGCATCTCGGCGTTTTGCGTGGACTGGTATTGGAATCGCGGCGAGCGGCGACTGGAGCACTGGGTGCGGGCGTATGATCGTGCCAAGCACCGACGTTTCCTCAAGTGGTACATGATGTACGCGAACCACAACGAGCCTGGCGCCCATGACGAGGCGGACACACGGCGGCTCGTGCAGTACTGGATCGAGAACTACTTCCGTACGCCCGGCTACTACCGCATCGAAGGAAAGCCCGTCGTTGTGATCTGGGCGTCCGACCGGTTCGGCGAAGATTTCGCGGAGGAGGCGGCCCGACGCGGCGAGAAGATCACGGCCGAAGAGGGGTTGCGGCGGGCGATTGCGCTCATGCAGTCGTTGGTGTGCGCGGCGGGATTCCCCGGCATCCATTTCATCGATATGTACCATGGCGGATCGTATGATCCGCGTTTGGTGAATGTGCCGCGCGAGGCCGGCTATTCGGCACAGATGATCTACAACTTCGACACGATCGCGTGGAACCTCGCGCCCGAGGCGCGGCAACCAGGTGACCGCAAGGACAACTTCGGCTATTCCCTGATCCGTCCGGCTGTCAACCGCTGGTGGGCGATGACAAGCCGTGATCCGGCGTTCCCGTTCTGGCCCATCGTCCCCACGGGATGGAACGACCAGCCGCGCTCGTTCGAGAAGGCCCGCGTCATCCGCAACCGGACGCCAGAGGCGTTCCGCGAGATCCTCTCCGACTGCCGTGCGTTCTGCGAGACGAACGGCTTCACGCGTTGCATCATCGCCCCGATCAACGAGTGGCAGGAAGGCAGCTACATCGAGCCGAACGAGGAATACGGGTTCGCGATGTATGACGCGATCCGGGAAGTCTTCTGCGAGAAGCCGACTGGCGGGTGGCCGAAGAACGTGCGTCCGCAGGACGTTGGGTGCGGCCCTTACGATTTCCCGGAGATTGTTCGCCCGTCCGTGACGTCTTGGAACTTCGATGTGGGTGTTCAGGGGTGGTGCCGAAATCCCTATGCAACGGCCTCGGTGCGGAACGAGGCTGGCGCACTTCACTATTTCCGTAGCGAGAGCGGTCTCCCGGCCGTCTGCACGAAGGTCGCGCCGTTCAACGCGCAGACGTACGCGCGGTTACGCTTCCGTGCGCGTATCTTGCCTGACCCGCGCGGCGTGCCCTCATGGTTTACGCACAAGTATCCTGACCGCAAGCGCGGGGGCTCGCTGATCTGGTCGACCCTAGGAAACCCCATCATCCATGTGAATGCCGCGAAGGACGAGATTTCGGTGACGAAGACGAATCGGTTGTCGTTCGAGACGATTCCCGATGGCGCGTGGCACTCGTATGACATCGACCTCTCGTCCGCATCCGGCTGGCGGGGGGCAGTGGACGAGATTTGGTTCGACGTGGACAATTTCGTCTACACCAAGGTGTGGATTGATAATCTTGAATTTGTAAGTACGGACAAGTAAGGACATCAACAGGTGTCTGTAGAACATCACAAGCAAACATGTCAGCAAGAAAGGCAAAAACCATGAAGAACTGTAAGATCGGAGTGTTCGTCCTCTGCACGGGCTTGGCGCTGAGAACGCAGGCGGTAACAGTTAACTCGGTCGAGACGCTTGTTGAGGCCGTCCAGAACGGAGAGCGTTGGGTAGACATTTGGCCCGGAACCTACGATCTTAGCGGCCAAGAGCCGATGACGGCGCCGGACGGAACCAAGGCTTACCTCGTCATTACGGCGGCGAATTGCAGATTCGGCAACAATTGGCACACGGATGAACACTGGAGCGCACGCGATCCGGCGCATGAACTCGTCATCAAGGGTGGTGCAGCCGCGCGGCTCGTCTATTGCTATGGAAACGGGCGCGGCACGCAGTTTCAGCACGTCACGTTCGAGGGCGGCGATGCGGGTGCGAACGGCAACGGCGGCGTTGTTGCGTTCTCTGGCATTGGCAAGGGTTTTGCTACGAACTGCGTCTTCCGTGGCGCGGCGGCGGCGAACGGCGGCGCAACCTACGGATTGACGGCCTACGACTGCCTGTTCACGAACAATACGGCGCGCGCGAACGGCGGCGGCGCCGTCGGGTTCGCGGCGGAAGGTTTGACGAACGTCTTCGTGAACTGCGTCTTTGTCGACAACCATGCGGCAAACGGCGGCGGACTCTACTGTCGGAACTATTTTCAGAGCGTCAAAGACTGCGTCTTCATGGACAATGCTACGACGGCGAACGGCGGCGGCCTTTATGCCTACGCGACGATCGACGTGATTGAGGGGACGGCTTTTGACGGAAATCGCGCCGTCGAAAAGGGCGGATGCCTGTATGCGGAATCGGGGCTGGAGACGGCCATGGACTGCACCTTCAAGAACGGCGTCAGCGACGGAGAATTCGGTGGTGTCTACTTGAGCAGTTACGGCGGCGCGTTCAAAGGTTGCCTCTTCGAGAACAACACCAACAAGACGGCGACGGTGAACGGCTCGCACGTCAATAACGCGCAGTCCGCCATGGATTGCATCTTCCGGGGCTGGGGCGACCTGCGCGTTCAGCGGTTCAGCCGCTGCACGTTTGACCGTTGCGTCTACTTCGCGGGCGAGGGATCTGCCGAGGACGGACTCATCACGTTCGTCAGCTGGCGCGAATCCGGTTCGATCGAGAACTGCCTGTTCGCCGGCTGCTCGACAAGCGTGCTCATCTACAACAAGTCCAACAAGACGGTGCCGATCGTCAACTGCACATTTGCCGACAACACGCTGCGCCACTGGGGCAAGCATGACGGCTTCCTGTTCTTCGCGCACCGCGCCGATGCGGGGTTGCCGTCCACCAACGTCATCGTCAACAGCATCTTCTCGGGCAACAGGGTCGCGACGGAAGCGAGCGCCGCGTCCGGCGAATCCGTCCCCTGTGACTTCATGGCGAACGCCACGACCTACAAGGTCGAGTCAAGCCCGTGCCTGAATCTCGTCAGCAATGCGGTCTATGTGACATACGACGCCGTATACAGCAAGAACAATCCGACGCAGTTCAGCAAGTTCCGGAAAGTCGCAGACGTCGGTTTTGTCGGCATGTCAGATCCGGCGCTCCCGCCGTACGCGCTGCGGAATGACTCGCGCGCCATCAATCGCGGACTGAACGCCGGCTGGACGGCGGAGGACACGGATCTGGCGGGAAGTTCGCGCGTCCAAGGGCAGGCCGTTGACCTCGGCTGCTACGAAAGCCCGTTTGACCGGGGGCTTGTGCTGGTTGTGCGCTGACGAAATTGCCTTTGGAAAAAGAGCTTGATTGATGACACTGGCTGCATTAGGAGTGTTGGTCGCCGCCGCAACGCTGTTCGATTTCGACGGCGTTCCCAGCGACTATCGGGTGGGGCGTGGCCGCTATCTGGACGAGGCGGCGGCGCGTGAGCAGGTCACGGTCGAGCTGGACGGCGTGCACGTGCGGCTCGACGCCGAGAAGATGAGTCCGAAAGAGTCGTTCTGGTGGACGTCGCTGACGCTGCCGGAGCGCTTCCGTTCGGCGAGTCCGTGGCTCGGCCGCCGCATGGCGCTCGTCGTTCGCCGCGAGCCGTTCATTCGCGTCCGCAAGTCCTGCTACCTGCAGTTCACAGACCGTGACGGCGAGTGCTTCCAGTACCGCGTCAGCCGCATCCGGGAAGACGCCTCGAACGCGGTCGTCCGCTTCGAGTTCGACCTGAAGGCCGACGGCTATTCGGGCAAGTGGGGCACGTCGGCGAACGGCGTCATCGACGCGCCGCTGCGGCTGACGGCCCTCTCCTTCGAGTACAGCGCGAATACGGGGCCGGGCGAATACGTCCTCGTGCGGATGGAGGACGACACGCCGCCGCCGGCGGTCGCGCCGACGGTCGTTTCCCTCGAGCGGATCTCGACCGATGTCACGTTCCCCGGCGCGCGGCCGTTTCCGCCCGCGCGACGCTTGGCGTTCAGGCTGGATCGTCCGCTTGCTGGCGAGATGTCGCTCGCGTTGACGTGCAACCCGGACAACCTCTCGCGCAAGGGCTTCTCGACAAACCTGACGGCCGTGGCCACGAATGGCCTCGTGCGCTTCACGGACCCCTTGCCGGCGGGCCAGAGCTACCAGTTCCAGAAGCTGGCGTTCACGGGCGCGGCACCCGCTGAGGAGTGGAAGGTCGTTGAGGCCGCTGGCGAGTTCGTGCAGACATCGGCGGAGGCGTTCCGCTTTGACGTCGAGACGGGGAACAGGTTCCATGTCGTGCGTTCGGAACGCGCGGAGGAGCGACCTGTCGCGGTCATCCGCAACCCGTCTTCGGACATGCGGACCTGGCGGGCGATCCTGCGGTTCCGCGATGTCTTCGGCCATGCGTTCGAGATGTCGTTCGACCGCACGGTGCAGCCGGGCGAAACGGTGCGTCTGCCGATCGCGTGGCCGCTTCCGGCGAAGGGCCTGTGGTTCGCCGAGGCCGAAGTCCAGGGCGAGGACGGTTCCGTGGCGACCAAGTCTTCGCGCTTCGCGTGGATTGACCTCCACGAGGCCGGGCTGCGCCTGGAGAAGCCGAAGTTCCGCATGGGCATCAATTTCCACGGACAGCGCTACCAGCCGAATTGGCTGAAGCCCGCGTTCGAGGCGCTGGTCGCGTCCGGCGCCAAGTTCTGCCGCGTGGACGGCGGCTTCATGCTGGGCTCGGTTCACCCGTCTGAGGGCACATGGAACTGGACATACGCTGACGCATTCATCCGCATGACACAGGATGCGGGAATTGCCGTGGACGCGATCATTCAGGGGACGCCGGAGTGGGCCATCGACAAGGAGATCCTGAAGACGGTCAATCCGACGCGCCATCGCTACAAGATGGCGGCCACGCCGGGGGTGTTCCGCGATTTCTGCCGTGCGCTCGCGTCGCGCTACGGCACGCAGATCGACTACTACGAGATCGGCAACGAATGGGATCTCACGCCCGCGCACACGCTCAGCCTCGAACAGGCGGAGCGGACGTTGCGCGAAGGGTACGAGGGCGTGCACGCCGGCTGCCCGACGGCCACGGTCACGACCTGCGGCTGGGCGACGATGACGAGCCGGACGCTGTTCGACTGGCCGAAGCCGTTTGTGCATGAGGGCGTCATCGAGCATTTTGCCGGGAAGCCCGAACTTTATGACGTCTGGGCCCTGCACGGGCACGGCCCGTTCGAGGCGTATGTCGAGCGTCTGCAGGGGGACTTCCTACCTTTGCGTGAAAAGACCGCGCTGGCGGCACGGCCGTGGTCGAGCCACGAGACGGGGCTGAGCTGCTGGTGGAGCGGCGAACAGGACGTCGCGCGGACGGTGTGGGCGAAGATCCTCTACGCCTGGTCGTGGGGCGCGCGGGACTACATCTGGTACAACCTGCGCGCGACCGGCTGGCGGGACGGCGAAGAGCCCGGATATGGGCTGCTGACAGCCGACCTGCATCCGCGCGCCGGCTACGCCGCCTTCGCCGCGCTGACGGCGATCTTTTCCGGCCTCGACGCGGATGGGCGGCTCATCTCCGAACACCCACGGCACCTCTACCGCTTCAAGGGCGCGAAGCCCGGCTTCCGCGGCCTTGTGCTGGCGGGCTGGAACTGGCATCGGACGGAGCGGACGCCGGTTCGGATTCGGACGGATGCCGCCCGGGCGGAGCTCGCCGACCACATGGGCAACCGAGTCCCCGTGCGGATCGCGGGCGGCGTGGTCGAGTTTCCGCTGTCACCGACGCCGCGCGCGCTGATCCTTCACGCCGCGACGGAGACCGACCTCGCGGCGGCTGATCTGGCTTCGTGGGTAGACGTGTTCACGGGAACGTCGGGGACGGGCCACACGCACCCGGCGGCCGCCGTGCCGTTCGGGATGGTGCAGGCGGGGCCCGACACGGGCGCGGGCGACTGGGCGCACTGTTCGGGCTACCAGTACGGCGACACGTCGGTTCTCGGCTATTCGCTCAATCACCTGTCCGGCACGGGCTGCCCCGACTACGGCGACGTGCGCATTCTGCCGTTCACGGGCGAATTGGGCGCGGAGCCGGCCCGGCGCGCAATCGACAAGGGGCGCGAGTCGGCTTCGCCCGGTTACTATCGCGTCGCGCAGCCGGACGACGGGCTTACGGTCGAAGTCGCCGCCGCGAAGCGCGCCGCAATCTATCGGATCTCAGGCGGCCGGGACGGCGAAGTCAAGGTTCTCGTGAATCTCTCCGCCGGGCTGGGCGACGATCGGTGGCATCCTGTCTCCACGGAGGCGATCGACGCGCGAACGGACGGCTCGGACACGCTGCGGGCCGATTTCTGGCGAAGCGGTTGGGTGTCGCGTCGCCGAATCGGCTGCGCGATTCGGTTCAGTCGTCCGTGGACGCGCTTGGATCGTCTGCCCGTGCGCGGTGCGCCGAACGATGCGTCGCGTTTCGTGGCCGTCTTCCCGACTGTAGATCAGCCGCTTCTCGTCAAGGCGGCGTTCTCGACGGTCGATGCAGACGGCGCGGTGGCGAACGTGGCGACATCGATTCCGGACTGGGACTTCGATGCCGTGCGCGCGGCGGCCCGCACCCGGTGGAACGAGATTCTCGCCCGCACGACCTGCGAGGGGACGGACGACCAGAGGCGGAACTGGTACACGGCCCTTTACCACCTCTACCTCCAGCCGAACGACTGGGCGGATGCCGACGGACGCTACCGTGGCGCAGACGGCGCGGTCGGCGTTTCGCCCGACGGCACGTACCTGACGACGCTTTCGCTTTGGGACACGTTCCGCGCCGCCCAGCCGTGGTACGCGCTCGCGGCGCCAGAGGTCATCGAGCCCGTGGTCCGTTCACTGCTCGCCCATTATCGGGCGTTCGGGCGTCTCCCCGTTATGACCTACGGCGGCAAGAACGTGGACTGCATGATTGGCAATCACGCTGTCCCTGTGATTGTCGATGCCTACCTGAAGGGCTTTCGGGGCTTCGACGCGACGCGCGCGTTCGAGGCCATCACGAACACGCTCACGGTTGCGCATCCCGGCAAGCCGAAGGAGAACTGGGATCTCTACGACCGCTACGGATACTTCCCCTGCGATGTCATCAAGGGCGAGTCCGTTTCGCGCACGCTGGAGTGCGCCTACGACGATGCGTGTGCCGCACGGTTCGCGGACGCGCTCGGACAGGCGGACGCGGCGGCGTTTTTCGGGAGGCGCGCGCAGAATTGGAGGAACGTCTTCGATTCGACGATTCGGTTCGCACGCGGCAAGACGACGCAGGGCACGTGGCGCACGCCGTTCGACCCGTACGCCTTCGGACACGGCGGCAGTCGCGACAACGACTTCACGGAAGGCAACGCCTTTCAGTACACGTGGCACGTCATGCAGGATGTCCCCGGCCTCGTCGCGGCGATGGGCGGACGCGAGCGATTCGTGGAGACGCTGGACGCGCTCTTCACGCGGCGCGCGGAAACGGCGAACGCGACGGATGACATCTCCGGGATGATCGGGCAGTACGTGCACGGCAACGAGCCGAGCCACCACGTGATCTACCTCTACCCGCAGGTCGGACAGCCCGAGAAGGCGGCCGCGCACATCCGCGAGGTCTTCGACACGCAGTACCACGTCGGGCCGGAGGGGCTCTGCGGCAATGACGACTGCGGGCAGATGAGCGCGTGGTATGTGTTCTCGGCGATGGGCTTCTACCCGTTCGACCCGTGCGGCGGCGAGTACGTGATCGGCGCGCCGCAGGTGCCGCGCGCGACCCTGCGCCTCGCGGACGGCAAGGTGTTCACGGTCGTCGCGAAGAACCTGTCGCGTGAGAACAAGGACGTGAAGTCGGTGACGCTCAACGGTCGACCGGTCACGGACTGGAAAATCAACCACGCCGACATCGTGAAGGGCGGCGAACTCGTTTTTGAGATGACTAGCCGTGCGAAGTGAAGGAGCATGTTCATGAGAAAGGGAATGTTTTTCGGCAACGCGGATATGTTGACAAGACGGAATTTTGTGGTTGGGGCCGCCTGCGCGGCCGGGACGGTTGGACTGTCCGCGTTCGCGTCCGGACGCCCCAACCTGCGCGTCGGGATCCTCTCGGACATCCACGTCAAGCGCGACCACTCCGCCGAGATCTGGCGCCGCGCGCTGGAATTCTACCGCGATCGGAAGGTCGATGCGGTGCTCGTCACGGGCGACCTTGCCACGTGGGGGCACTACAACGAGTTCGCCGACGTCGCGCGCATCTGGTTCGAGGTCTTCCCGAATGACCGCCGCCCCGACGGGGCGCACGTCGAGCGGCTGTTCCTCACGGGCAACCACGACGTGGACGGCTTCTGCTACGGCGGCGGACAATGGCCCATCGAGACGATCGAGGAAGCTCGGCAGTTCGGCTTCTATTTCAACCGCGAGAAGTTCTGGCGCGAGCTTTTCCACGAGGACTACGCCCCGATTGTCGTCAAGAAGGTCAACGGCTACACGTTCGTCCTGCGCAACTGGGTGTCGATTGTCGGGGATGAGGGGCGGACGCTGCCCTTGGCGCGTGGCCTCACCAACGACCCGAATCCGTTGCCGGCGTGGTTCGCCGCGCACGGTGCCGAACTCGACCCGTCACGTCCGTTCTTCTACTGCCAGCACGAGCACCCGCGTGGCACCTGCTCCGCGCCGTATGCAGATGCCGCGAGCGACGACGGGACATCGACGCGCATCCTGTCGGACTACCCCAACTGCATCGCCTTTTCGGGACACTCCCACCTCTCGCTCCTGGAGGAGCGGACGATTTGGCAGGGGGCGTTCACGTCCATCGGGTGCAGTTCGACGAGTGGCTGGGAGTTCACTTTCGCGGGGCGCGAGAACGGGCATGCGTGGGATGACCGTATGTCGCCGTCCAAGGAGATGCCGTGGCTGGACTTCGGGAAGTGTCGACAGGGGATGGTGATGGAGGTTTTCGACGACTGGATCACGCTGGAGCGACGCGACTTCGAGTACGGGCTGCGGCTGGGGCCGGACTGGGTGATCCCGCTCGGCGACCCGTCGGACCGGCCCTACCTTCTGGAGCCGCGCGCTGCGGCATCGCGTCCGCCGCAGTTCGCGCCGGGTGCCACGGTGTCGGTGCGACGAATTGCTGCCGGGAAGGATCGCGCGGGCCGCGAACATCCGCAGGTCGAGGTCGCGTTCCCGCCGGTGAACGGGTTGGACGGCGGCGTGCGTGCCTTCGACTTTCAGGTGGACTGCGAATCGCGCATCTCCGGCGTCGTCCGCACCGTCGCGTCGAGTCGGGTCTATTCGCCGAACGCGCTTCTGCCGGCGGTGAAGGACGTCGAGCCGGTCGTCTGCCGCTTCGCGGCGGAGGCGATTCCCGACTGCGGCGAAGTCCACTTTGTCGTGCGCCCGGTCGGCGAGTGGGGCAAGTTCGGTGAACCCCTCGCCACCGACTGGACGCCCGTTACGTATGCCCTGCGTTCATGCGCGGTCGATGCCGAAAAGCCTGTCAAGGAAACAATAATGATGAAAGGGAAGCAAAGCATGAAAAAACTGATTGTCGGCGCCTTGGCGGCTGTCTTGTCAAATGCGCTGACGGCGGCACCATCGCCGGATTACGCGACGCGCGACATCTTCACGGACGGCGAATTCTTCGTCGGCTGCAACTACTGGGCGAAAAACGCGGGCATGTACATGTGGTCGTCATGGGATCCGGATGCGGTCGAGCGCGAGATTGCCGCGCTCGCGAAGTACGGTACGCGCGTCATGCGGGTCTTCCCGCTCTGGCCAGACTTCCAGCCTCTGACGGGTGACTGCCATGGCGGCGGAAGTTACCGCTCATTCAGGTTTAGGGACAACTTGCCCCTGCCGAACTCGGCGGGGGTTGACGACGAGATGATCACTCGCTTCCGTTTCCTATGTGATATTGCGGCGAAGAACAACATCAAGTTGATTGTCGGACTCATCACGGGCTGGATGAGTGGACGACAGTTTGTGCCGAGCGTATTCGAAGAGAAGAATGTCTTGTCTGACCCCGAGGCGATTCGTTGGCAGACGAAGTTTGTGCGGTATTTTGTCACAAGACTAAAGGATCATCCGGCCATTGCGGCATGGGATTACGGTAATGAATGCAATTGCCTTGGCGCGTCTAAGGCGGGACAGGCGGCGTTCTACAATTGGATGGACCATCTTGCGATGGCGATTCGGGCGATTGATCCTTCTCGTCCTATCGTTTCGGGGATGCACAGTCTTTCGACGCAAGAGTCTTCGGCTTCCAATCTGCGTCAAAACGGTGAGATATGCGATATCCTTTGCACGCATCCGTACCAGTTCTATGTGTCGGGCTGTGGAAAGGAAGCGTTTAACACGATGCGCACGATCTTGCACCCGACGGCAGAGTCCGTCCTCTACCGAGACCTCGGCGGTAAGCCTTGCTTCGTAGAGGAGATCGGCAATTTGGGAACGAGTTGCGTTTCCGACGAGCGGACGGCAGCTGGGTTGCGCGCAACGATGTTCAGCGCATGGGCGAACGACCTCAAAGGCGTTCTTTGGTGGTGCAACTCTGATCAGGAGGTGCTGGACTTCCCTCCCTACACGCTGACGCCGTGTGAGCGGGAGCTGGGCATGCTTCGGCAGGATCTCTCGCCGAAACCCGTCATGCTGGAGATGCAGGCGTTCCAGAAATTCCGCGCTGCTCTGCCGTTTAGGAAACTGCCGAAGGCGAAAACCGACGCGGTCATCATCGTGCCGGAAAAGACGGCGGGCTGGGAGGCGGGCTTCGGGGCCTATCTCCTCGCACGGCAGGCGGGCTTTAACCCGTCCTTTGCGGGCGCGGAACGGGAACTGCCCGACGCGGAATTCTACATCCTCTGTTCGGGGGAGGCGGATATCAGCTATTCATATCCCGCGCAAAAACGCTTTTACGACAGGATTTCCAAAGGCGCAACAGGGCTTGTCCTTTACTGTGGAGAATCACGGCTGACGCACCTTCGAGAGCATGCGGGCGTCAAGATCGACTACTGCACGCGTTCGCCGGTCGTGCGCACGTTTACGTTGGACGCCTGGCCGGATCGCCCGATGACTTGTTCTGACAAGACGACAGTGCGTCTTCTGCCCGCCGAGGCCGAAGTCTTGGGAAAGACGGCGGACGGCGAGCCGGCGTTCACGCGCTTCCGGCTCGGCAAGGGTCAGACGCTCGTCTGCAACGCCCCGCTTGACAGCCAGACGGTTGCGCGCACGGACGTCCTCACAGGGGAGGCGATTCAGCCTTATTACCTGGTTTTTCGTGAAGCGGCGAGATACGCGGGTGTGAGGCATGTGGTCGAGAAGGGCGACTGCCCGTATGTGGGGCTCACGGAGCATCCGACGGCGGATGGCACGACGATTGCCGTCGCCATCAACTTCGAGCCACGCACAATGGAATGCCCGATCAAGATAAACGGGACTATCGGTTCGGTTTGGCGCGGTGATGTGACGGTTGGACGCATTCGGATCGGCCCGAACGAAGCAGCTGTTTTTGAAGTGAAATAAGGTCGAGGTCGTCACGCCGGACTTCGGCATGCGGACGGCATTCGGTTCGAGAACGTGACGATGAGCCTGATGGCGGGTGAATCGGACGAGCGACCGCCTTTCTTCGCGGACGACGCGACGGCGACAGTGTTCGACGGCTGCGACTTCGCGGCGCGTGCGGAAGAACCCTGACGGTCGTTACGACGTCGCGGAGATTCGTCTATCTCTGCGTCCGTGGCGGCGTTCGGACGTCTCAACGGAGAAACCCAAACGTCTCAACGGAGAGAACGCGATGACTCAACGGAGAGAACGCCGCGTCTCCGTTGAGACGTTTGGGTCTCTCCGTTGAGACATCCGGCCGTCTTCCTGACGCGGTGCGGTCGAGTCCGTTCCCAAGGCCGAGCCTTAGAGAAGGCGCGAGGTCTTGTCACGGCAAAGGGTGAGACCGATGAGCCTGATGAGGCGTCTTTCTTTTTCGGTAGACTAAACCTTGGACAGAGGCAGGAGGACGTCCCGCCGCGAGCTCGCGATGTGCCGCTTCAGCCAGAGGGCGGCGCCGTCGGCGTCCCCCGCGCGGCAGGCCTTGAGGATCTCGCAGTGGTAGCGCCAGGCGTTGGCGACGTGCCGGAGCGTGCGCTGGTGCGAGTGCGTGCCGAAGAACTGGTTGCGGCGGTAGGTGTTGGCGATGATCTTCTCGGCGAGCGCGTTGCCGCTCGCGCGCAGGAGAATCCGGTGGAAGGCGAGGTCTTCGGTCAGGAAGTCGGCTTCCGGCTGCCCGGTCATGACGGACATCTTCGCCTTGCGCATCGCGCAGATGGCGCGGTACATGCGCTTGCAGTGCTGCTCCAGTCCGGCGAGATCGCGTTTCGTCAGGTTGGCGACGGAGCGCTCGAGCAGGGCGGATTCGATGGCCGAGCGGATCTCGTAGGCGTCGCAGACCTCCCGGACGCCGAACCCCGTGACGTAGGTGCCTGACTTGACGACCTGATAGAGCACGCCCTCTTCCACAAGCCGCCGGACGGCTTCGCGCATCGGCGTGCGGCTGACGCCGCAGGCGGCGGCCAGCGAGGGTTCGGAGAGCTTCTGACCGGGCTTCAGCTCGCCGCGCGTCAGCAAGTCCGTCACAAAGGCGTAGGCCTTTTCGTTCAAGTTGTCCTTCTTGTCGGGATTCATGGCGGACATTATAGCAAAAAAAATCCCGGGCGGGCTTGACTTGCATACAAGGTTATGAGATAATTCCGCACGGCTTGTGTACAAGAAGGAGAATACCATGAGCAGATTCGTGACATTTGGCGAGATTATGATGCGCCTCAATCCCGAGGGATACGGTCGTTTCGTGCAGACGGAACGCTTCGAGGCGAGCTATGCGGGCGGAGAGGCGAATGTCGCCGTCTCGCTCGCGAACTACGGGCAAGACGTGTCGTTCGTGACGAAGTTGCCGTCGAATCCGCTTGGCGAGGCGGCGCGGAATGCCGTCCGCCGATTCGGCGTCGAGACGGGGAGCATCGTCTGGGGCGGACCGCGCCTCGGTCTCTACTTCGTGGAGAAGGGCGCGGCGCAGCGCGCGTCGAAGGTCGTCTATGACCGGGCGGGTTCTTCGATCGCCCTTGCGCGGCGCGGCGACTTCGACTGGGCGAGGATCCTGAAGGGCGCGAAGTGGTTTCACTTCACGGGCATCACGCCCGCCCTTGGCGGCGACCTGCCCGCGATCTGCCTTGACGCGCTCAAGTTCTGCAAGACGCACCGCATCACGGTCAGCTGCGACCTCAATTACCGCGGCAAGCTCTGGACGCGCGCGGAAGCCGGAAAGTGCATGGCGAAGCTCGTCCCCTATGTCGATGTCCTCATCGCCAACGAGGCGGACGCGGCGGACGTCTTCGGCATCGTCGGCAAGGGAAGCGACGTCGAATCGGGCAAGCTCGACAAGGCGGGCTACGTCTCGGTCGCGGAGCAGCTCGTGAAGCGCTTCGGCTGCAAGCAGGTCGCCGTTACGCTGCGCACGTCGCTTTCGGCCTTTGACAACCTCTGGGCGGGGATGCTCTACGACGCGAAGGCGAAGGAGGCTTGCTTCTCGAAGGAGTATGCGCTGCACATCGTCGATCGCGTGGGCGGGGGCGACAGCTTTGGCGGCGGCCTCATCTACGCGCTTGCGACGGGGAAGAAGCCGCAGGCGGCCATCGACTTCGCCGTGGCGGCCTCGGCCCTGAAGCATTCGATCGAACACGACTTCAACCTCGTCTCGGTCGCCGAGGTGGAGTCCTTGGCGTCCGGCAACGGCACGGGACGCGTCCAGCGATGAAGCGCATCCGGCAGATCCTCTCGGCGGTCGGGCCGGGCATCTTCGCGATCGGCTACACGATCGGGACGGGATCCGTCACGTCGATGGCCAAGGCTGGCGCAGACTACGGTCTCGGCCTCCTGTGGGTTCTCGCGCTGTCGTGCCTCTTCTCCGGCGTGCTGATGACGGCCTACGGGCGGTTCGCCGCCGTGACGGGCGAGACGTCGCTCCATGGCCTCGTGCGGTTCCTGCCGGGCGGCAAGGTCATTGCGGCGCTCGTCTTTCTCGGCGTCGTCCTCGGTCAGTACACCTGCCTCGGCGGGATCATGGTCCTCACGTCCGGCGCGATTCGGGAGGCGTTCGGGCTGAATGTCGGGGCATTCCCGGTCTCATGCTGTCTCATGGCCGCGATGGTCGCGCTCATGATGGTCGGTCGCTATTCCTTCTTTGAGAAGGTGCTGGCATTCTTCGTCTTCCTGATGGCGCTCACGTTTGTCGTCTCGGTTTTCGTGACGTGGCCGGACGTCGCGACGGTGCGGCGTGCGCTGCCGCCGACGTTGCCGACGGACGGCGCTTCGCTCCTGATGCTCGCGGCGTTCGTTGGCACGACGATGGCCGCGCCAACGTTCGTGACGCGTCCGCTCCTCGTGCGCGAGAAGGGCTGGGGCGTGCGCGACCTTGGCGTCGAGCGGCGCGACGCAATGGTCTCGGCGACGCTGATGTTCGTCATTTCCGGCGCGATCATGGCTGTCGCGATGGGGGCGCTCTTCGCGCAGGGCAAGGGCATCGAGAAGATCCTTGACATGGCGGCGACGCTGGAGCCGGTGGCGGGACGCTTCGCCGTCGCGTTCTTCATGATCGGCACGCTCGCGGCGGGGCTGTCGTCCGTCTTCCCGATCCTGATGGTCGCCCCGCTCCTCGTCGGCGACTGGCGGGACGGCCAAATGGAGACGAAGACGCCGCTCTTCCGCATCGTCTGCCTCGTGGCGGCCGCGTGGGGGCTCGTCGTGCCGGCACTCGGCGGCGATCCCGTGGCGGTGACGATCGCCGCGCAGATCTCGAACGTCTTCGTTCTGCCGCTGACAGTGGCGGCAATCATCTGTCTCGTGAACCGCAAGACGGTGATGGGGGCGCACCGCGCGAGCGTCGGCCTCAACGTCCTGCTCGCGGCGGCGTTCGTCTTTTCCGTGGCCGTCACCCTGACGGGCGTCAAGGCCCTTGCCGGAATGGTGTTGAAATGAAAGAAGAAATTGTCCAGTCCGTTCGCGACCGAAAGGTCATCGCAATCATCCGTGGCTATGCGCCGGACGTCTGCCTCCGGCTGGCCGAGGCGTATGCGCAAGGCGGTCTCGGCCTTGTCGAGGTGACGTTCAGCCAGAAGGCCCCGGAGACGTGGAAGGACACGGCGGCGGCGATTGCGGCGATTCGCGCGCGGTTTGCGGGCGTCCTGCGCGTGGGCGCGGGCACGGTGCTGACCGCCGAGCAGCTGACGCTCTGCGAGCAGGCGGGCGGCGAATACATGATTACGCCAAACGTGAACGTCGAGCTCATCCGGGAGTGCGTGCGGCACGGACTCGTCGCGATGCCAGGCGCGCTGACGCCGAGCGAGGCGGTGGCGGCGTTTGACGCGGGCGCGAGCTTCGTGAAGATCTTTCCGGCGGGAGCTCTCGGGCCGGGCTACGTGAAGGCGCTCACCGCGCCGCTCGCGCACATCCCGTTCCTGGCCGTCGGCGGCATCTCGCCGGACAATACGGCGGACTTCCTACGGGCAGGCTGTGTCGGCGTCGGGGTCGGCGGCAACCTCACGAATCGCGAGTGGATCGCCGCCGGCGCGTGGGACAAGATCGCCGATGCCGCGCGGCGGCTGGTCGAGACGTGCGCAAGCTGAAGCGCTAAGCCAAAGAAATGATTCTGGCCGGGTTAACTTGCATACAGGATTATGAGATAATGTCCGTAAGGTTGGGACGATCTGGAACGGATGCGTCAACCGATGCGGATGGAAGAGGTGTCTCCATGCGGATGGAAGGGGCGTCTCCTGTCTAGTTTCGTTTTTTAAGGTTTCGCCGCAAAGGGGACACAAAAGGGGCGCAGAGGAAAGGATTCCTCGAAGCGCTCGCCGCTGGGCGACAGACCGACTTTGGCGTGATCATACCGTCACGGTCACGCTGAAACGGTTGCCAAAGGGCCAGCGCTGGATCCTGGGGCAGTTCCTGCTGGCGGGCAAACACCTGAGGAGGGACTGATGACGACGCTTTGGAGAAAATCTTGGCGCATCAGGCCCGTTGCTGGCGCCAGTCGCGCATCGTGACGCCGTAGCGACGCTTGAAGAGTTCCTTCAAGTAGTTCGCGTTCCTGAAGCCGTAGGTTTCGGAGATCTTGTTGATCGAATCGTTCGTGTGCGCGAGGCGGTTTCGGATGTCTGCCAGTTGCTGCTCACGGATGGCGGTGCTCACGGACGAGCCAAGGATTTCAAGGAAGCGGAGGTCGAGAAGGCGACGCGAGACATTGAGATGGTGCGCGACAGCGGCGGGGTCGATGCCGTGGTGCGCGGGGTGACGTGCTGACGCTCGGCATGTTCACAGGTGGTGGTTTTGCGGCGGTCTTGACACATCTACGCCGCCGCCGTCCGTCAGGGGTTCGCGGCTTGGCGCAAGGTCGCGATTCTCAGCTGCTATGAAATCGCCGACCGAGTCTTGCTGTATCTCCAGTGGCGAAACGGCGAGCCGGACGCCGCGTCGACTCGCCTCTCCGAACCTGCCGCCTACCTCGGCGTGAACCGCACGGCGCTCTACCGCGCCCTTATCGTGCAAATTGCAAGTGCCATCTGCAAATTGCAAAATCCAGTCTGTTACTGGGGCTTTGTTGTGATGCTCCCGTCCGGCAGTTGCCAGACGAGTTTTCCGTTCAGGACGTAGACGTTCGCGATGCCTTTGCGGCGATTCTCTTCTTGAGCCGCCTTGACGGCGGCGCATCCGATCTGCGTCATCTTCTCGACTATTTCGGGCATATGTCCTCCGCGTGCCATCATCTCGTCAATGCGTCGCAGGGCTTCACGACCGGCGGTAATTTTCACGGACGTGAGATCTGAAGGATTCAATTCGCGTGCGATGTCGTCGGGATTGACATAGGCAATCCCGACCGTCGGCAACAGGACTTTTGCAATTGTGCTCTTCCCGCTGCCGTTCGCGCCGGCGAGTATGAATACTTTTTTCATTACAGTGGTATATTATATCACAATGTTTTAGGCGCTGGTGAACAGAGGAGACGACGGGAAATGGTAATATCTAACGGGTCAGCAAATAAGAGAGGAAGGCCATGGGGATCGAAGAAGAAGAAAAGCGAACAATGCCACCCCAGAGATTCCGGGGACGATCTGGAACGGATGCGTCAACCGATGCGGATGGAAGAGGTGTCTCCATGCGGATGGATGAGGCGTCTCCATGCGGATGGATGAGCCGCCTCCTGTCTGGTTTGGATATGTCCAGTCCTCGAACTGCCGGATCTGGCGTCTCGTGAGCCAGTTGAAGTCGGTTCCCTTCGGATGCCGTCTCCTTCCATTACCATTTTTACCATTTGGGGGTAAACTCCAGTTTGACAGGAGAATGAGATTTATGATACAATGCTCGGCGAATGAGACTTTTGTCTAGAGAGCGTCTGCGCACAGTGCGCACGGAAGCGGCCCTACTAGAAGGCCGTCTGCTGCGTCCGCTCGGTTTCATTGCCCCCCCCCCCCCCCCATTTTTTAGCCGACGCACAGAAAGGCCCTGCCGACGGGCTGGCGCATCCCCTGGTTAGGGGATGTGTGGACTTGCGTTTGCCTGAATGACACACACGTAGAAAGGAAGACATGAGAAAGACAAAACTGATCGCGTTCCTTTTGCCATTCGGGCTGAGCCCGTGGGCTGCGAACGCCTGTTGGATGCGGCAGGAGATTCCGCTCGTCGCGGGGTGGAACGCCGTTCACGTCAAGGTCAATCCCTTCGACTACGGCTGCGACGCCGTCTTCGGCGGCGGGGGCGTCGACCAGGTGACCTGGTGGAACCGCGACCGCCGCGACGACGGCACCGGCACCGTCTCGGCCGACACGTTCGCGTGGTATGCGGGCGCGGTTGAGCCCAGCACCTTCGGCGCGGTTCTCGGCGACGGGCGGTATCTCGTCCACGCCGTCGCGGCGACGAACCTCGTCATCCTCGGCACGCCCGCCGTGCCGTCGGGCCGGATCTTCTTGGGCGAGATGAACCTCGTCGGGCTGAACATCCCCGCCGGCGCGTCGTGCCGCGACGCCTTCGCCGGCTTCGCGCATCTTGCGGACAATCCGTTCAAGTCGGTGAACACGGCGAACGCCGCCGTGCGGCAGAATCCGGGCGCGGCGGTCGGCAATCCGTCGCAGGCGTTCTGGCTGGAGACGACGGGCACGGGCGAGGCGACGTGGACGGGTCCGCTCGCCGTCGGCCTCGACACGGGCGACAGGATCCTCTCGTGGTCGTCTTCGACGGCGGCGCGCACGATCACGGTGAAGAACGTCTCGGGCGGCGACCGCGTCGTGACCTTCGCGTTCGAGCCGTCGCTCGCGCCGCCCGCCGGGCAGGGCGCGAAGGCGGGCGACCTCGCGCTCAAGCGCGAGACGGTCGACTGGACGCAGGGCTACGCGCGCCGCGTCTACGAGCCGATGGCCTTCCCGTTCGCGACGAACCTCGCGGCGGGCGCGACGTTCACGCTCAAGGTGCGCCCCGACCTCGACCGGATGCCGGCGGCGGAGGGCGCCTATCTCGGCATCCTCGCCGTCTCGGACGCGGGTTCGACGGTGGACGAGGAGGTGCGCGCGGACGGGACGTTCCTCGTGCGCGTCGGCCTCCGGGCGGACGGCGGCCTTGCGGCGGCGAAGAGCCCGGCGGGGCTCTGGGTCGGCTCGGTGGCCCTCACCGGCGTCAACCGCGCACGGATGCTGACGTCGGCCAAGCAGGAGTGGGACGCGGAGAAGATCCAGGACACGACGCAGGCGTTCTCCTTCCGGCTGATCCTGCATGCGGCGGAAGACGGGGCGGTCTCGCTCCTCAAGCAGGCGTTCGTCGCGTCCGAGACGGCGGGCGACGAGACGCCGGCGATTCTCGCGGACAAGGCGGCGGCGAAGGAGTTCCGCCGTCTGCATCCGAACGCGACGATCCGCCGCGTGTCGTCCGCGAACTTCCCGTTCATGGAGCCGAGGGCCTTCGACGGCGCGCTCGGCTTCCTGAAGGACGGCGGCACGCTGTCCGTCTCGTTCACGCAGGCGTACGACGCGAAGGACAACCCGTTCGTCCATGCGTTCCATCCGAGCCATGACAATCTCGCGTTCAACAACGGAAAGCCCTCGAAGAAGGGCGACGGCGCGGACGGCACGGGCGACTACGAGAGCTGGAGCGTGACGCGCCGGGTCTCGCTCACGTTTGCGGGGTCAGACCCCCTGGGCGCGAACGACGACTGGAACAAGACCGTCTGCGGCGGAACCTACCGCGAGACGATCACGGGCCTCAACAAGACCCCGATCATCGTCGAGGGCGCGTTCAGGCTGAACAAGACGCTCGACACGCCGGAAATCAGGTAATTCATCCTTCAACTCTTCCATTTTTCCACACTTCCACCTTTCCACACTTCCACCCCCAAAAGGAAACAAAACCCATGAACACCGTCATGAAGACCCTCGTTGTCGCCGCGCTTGCGGCGGTCGCCACGCCCGCCTTCACCCTCGCCGCCGTGCCGAGCTCGGCGACGCAGAACGTGCCCGGCACAATGAACTACCAGGGCTATCTCGCCGACCCGACGACGGGCGCGGCCTACGCCGACGGCATCTACACGCTCGACATCCGCATCTGGAACTCGGACGTCAGCACGACGGCGTCCGCCTGCCTCTGGGGCGGACGGTATTCCGTCTACGTGAAGGACGGCTACTTCAACCTCATGCTCGGCGACTCGAGCGCGGCGGAGCTCACGTCGGCCGACGGCATCGTGCCGACCTACAAGAACGCGGACCTCTGGAAGGCCCTCTGGGGCGCGTCCGCGACGGACACGGTGCGCTACCTCGGCGTGACGCCGCGCCAGAACGCCAACCACGCGAACATCACCTCGCCGATCGAGATCGCGCCGCGCCAGCAGCTCCTGACCTCGCCGTTCGCGTTCCGCGCCCAGCACGCGCAGTACGCCGACCAGGCGCAGGCGGGCTTTTCCGTGCCCGGCAACCTGACCGTGTCGGGCAGCGCGAAGGTGAGCGGCACGATCAGCGGGCCGATTGCCGCGAGCGCGGGCTCGAGCCTCGGACCGGTGAAGACCTCGTCCTCGACCGTCAACCTCGGCAACGGCTACACGTCCGCGACGAGCGAGAACTTAAGTTCCCTGCCGGCGTCCGTCTACGACGTCGGCAAATACCTCTACTTCTACTCCTACTACAGCATGTACTTCAAGCCGACGGCGGGCAGCATGAACTTCACCGTCCCCTCCGGCTACTACATGAACGTCACGGGCGCGGGAACGTTCAGGTCGGAAGCCGTCAACAACATGATCGGCGGCACGGGCGCGACGAAGATCTCCGGGCGCGGCGCGTCCTCCCTCGACCTGAAGGGCTCGGGCGCGATGACCATCGAGTCGACGGGCGGCAATGCAACGCTGAAGAGCGCGTCGAACACGACGGTCGAGGGTAGCAAGACGACCGTTTCCTCCACTAACAACGACCTGTGGCTCAAGAGCAGCGCGGACATCAACTTCGACTGCAGCAGTCTCTATTTCTCCGATTCGGGAAGCTATAACAAGCCGATCAAGATTCTGCAGGTAAACGTCACGATTCCGGCGGGGCAGAAAGTCGCCTACTACACGCTTGACGAGAGCGTCTACAAGTGGATGGTCGGAGGCTGGTCTCAGGCGTCCGCCAATCCCGTCCCGGCGGGCAACTCGCTTGTCAGCGTCGCGTGCATGTCTGTCGGCAACGGCAGAAGTCTGATTTTGGAACTCAACAAGTCCCACGGGGCGGCGACCGTCGTCTACGTGACTCTCGTCGGCTTCCACAATAGGATGGTGTATGACAAACGTAACTGACGAACGCTGACAGGACGAAAGGGAGCAGACCTTGGGAAAAGGGAAAGGGGGCTTATCATGCGCAAGCGAACCATCGGGCGGTTGCTACTGACCGCGGCTGCGCTGGGCGGCGCGTTTGCCGTCCGCGCGGCCGGGCCGACGGACAACCTGCGGGCAGACTACCGTAACGCGGTGCACGGCGCGCCGTGGACGAACGGGGCGGAGCAGGTCGCCGTGCAGCTCGGCGCCGGCAGCGGCTACCACTTCACGACGAACCGGACGATCCGCTACCTGCGCTTCGGCCAGTACAACCAGACGACCTATCCGACGCTGGAGACGCTCCAGATCGGCCTTCAGAGCGTCTTCCCGACGCCCGTCCTGCGCTCGACGCTCGGCCAGCCCATCGCGGGCGCGAGCGCGAACAGGTTCCTCGGCGAGGCCCTGACGCCGCCCGCGGACTGGGACGGGACGGAGCCGGAGATCGAGGAGGGGACGGGCGGCAATGCCGTCTGGATCGACTTCGCGAAGGAGGTCATCGCCTGCGAGGCGGGCCCCGTGCGCATCACCTGGCCGCTCACGGGCGGCGGGACGAAGCTCGAGACGGCCGTCGTCGCGGCGTCGCCGAACAAGCGGCCCGTGCGCCTCTACTGGACGCACGAGCGTCCGGCCTACGCGGGCGACTCCGCGTACACGGCCCTCCAGAACGCGGGCCCCACGGTCACGTTCGGGCAGAACTACAAGGTGCATCTCTATCCGACGTCGCGGATCGGCGTCTATGACCCGAAGGCCGGGAAGGACTCCGGCTACACGGCAGGCGACGGCCGCGGCTACGTCTGCCTGAACGGCAACGAACTTCAGGCCTTCGCGGGCAGCTACGGCACGTTCCTCATCGTCTACTCGCGTCTCGACGAGGCCCTGAACGAGCGCCGGATGCTCGCCTACGAGCTTGTCGAGGTCCTGGAGCCCAAGCAGACGCAGATCGACGTGAAGATCGGCGACCAGCTCAAGCCCCAGACGCGCGACTTCTCGACGAACGAGCTCTTCCCGCGCGTGACGCGCGGTCTCACGGACGAGTCGGAGAACGGCGAGGTCTACGTCTACCAGCATGGCACGGGCGCGCAGAAGAACTACCTCTGGGCGATCCGCGACTCGAGCGCGAACCCGTGGAAGATCGAGGTCTTCTGGCGCGCGAAGGAGGAGCTGGACGTCGTCTGGCCCTTCGAGGTGGACATCTACGGCGCGTCGTGGGACACGGCGGGCGCGCAGCCCTATGTGCGCGACACCGAGAATGCGGAGGGCGGCCCGGCGAAGGCCGAGCCGGTCGTCTACTACCCCTCCGGCCTGACGGTCGAGGCGATGGACTACCAGGTCGTCGCCGCCGGCAGCGGCATGAAGGAGCAGAAGCACCTCCACGTCTCGGACGGCCTGTTCTACTCGGACTGGGCGGACGCGGCGACCTATGCGCTTCTCAAGTACACGAGCGGCGACGCGGTCTGGTTCCAGACGGTCCGCTCGCTGCCGGCGAAGGCTGCCGCGCGTCTCGCGGAGCTCGCGCTCGACTACGCGGGGGCCTGCACGAACGTCGCCTACCGCACGGGCGCCGCGACGAACGCCGTCGGCGCGCTCGACGTCGCGACGAACGTCGCCCTCGCCGCCGAGATCCGCGCCCCGTTCGCGGGGGCGGACGGCTTCTTCTACCCGGGCTGGATCCGCCGCGACCACGAGCCGTCGGCGGGTGCCTATCCGGTGAGGAACCCCTACAACGCGAGCCTCTACGCCTACCCGACGGGCTACCGTCCGCCCGACGAGCTCTTCTCGCCGATCTATCCCGTCAACCTGGGCGAGCTGGAGGTCTGGTGGTCGCTCCCGTCGAAGCTGATGGGCGCGGCTCGCCCGAACGGCGGCAACGCGGAGCCGCTGGCCTCGCCGGTCTACTTCCCGTCCATCCCGCTCGTCTACACGGTCCACACGCCCGAGCAGATCGCCGTCCTCGCGGGGGACTACGCGGCGAAGCCTCAGATCGTGATCGCCTCGGGGCTCGGCTCGGCCGGCTTCGCGCTGAACGACCACCTGACGGGCCACGCGCAGGAGACGGCCCCGGCGCTCGTCTGGAACCCGACGGCCCCCTATCCGGACCTGTTCGCCGCGTCCGTCTCGCTCGGCGGCCTCGACAACCCGGCGGGCGTGACGTCGAACTTCACGTTCGAGGCCCGCATCGTCTGTGACACGGGCGCGGACGGCGGCGAGAAGTACATGGCGTTCGAGCGCCCGCTCATCTCTTTCTACGCGTCGTCTGGCGACGGGGAGGCGTCCGCGCAGGCGCCCTACCTGAGACTCGGGGTCTCCGCCGACGGGCGCGTCTTCGTCAACGGCGAGGAGGCCGTTCCGGGGATGCACCAGGAGACGCACCAGGGGAACGTCACGGCCATCTGGGGCTTCCCGTACAGGTTCGCCGAGTTCGGCGCGCAGATGGGCAAGTCCGGCGAGGCGCGCGGCCCGCAGGGCGCGCACGTGGTCTTCCGGCACGAGGGGACGACCTGGACGTTCTACCTGAACGGGCACTGCCTCGGCACGTGCGAGGGCGAGGCGGCGGTTGACGTCGCCCGCGACACGGCCAGGGTCTTCGAATGCAACAGAGGCCCCGGCGTCTGCTATCGCGGCCCCGTCCACTACCTGCGCCTCTGGAGCGAGGCCCGCACGGCGAAGCAGCTCGACCGGAACCGCTACGCGGCGTGTCCGGCCTCCGCAGACCTCGTCTTCCAGTACGACGGGCCCTCGCAGACGTTCGAGACCTACGGCGACGAGAGCGCCGTCGCCGGCCCCGTGAAGGACGGCTTCCTCTCCGACTCCTCGGGCCACGGCGCGCACGCCTACCTCGGCTATCCGGCGGAGACCAACGGCACGGACACGACGATGTGGCTGTCGGCCGGCACGATGACGGGCGTCGCGCTGCGCCAGCCGCAGCCGGGGCGGACGTTCCCCGCCGACGCGACGATCTACCGCCAACCGGATCCCGGGCTCGACGGCTACAACCCGAACGAGGAGCACGCGCTTCTCGTCGGCGGCGTCGTGCACGCGCTGCGCTGCGACCTGAACCGCACGGAGAGGGACGGCACGGGCGAGGAGGCGTTCACGTCGCTTCCCTACGCGCTCGTGCAGTACGTCGACGCCGACACGCGCCGGCCGACGATGTGCGCGCTCCGCGTCGTGCCCGAGAACGACATGTACCGCTTCCGCCGCTACCTGACGGCCGGGTCGATGGTGCAGAGCCCCGATCCGCTCGCGCGGCTCCAGCCCGCGAACCTGCAGGCGTTCGTCTCCGGGCCGACGTACGGCGCGGAGGAGACGTGCTTCCGCGACCGCAAGGGCTGGTTCTGGGCGCACCAGGCCGGCGACGACGGCGGCCCGACGAATTACGTCTTCGAGATCTCCTACCCGAACCAGGCGGCGTTCGACTACCCGGACGGGTCGGCGCCGGAGGCCGGCGCGCACGTCCCGTGGATGGCGAACTACGCCCAGCGCGACGACGGCTACGTCTGGACGCTCTGGGGATCGGACGGCCCCTCGCCGTTCCCCGAGCGTGACGCGAGCGACCCCGTCGGCACGGCGATTGACTACACCTACGTGGTCGACTGGCCCGAGAGCGTGCCGGGGCTGTACGTGAACGACACGCTGCACGGCGCGAAGGACGGGCTTCCGGCGGTGCGCGGGCAGCTTTCCGCGAAGATCCTCTACCAGCAGTCCGCCGCGACGGGCGGCGTCGCGTCCGTGCGCCTCATCGACCCCGAGACGCGCCAGGGCGGCAAGCTCCTCGCGATCCCGGACGACATCCGCACCTACCGCGACCCGAAGACGTCGAAGCGCAGGTTCACCGACCTGCCGCCGATGCTCCGCGACCGCTTCCAGTGGAACCCGACGGCGTTCCACGACATGACGCACAACGACTCGCGCGAGCTGGAGCTGACGGGCCAGTTCATCGACGAGGGCGCGTACCAGTTCGCGCTCCTCAACGCGATGGACGCGCGCTCGAAGGCCGTGATGCTCGACCCAGACCTCCTGCCGGGCGCGGACGCGGCGGCCTGGGTCGCGGGCGTCGAGTCCGTCTCGACCGAGCCGATCGTCCTCGCCGACGACGTCACGCCGTTCACGGCGATGGCGCTTGCGACGACGGGCAAGGGCGCGGGCTACGTCACGCTCGTCTTCAACGATTCGACGAACCTCTCGATGGTCGCGAAGAGCGACGTCGTCACGATGTCCGTCATCAAGGTCGTGCCCGAGCTCTACAACGGACGCCTGCACGTCTTCCAGAGCGAGAACCCGCTCGACCGGCAGGTGAACGTGAAGTACGCGTCCGACTTCGGCGCGAAGCCCGAGCTGTGGGAGTTCGAGTGGCAGTACTGCGAGCCGCAGGGCGGCGCGGCGGCTCCCGCCGGCGACGCCGGCGCGTGGCTCTCGCTCGCGGGCAGCTGCGGCAAGCCGGGCGTGCCGATGCTCGACTGGATCACCGTCGGCGACGCGGGCGTCTTCGGACTCTCCGACCACTATGTCCGCTGCCGCTACCGCGCGCTTGACCCGGCGGTGCAGGCGCTCGTCGGCACGGGCTGGTCGGGCTGGAGCCCGCCAAAGCTCGCGGAAGGGTGGGTGAAGCGCGTCCTCAAGGCGATCAACCCGTTCGACCAGAAGATCCGCGACTTCCTGAACAGCAAGGTGGACACGTCGCTCTCGATGGTCCAGCAGGCGGGCGCGCCGTACCAGGGCGACATCCCGCTCAACCTGGAGGCGCTCGGCGAGAACGGGCTCATCGCGATCTACGAGACGCTCCTCAACCAGGCGAAGAAGCTCTCGGTCGACGCGGACTACCTGGCGACCGAATCGCTCGCGCTCTCGCTCCAGATGGCGGCGGGCCGCATCGCCGAGCTGTACGCGGTCCTCGGCAACGAGGCGTACGCCGACGCGCTGAACCCGACGGTCGACCTCGGCGCGGACGCGCTCGTGGACGACACGGCGGAGGGCTCCGTCTTCCCGTTCATGAACCAGTGCGAGAGCCTGCTCGACGAGGAGCTCTGCCTCCTGCGAGGCCGCGACCTCTCGAGGCGGTACGCGGACAGCTGGACGGCGAACGTCGAGCCATGGGAGTACCCGCACCACAACCGCCTCGCCTGGAACTTCACGGCGGACGTGATGGGCGGGCAGGTCGCCTACGTCGAGAACTACGGCATCCGCGACGTCTGCGGCGCGTCCGACGCGGCCGACCCGACGGCGAAGGACGGCGTCATCGACGTGTACGACGCGAAGGCGCTCTATCCGCAGGGCCACGGCGACGCCTGGGGCCACTACCTCTCGGCGGAGAAGGGGTACTACGCGCTCCTCCGCCACCCGAACTTCGGCTGGAAGCCGCAGATCGAGGGCATCCTCGCGGGGCAGACGGAGATCACGATCGGCTACCTCCACGAGAAGCGCTTCGCGCAGGTCGCGGAGATGAAGGCCAAGACGGGCGAGCGCGTCGTCGCGGCGACGCAGCGCGCGAACTACGTCGCGGGCGCGTCCGACACGTGGCTCTCGGCCGAGGACGACGACGGGACGCGCGCCTGGGGCACGGACGAGTGGGCGACGCGCGCGCATCTCGGCGCGTACTACGACTGGGCGACGGTGAACGCGCTCCTGCCGGCGCGCAGCGCCGAGGAGGGCCTGGTC
Source organism: uncultured Kiritimatiellota bacterium (assembly GCA_934635225.1). GTDB lineage: Bacteria > Verrucomicrobiota > Kiritimatiellia > RFP12 > UBA1067 > UBA1067. Next base: position 89,466 of record CAKTYZ010000004.1, read on the forward strand.
CGGATGCTCGACCGCGAATCGACGAAGGAGCTCGGCGCGATCGCCGCGAGCGCGCGGCGCATCCAGTCGTCGGCCGACGCGGCGGACGCGGGCCTCAACCCGCTCGGACTCTCCGACCGGGCGATCCCATTCGACATCTCGCCGACGGAGATCGACGCGGGCAAGACGCACTTCGAGCAGGTCCTCGACCGCGCGAAGAGGGCGACGAAGGTCGCGCGCGAGGTCTTCCTGCGCGCCAAGGCCGCCGCGAACGCGCTGCGCGACCAGAACGCCTCGGCGGACTACGAGCGGCTCGTCTCGGACGAGGAGGCCGCCATCGAGCGCCGCCTCATCGAGATCTACGGCTACCCGTATGACGACGACATCGGCCCCGGCAAGACGTACCCGCAGGGCTACGCGGGACCCGACATCTACCACTACGAGTACGTCGAGACGTACGACCTCGACGGCTCGGGCGGCGTCAACGGCGCGTATCGCGGCGTCGCGGCGGGCGACGGCAGCTATGGGCGCTACATCGACGTCACGGTCGACGACTACCGTCTCGTCACGACGAACGTGACGGGAACCTTCCAGGCCGAGATCGACACGTCGCTCGCGGACAACGGGTTCTTCGGCAACATCATCGTCGGCGCGGTGTCGTGGTACCAGGACAAGCTCGCGGCCGCCAGCGGGTACATCGACCCGTGGTCGAAGTACACGGGCCTCGCGTCCGCCGACTTCCAGCTGCCGGTCGCGGTCGTCGACACGGCGGGCGACGCCCTGGACGGCAAGGTGGACTATACGTTCGCCGTCGCGGCGTGGTCGAACGCGCCGTGGGTCGCGAGCTACTACGTCGGCGAGAACGGCTTCACGCCGAAGCCGAGGGAGTTCCACGGGCAGCGCAAAGCCGAAGGCGAGACGCAGCTCGCCCTGAACGGCTACGCGAAGCTCCTCGCCGAGATCGACGTCAAGGCGAACGCGCTCTTCGCGGCGAACGCGAAGCTCCAGGGCCTCATCGACGAGCTGACGACGCTCGACTACACGACGCAGATGGGCTACGTCACCGACGCGGCGCAGAAGGAGGTCGAGAACTACACGGCCGCCTGCAAGAAGAACGCCGAGACGGTCGAGAGGACCCTGACCGCGCTCAAGGAGCTCAAGGACACGCTCACGGAGTCGGGCGTCGAGGCCTTCCCGAAGCTGACGGGCCTCTCGTTCGACCTCACCTCGGCCGGGCGCGCCGCGCTCCTCGCCGTCAAGAGCGGCGTCAACGACCTCCTCAACGGGCAGATCAACGCCCAGTCGTTCAAGGTCAAGAAGTGCGAGGAGGCGATTGAGGAACTCGAGGACACGCTGTCGAAGCAGTTCTCCGCGTGGATGAGCAATGCCGACCGCCAGAAGAAGATCGCGGCGATCAAGGAGCAGACGGCCAAGGTGAAGGGTGCGCTCGCCGAGCTGGAGATCGCGTTCACCGACGCGAACGAGCGGCGCATGAACTTCGCGAAGGTCGTCGCGGAGGGCGACGCGCTCCAGGCCGAGCGCGAGCGCCTGCGCATCCAGTGGGCGGCGGACCTCTCGCAGAGCCGCTACCGCAACATGACGTACCAGATCTTCCGCAACGACGCGCTCCAGCGCTACCACGAGGCATTCGAGCTCGCGGCGAAGTACGCGTTCCTCGCGGCGAAGGCCTACGACTACGAGACGGGCCTCCTCCAGAGCGACCGCGCGAACACCGCCGGGTCGGCGTTCATGACGTCGATCGTCAAGGCGCGCGCGCTCGGCCGCTTCACGGGCGACGGCGAGCCGCTCGTCGGCGGCGACGCGGGCGACCCGGGCCTGGCCGACATCCTCGCGCGGATGGAGCAGAACTGGTCCGTCCTCAGGACGCGCCTCGGCTTCAACAACGCGCAGGGCGACCTCGACTCGTTCTCGCTCAGGGCCGACCTCTTCGGCAAGGCGAGGGACGCGGCGGGCGACGCGGCGTGGAAGGACGCGCTCGCGGCCTGCTGGGTCGACGACCTGCGCACGCATCCGGCCTTCGCGCGGCTCTGCCAGCCCTTCGACCCGATGAAGGCGCGGGAGCCGGGCTTCGCGATTCCGTTCCGCACGGTCATCGCCGCGCGCAAGGACCTCTTCGGCAACGACCTCATGGGCGGTTCGACGGCCTACTCCTCGACCTACTTCGCGACGAAGCTCCGAGCCGTCGGCGTCTGGATCGAGGGCGCGGGCGCATCGGCCGCACTGCCGAAGCGTCCCGAGGTCTACCTCGTGCCGGCCGGGCTCGACTTCATGCGCGTGCCGGTCAAGGCGTCGGGGAACGCCGCCGCGGTCCGCACATGGCAGGTGGTCGACCAGGTGCTGCCCGTGCCGTACTCGCTCGCCGAGAGCGACTGGGAGTCGGGCGACTGGAGCATGCTCAAGGACGTCTTCGGCAACGAGATGGCCCTCGAGCGGCGGCATCCCGCCATCCGCGCGAACGTCGGCGCGACGTTCAACGAGGCGGCGACGATGACCTACAACGCGCGGCTGGTCGGCCGCTCCGTCTGGAACGACCAGTGGTACGTCTTCATTCCGGCGGCGTCCCTCAATGCGGACGATGCGGCGGCGAAGCGGAACTTCCTCGACGCGGTGCGCGACATCCACCTGAACCTGAAGACCTACTCGTTCAGTGGCAATTGAGAAAGGAGACTGGAAAATGAAGATCCCATCCCTCATCCCCCACGCCCCATCCCTCGTCCTCGCGCTCGTCTGCGCGTCGTCGCCGGCGGGGGCCGTTCCTCAGGCCCCGGTCATCACCTACGGCCTGGTGCGCGACGAGTTCGGCGTCCCGTTCTCGAAGGCGTCGGCCGTGACGCTCGAACTCGTCCGCGACGGCGCACGGGCCGGCACGGTCTACGCCCGCTGTGCGGTCGGCGATTCGGGCGTGCCCGGCATGAACTACCGCCTTTCGCTGGAGATCGACTCGGACGGCCCGACGCGCGCGAACGCCGTCTGCGCCGGGACGGAGATGTTCGTCAGGGCGACCGCAGGCGGCACGGAGAAGCCGCTCTTCCCGAATGCCGTCTTCGCGGCGCCGGCGCAGGGCGCCAAGCAGCGGCTCGACTTCTCGACCGGCACGGACGCGGACGGCGACGGTCTGCCCGACGAATGGGAGCGCTGGGTCCTCGAGAACGCCCCCGCGTGGCGGGGCGGCGCGGCGACGGACGCCGATGTCGCGGCCTTCCGCCCGGACGGCGACGAGGACGGCGACGGCATGACGAACCTGCAGGAATACCTTGCCGGGACGGACCCCTTCCTCGCGACGGACCTCTTCAAGGTCGAGTCGTTCGAGATCCTGCCGGGCTCAGACCGCGCGCGGCTCGTCTTCCTGAGTGCGGAAGGCCGCACCTACCGCATCGTGAGCGCCGAAGCGCCGGGCGCGGACTGGACGCCTGTCGCGACGACGCGCACGGAAGGGGCCGAGCTCGCCTACGAGAGCTACAGGGGCACGGGGCGGCGCATCACCGTCTTCCTGGACGCGCGGCTCGCCGCGCAGTTCTTCCGCGTCACGGCGGACTAACCCATGGTCGTCACGAATGCGCTCGGCATCGCCTTCACGGCGACACTCCTCGCGGCGTCCGACGCCGGCGTGACGTTCGCCTTCCCGGAGGACGGGGCGACGAACGCCCTCGCGTGGGCGCAGCTCGCGCCCGCATCGCGCGCGGCGGTCTGCGACGCGCTCGACTTCGCACCCGTGCCGCCCGCGCTCGCGGCGACCTTCGCCGTGGCCCGGAACGAGCTGCGCCGCGTGGACGCGCTGACGGCGGACGAACGCCTCGACGCGGAACAGGCCGTGCGCCGCCGCGCATCGATCTGCGCGGCGTTCGCCCGCCGCGCCCGCGCCGCCGGACAGGACGACGCGCAGGTCGCCCGCCTGCTCAGGCGTCTGCGGGAGGGCGACTCTCTGCCGCGTTCACACCTTGCCGTCCAATAAGGCTGCTGCGGCAATTGAACCGCAATGTGGATCTGCCCTGTGAGAACTGGCCCGTCAGATCTTCAGCAGGTGCTTGCGGAGGGCGATGGCGACGGCTTCCGCGCGGTTCGCCGCGCCAACCTTCTCGAGTATATGGTTGACGTGTTCCTCGACGCTTCGCGCGGAAAGTCCGAGTTGCTTGGCGATGTCCTTGTTGGTGAGGCCGCGCACCAGGGACTGCAGGACTTCGGTTTGCCGCCCAGTCAGCCCGAGGATCGGCGGGTCAGCGTTCATCTGGTTCCTGATCTCGGCGCTGACGGAGGTCTTGCCGGCGGCGACTTCACGGATGGCCGAGACCAGCTCGTCGTTCTCGGCGCTTTTCAGGATGGCGCCTGCTGCGCCTGCCGCGAGAGCTTGGGCAATTCCGTCGGATGTCGCGAAGCTGGTCAGGATGAGGACGCGGACGCCCGGAGTCTCCTGCAACAGGAGACGTGTGGCGGTCGTTCCGTCCATTTTTGGCATCATGAGGTCCATGACGACGACATCGGGTCTCAGCCGACGGGATTCCGCAACGGCTTGTTCACCGCTTCGGGCTTGTCCGACGACTTCAAGGTCGGCCTTTGCGCTTAAAAGCGCGGCAAGGCCCATGCGGACGACGGCGTGGTCGTCAACGATCAGTATTCGGATCTTTTTCATGCCGGATGAATGGTCTTTGGGATGGCGATGACAATGCGAGCGTGCGTTCCCGATTCGCGCGAACTGTCGATCCGCAGGGAGCCGTCGAGAGACTCAACGCGTTCCACGACGCCTTGAAGGCCGAAGTGCCCCTGTTCGATGCCTGGACAGGCGGTCGGATCGAATCCGCAACCGTTGTCCGTGACGGAAAAGAGCAGATGGGGACCTTCGATGCAGCCGGCGACCTTGATGGCCGAGGCTCGCCCATGGCGGATTGCGTTGATCGTCAGTTCGCGGATGATGCGGAGGATGGAGAGGGCCGTGCTGTCCGAAAGCGCCGCACGGTCGACGTTGAAGCGTACCGTCAGGGAGGCGGTCGCGAGATGCGGCGCAAGCGTCTGGCGAATGGCCTCGTCCATGCTGATGTTGTCCAGCGTCTGGCTCCGAAGGTCCCAAAGGCAGTTCCGAAGCTCGTTTCGGCAGGAGGCGAGTGCACGGGAGGCGATGTCGAGGTGCCGACTGGCCTCGGCGGGGCTTTCCTTGGAGAAGTCGCGCACGGCATCGATTTCAAGGGAGACGCCCGCCAGCGTCTGGGCAAGGGTGTCGTGGAGTTCAATGGCCAGCCGCGTGCGTTCTTCGACCTTGAGGTCGGCCGTGAAGGCGGCCAGCCGCTGGGTCGTCAGCTCGCGGCTTCGACGGTCAATTAACCGACGCAGGAGCGAGTTCCAGGCAAGGACCGACAGGCTGAGTGCGATGAGAGCGCCGAGGCCGAACGTGACATTGGTTGCCGTCACGCCGCGCGGCAGCTTCATCACCTTTGCGCTTTCGTCGCCCTGAGCTGTGACGAGCCAGTTCCCGTGCGGGTCTGGCGGCGACGGGTTCCGCGCGACGACCATCAGCCCTCGGAAGTAGGCGCCTGCCGGCGTGCGGGCCGTCGAGCTGATCTCGCAGCGGACGTTGACGGCGTCGCCGACGTGGAGCGGCTCTTCTGGCCAGTCGAGGTCGCGGCGGATGATGACACTCCCCGTCGGATCGCGGATGACAAAGCGCCGGTCATTTGCGGCGGGCGGCGCTTCGATCACGGCGGAGACGAGGAACGTCTGACCGAGCCGTCGACTCCGAATGGCCGACAGGACATCGGCGACGGCCCCTCGGATTTCGTCGGAGGTCCGGGCTCCGAAAGGTCCGAGGACGAGCAAGAGAACGAGGAAAAGGCGAAACAGTTTCATGATTCCGTTTTACGCCCGTATATTTTACCAAAAAAGCGGGGCGGTTGGCGTACCCGTATTTTCACGGGTAGCGCGCGGACCTGAAGATTTGATAGACTGTTGACATGAAACGTGAACGAACAGGTTGGTGTCGGGCGGTCGTGGTGGCCTTTGTCGTCATTGCCCTTGTGCAGTTTCTTCAAGCGGGCGAGTACCGCGTGAAAATGCTGTCAGGCGAGAATTGGTGGGGGCTTTGCAACAACTTCGGTCGGCAGATGCCGTTCAACGAAACGACGGACTTCCGGTGCGACTTGCGCGTAAGCAACTACAGACACCAGTCGCAGTCCGTGCTCGTTTCTGACCACGGTCGCGTCCTCTGGTGCGCCGAGCCGGTCGAGGCCACGATCGGGAACGGGACGATTCGCCTTGTTTCGGACGCAAGCGAGATCGTCCTGCGCGAGGACGCGGGGCGGACGCTGGCGGAGGCCTACCGCTTCGCATCGCGGACCTACTTCCCGCCAACAGGCGAAGTGCCGGATCTCCTCTACTTTTCGGCGCCCCAGTACAACACGTGGATCGAGCTGACCTACCGCCAGAACGAGAAGGACATCCTCGCCTACGCGCAGTCGATGCTCGACCATGGCCTCCCGCCGGGCGTCTTCATGATCGATGACACGTGGCAGCTCGGCTATGGCACGTGGGAGTTTGATCCGCGTCGTTTCTCCGACCCGAAGGGCATGGTCGATAGACTCCACACGATGGGCTTCAAGGTCTTGCTTTGGATGTGTCCGTTCGTGTCGATGGACTCGCCGACGTTTCGGCAGATCGCCTGGGGCGTCAACCCCGATGACGCGAAGGGCTATCCGACGAAAGGCGGCTTCCTGACGGCGCAGACGGGCGGCGCGGCCGCGCCTTTGCCCATCGCGTGGTGGAACGGCTGCTCGGCGCTGCTCGACTTCACGCACCCGAACGCCGTCGCGTGGTTCAATGGACAGCTGGATGGCCTCAAGCGCGACTTCGGCGTGGACGGTTTCAAGTTTGACGGCGGCGCGGTGTCGCTCTATTCGGGCGCGGTGGAATCGACAGGCGAGAGTACGGGCGCTCTCAAGCCGTGTGCGTTCGACGCCTCCGTGTCCGCCGCGCGGCAGAGCGCGCTCTACGGCGCATTCGCCCTCAAGCACAGGGGCAGTGAATACCGCAACGGGTTCGGCTTTGCCGGGAAGCCGATTGTCATGCGCCTCCACGACAAGGACCACTCGTGGGCGGCCTTGCAGCAGCTTGTTCCCGACATGCTCGCGGCGGGCTTTGTCGGCTGCCCCTTCATCTGCCCCGACATGGTCGGCGGCGGCTATTGGCAGGCGTTTCTGCCTGGTGCTCCGTTCTCGGAGGAGTTGTTCGTGCGCTCGGCGCAGGTGCAGGCCCTCTGTCCGATGATGCAGTTCTCGGCCTCGCCGTGGCGTTGCCTCAGCGCGGCGAACCAGCGGATCGTCCGCGACGCGGTGGCGCTTCGCCAGACGTTCGCGCCGACCTTTGTCCAACTCGCGAAGAGGGCTGCAAAGGACGGCGAGCCAATCATGCGCAATCTCGAATACGCCTATCCCGGGCGAGGCTATGCGGCAATCCGTGACGAGTTCCTGATGGGCGAAGACCTGCTCGTCGCGCCGGTCGTCGAGAAAGGCGCGACGTCCCGAAAGGTCGTGATCCCGCCGGGGACGTGGAAGGCCGACGACGGCACGGTCTTCATGGGTCCGACGTCGGTCACGACGGAAACAACACGAAAGGAACGACACGATGAAAACATTGGTGATTGGTTTGGTGGTCCTGAGCGCGACTCTTGCGCAGGGAGCTGTCCCCCGTTTCGGCACGACGTTTGACCGACGCCTGGCGACCAACGAATTGGGCACGGTCACGCGGGTCGGCGCGACGGCGCTTCCCGTGACGGCGTTCGTCGATGACGGGCATGGTGGCTGGGCCCTGGACGGCGCGGCCTTTGCCGAGAAGGGCGTCGCGCTCTATGCCGACGGAACGGCAGGCGGATGGAACGCAACGCTCACGGGCAATTCCAGCACGGAGAAGGCGGCGGACTGGACGCTCTCCCTGCGCGCGAAGATAGGCGAGGCGGCAGACCAAGTCCTTTGGTTTCTCCGTTATGGGGCTGTCGACAATGCGGTCGGCTGCTATTTGCGGACGGTCTCGAATGACGACGGCGGACTGGACCTCTCGTTTGAATGGACGCTCGGCAAGGACTATCCGCCCTATGTCAATGTCATCTTCGAGAACGTGGACACGACAGACTTCCACCATTACGTCATCGCTTGTTCGCAGTCGGACGGGTTGCGGCTTTTCGTCGATGGTGAACAGAAGTGGCAGGCGGCGTCGATCAAGGCGTACAGGAATGCCGAGGGGACGGAGACGCAGGACCGTACGCCGTACAGCAAGAGCTACAATGCGCTTTGGCTGGGCTGTGTCAAGGAAAAGCCGAATGTCGGCACGGGGGTCTGGACGACCGTCTATGATGACGTGCGTTTCTATTCCATGAACGAGGCCGGCGATTCCTCCGTGCCGACGGCGGAGGAGCTCGCCGCGCTGACGGAGACGGTGAAGGCCGTGCGCGTCCTTCCGCCGCTTCCGGCGGCGCGCTTCGCCGTGACCTTCAACGATCGTACGCTTTCGGATACGGCGGGAGTCATCACGCAGGTGGGCGCGGACACGTCGGCGCGGTCAATGTTCCGCAGGAACGACTCGGACGGCTACACGCTCGATGCGGCGCGTCTTCCCGACGGGCAGCAAGGCATCTGTCTTTACGAACACGGCACGACATGGCAAGCGGGCGAAATCCAGCCGCTCTGCGGGGTCGGAAATGAAGTTCCCTGTTCGTATGCCATTTCACTCGTCGCGAAGATTGCACCAGTGGATGGGGCGGCCGTCTGTTTCCTCCATTACGGAAACCGGGGCGTCGGTTCAGTCCTCTACACGGTGACGAATGACACGGGTGGCACGGATCTTGCCTTCACGTATCTGGGGGGGTCCGCGCGCAAGGCCTATCCCAACATTCTCGCGACGAACATCGACACGGAGAACTACCATCATTATGTCCTGACGTGTGCGCGAGAGAATGGGGAAAGCCTTCGTCCCGTGCGCCTTTGGATCGACAATCGGCCAGTTGACCTGTTCACGAAAACGGCGCTGACCGTCTACGATGAAGACAACCAGACGACGCGGTGGCGTTCGCCGGCAGAGAAGGGCTTTTCGGGCCTCTACCTCGCGGCGGTGCGCGGCGCGGAGCTGGCGTGCACGGTGCCGAACGGCACGCGCTTCGGCGACGTGCGGTTCTTCGTGGGAGAGGGCTTCACGGACGGCTACGGGCCGTGCGCGGTCGATCCGGAGGGCATCGACGTCCTCCATCGAACGCTGATGCCGTATGCCGACCGCGTGTCGGGCGCAATCCTCCTCGTCCGCTAAAGGCGGAGAAAGGACAGGTCAGGGAAATGGATGGACAGCGGCTCTTGTTGACGGTTGGATGGATGCTGGCAGGCATTGCGCTTGTCGTCGGCCCGCGATGTGTGGCGTCGGACGCCCTCGTGCGCTATCCTGACTACCCGGCGGCGATCGAGCGCGACGATGCCTATGCGGTGTGTGTCCGCCAGGGGGACGAGACGCGCCGTCTCGTCGTCTGGAACCACTGCGAGAAGTCCATCCTCGACGGGCGGACGCGCGGCGGCGACGTGAACCGCCGCTTCTGCGAGTTCGCGTTCGCCGGAAGCCCCGTCACGGTGGACATCGTCGTGCGCGAGGACGTGAAATGCTACAAGGTTTTCCCGGCGCGGAAGGGGTTGAAGCACGCGTTCCGCAACGGCGTCATCTCCGTGACGCTGACGGAGCCGACCTACTTCGGCGTTCAGCTCAACGACTACGACAAGACGATCCTCTCAGTCTTCGCCGATGCGCCGGAGAAGGCCGAGGACGTCCCGGCGCTGGGTGCGGCGGGCGTGCTGCGCATCGAGGGCTGGCTGGACGCGAAGGGGACGGACGGTGTGCTGGAGGTGCCGACGGACGTGCGCGAGGTCTACCTCGCGCCAGGCGCCGTCCTGAACGCGCGGCTCAGGATTACACATCCGCACGTGCGGCTCCATGGGCGCGGAATGATCCTCGACCCGATGAGCGACATCTTCCGCTACGACCAGATCCAGAACCCGTCGCGAGGCTTCTTCGTCGTCAAGGCGACGGACGTCACGGTCGAGGGCGTCAAGCTCGTGGACGCACGCACGTTCAACTTCATGGCCTGGAACTACGGCGCACAGCCGGTCACCTTCCGCAACGTGAAGGTCCTCTCCTCGATGATGTGCACGGACGGCTTCACGGTCGGCGGCAAGAACCTTCTCGTGGACAACGCCTGGCTCTATGTCGGCGACAACGCGCTTGTCGTGAGCGGCATCCGCGACGCGACCTTCCGCAACGTCGCGATCGGCACGTCCTGCAAGGCAATCTACCCGCAGTGCTCGAACCTCCGCGTCCGGATGGAGAATGTCGATGTCTTCCGCGCGGACGAGGGGCTGATTGCGAACGAGTACAATGGCGTTCTCAGGCGCAACAACAAGTGGGACGAGATGGGGACGGGCCTCCAGAAGCGCGAACCGGGGCCGCAGGATCTCGAGCACCAGACGGAGGACTTCCTCTTCGACGGGCTCTCGGCGGTAGACGCGACCTATGTCGCCTACGTCTTCCGGTGCAAGAACATGGGCGATCGCCCGAAGACGTTCGCGTTCCGCAACCTGTCCGTGCCGCACGTCTCCGGTCGCGACAGCTGGCGGCTGGCCGGTCAGACGAACGGCGTCTCGGTCGCCGTCCTGAACGATCCCGCGAAATGGCTCAACACGAGCAACTGCCGCGTGTCCGTGACGAACCTCTACCTCGCCGGGCGACGTGCGGCGGCGTTCCCGCCCTTCGCCGTCGAGCCGAAGGATGCGTCGATCCTCGACCTCTCCGTCACGACGGACGAAGCCTTGCCGTGCACCGTCGCGCTCGTCCCGGACCGTGTCGAAGTCAACTGGACCTGTCCAGACAAGCGCAAGGTGCGCCTCCCGCCGCCGCGCGCGAACCTGCTGGAGGACCGTCCGGCAACGCGGAGCATTTGGCAGCGGTGCCCCTCGTGGAGCGTCAAGCTCGACGCCTGCACGCGCGACGAGAAGGGCGCGGTCGTCTACCGCCTCCGCCAGTGCGAGAAGTGGGCGGGGATGCAGGCTGTACTGACCGAGCGCGTCAAGGCGGCGGGCTTCGGCAAGTACCGCCTCACGTTTGAGACGAAAGCCACGAGCGAGACGCCGTTCACTCTGCGCGTCTCGGCGATCACGAACGAGAAGCGAAACCTTGTCCATATGGAAGGGGACAGGAGCGGTGCGTGGAAGACCTACGCGGCCGAGGTCGATCTCGCGTTCGACCCGAAGGTGACGGATCTCGTCGCGCTGATGCTTTCCGTGTCCAAGCCCGTGGACGAACTCTGCTTCCGCAACTTCCAGCTGACCAAGTCACAAGACAAGCGACCGCTTCGCGTCCTCGCGATCGGCAATAGCTACACGCAGTCGCTGCACCCAGAGTTCGCAAACGTCGCCCGCGCGGCGGGCTGCGACCTCGACCTGACGATCTTCGCCATCGGCGGCAACTCCCTGAGCAACCACTTCGTGAACGCCGTGGCGGCGCTTGCGGATCCGGCTCTGCGACCCTACTGGGTCAACGGGCGGAAGGCCAACCTGCTGGACGTGCTCGCCGAGAAGGCCTATGACGTCGTGGTGCTGCAGGAGCAGAGCGCCGAGGGCATGGATCCCAAGTGGTTCGATCCGTGGGCCGACCGGCTCATCGCGTTCGTGCGTGACCGCCAGCCGCAGGCGAAGTTCTGGCTCCAGCAGACCTGGAGCGACCCGGTCGCGTCGTACCGCATCACGGACAAAGGCGTGAAGGGGGCGCTGGGCCTCACGCAGGACGAAATGTTCGCCGCGCTGGAGAAGAACTACGCTGTTCAGGCGAAACGGCTCGGAACCCGAATCGTTCCTGTCGGCGCGGCGCTGCAGCTTTACCGCAAGAGGCTGCCCGTCCGGCTCGTGAAGCCGACGAAGGCCGAGCTCGCGGCGCTGAAGGACGGTGAAGTGCCGGACCTGAAAGGCGAGCTTGCGGGCTGGTGGCATTGGGGGAAGGGGAAGACGTGGGAGAGCGACTACGGCGTCTACCGTCTGCGTCAGGACTTCCAGCATCTCAACACGGAAGGCCGCTACTTGCAGGCGTGCGTCTGGACGGCGGCGCTCTTCGGGGTCGATCTCGCGGAACTCGGTTACGCGCCCGACCTTGGCGCCGACTTCGCCCGCCGCGCGCCCTTTATCCGCGCGTGTGCGATGAAGGCCGTCAACGCACAGCGGACGATGATTCCCAATTGACGCATATGCTATAATGGGAGGCATGGAAAACACGAGGAGGGATTCGGTCAGATGAACAGGAAGATGCTGTGCGCCGTCTTGTGCGCGGCAATTGCGGCAGAGGCCTTCGCGGGCCTCTTCGCCGACGGGAAGTTCCGCGTCGGGTGCAACTACTGGGCCTCGCACGCGGGCATGACGATGTGGCGGAACTGGGACGCCGTGCAGGTCGAGCGGGATCTCGCGGCCCTGCGCGAAAATGGCATCCGTGCGCTGCGCGTCTTTCCGCTCTGGCCCGACTTCCAACCGCTCACGCGGCAGTACGGCGGCGGCAACGCGCCGAAGGGCGTGGCGTTCCGGGACGGGCCCCTGCCGAACCCGGCGGGCGTGGACGAGGAGATGATGCGCCGCTTCCGCTTTCTCTGCGACGTCGCGGCGCGGCACGACATGAGGCTCGTCGTCGGCCTCATCACGGGCTGGATGAGCGGACGCTCTTTCGTCCCTGACGCCCTGCAGAACAGTCCGCGCCTCTGTGAGGGCGAGGCGCTCGTCTGGCAGGTGCGCTTCGTGCGGCACTTCATCCGCGAGATGAAAGGCCATCCCGCCATCGCGGCGTGGGATCTCGGCAACGAGTGCAACTGCCTCGTCGGCGCGGACACTCCTGCGCGGGCGTGGAACTGGATGAACGCGATCGCGGGCGCGATCCGGCTGGAGGACACCGCGCGCCCCGTCGTGAGCGGCATGCACAGCTTGAACGCCGACCCGACGAACCCCTGGAACCTGCGCGACCAGGGCGAACTCATGGATGTCCTCACGACGCATCCGTATCCGCTCTGGACGCCGGGGATGCGCCGCGAGCCGTTCAACTCGTTCCGCAACGGCAACCACGCCGTCGCCGAGTCGCTGATGTACGCGGGCGTCTCGGGGAAGCCCTGCTTCCCGGAAGAGGCCGGCGACATGGGGCGGACGGTCTGCTCGGAGGCGCGTGCGGGCCTCCACGTCCGCAACGCCCTCTATTCGACATGGGCCTACGGTCTCGGCTCGTACATGTGGTGGTGCGCGTTCGACCAAGGACACCTCGACTTTCCGCCGTATACGTGGACGGCCGTCGAGTGCGACCTTGGCCTCATGGACAGGGACTTCCGCGCGAAGCCCGCGCTTGCCGAGATGCAGGCGTTCGTGAAGACGACGGACGCCCTGCCGTTCGATTCGCTGCCTCCGCGCCGCGTCGATGCCGTCTGCCTCCTGAGCGAGCGCGAGACGCCGACGCTCCCCGCCGCATTCGGTGCGTTCGCGCTCGCGCGCCAAGCCGGGTTTGACGTCCGTTTCGCCGGGGCGGAAGGGGAGATTCCCGATTCGCCGTTCTACATCCTGCCGTCGGGCGCGGGCTACGACCCCTACACGGGCACGGCCTGCCGCAGGGTCTATGCGCGCGTCCGGGACGGGGCGACCCTTCTCGTCAGCAAGGGCAACTCGACGGCGCTCGCGGGGTTGGCGGAGGTGAGCGGCAACGAAGTCGATTGGACGAGTTCGGACGGCGAGACGGCGACCGTGACGCTGGAGGGGTTCGCCGACCGTCCGCTGCGCATCCAGTCCGCCAGCACCGTGCGCATCCTCCCGAAACGGAGCCGCATCCTCGCGAAGGACGCTGCCGGGAACGCCTACCTGACCGTGTGCGACTACGGGAAGGGGAAGGTCGTGTACGTGAACGGCGCGATCGAGCGAGACAGTTTTCTGCAGGGCGGCGCGTATTTCGGCAAGGACCTGAATCCGCTCTACCTCGTCTACCGCACGGCGGCGCGGCTTGCGGGCGTGCGGCGCGTTGTCGAGAAGTCGGCGGCGTGTCCGAACGTTGGCCTTACGGAGCATCCGGACTGGACAGGGCGAGTCATCGTCGTCGCAATCAACTACGACCCGGAGCCGGTCACGTGCCCGATTCGCGTCGCGGGGCGCGTGGGCACGGTCTACAGGGGAACCGTCGCAGACGGTCAGATCGTCCTCGCGGCCAACGACGTCGCGATCTTCGAGGTGCGTCCGCAGTCGTCTGCGACGACCGACGGTCGCTGACGGTCAGGGGAAAAGGACGGCAGGATGAAGGCGGCAGGGAAGGTTGCGTGTCTGACGGCGATTCTCGGCGTGTCCGCCGCCGCGCGCGACGCCACGAATCTTTGGCACTACGCGCAGATGGACTTTGAGCTCTATCGGCTGGAGGCGATGCGTGACGAGTCGCGTCGCGCGGGCATGATCGCGGACCATCCGGGACGGCTGCTGACGACGCGCAAGCCCGCCCGGTTCCGCATCCGGTGCGATGCGGCGACGCGACCGCCGTTCCGTACGGCCCATGCGGCGGCGACGGACTGGCGGGACGGCTACCTGACCGTGACGGTGGGTGATGGCTGGCGTGACGTCGGGGCTCTCTGCAGTCCCGTGCGCGGATGGGAGGCGCAGACGTTCGACGGCGTGTGGCGTCAGACGGCGGCCTATTCAGGCGGCGAGACGCCGCCCCACCGTGACGACCTGCCGGAAGACCGCACGTTCATGGGGCTCGTCGCGACGAACGGCGTCTACGACGCGGGGGCGGAAATCCTGGCCTATGTCGAATGCGCGGCGGCGTCCGTGCCGAAGCTCTTCGTCGGCGAGTCGCGGGCGGAACTGGACGAGGAGGTGCTTTCGCGACTGGAGTATTTCCCGCGTCTGCGGCAGGTTGCGGACGGACGCTGGCGCACCGAGACGGCCCTTGCGTTCCGCTATCTGCGCTTCAGGGGAGCGGACGTGTCGGACGTACAGGCCGTGCCGGTCGGCCGTCCGATGACGGAACGCGGCGCGTTCGCTTCGCCGAATCCCCTCCAGAACCGTCTGCGCGACGTCGGCGTGCGTACGGTCCGGCTCTGTGCGCTCGACTTTCTCGTGGACGGCCTCAAGCGCGACCGTCTGCCGTGGGGCGGTGACCTCGCCGTCTCGCTTCTCGCCGATGCCTATGTCTTTGGCGATGCGGAGATCGTGCGGCGTTCGCTGTCCGTGCTGGACGCCTACGCGGGTGACGTGAACGGAATCGTCACCTATTCGATGTGGCTCATCGTCTGTCATGACCTCTACCAGCTTTATTTCGGCGACCGCGCGTTTCTCGAAGAACGGTGGTGGCGCGTGAAGACGCGCATCGAAGACCTCGTCTCCCGCACGGACGGACGCGGATTCGTCGTGAAGGGCCTCGACTGGGTGTTCGTCGATTGGACGGGGCCCCAGTCGCGCACGGCTCTTCAGGCGATTTGGGTCGGCGCGCTTGACGCGGCGGTGCGCCTCGCCGACCGCATGAATGACGCGCGCGCGGCGGACTACCGCGCCCTCGCGGCGAAGGTGCGGGCGAATCTCGACGCGCTGGCGTGGGACGAGGGGCGTGGGCTCTACCGCGTCAATCCTGACGCGACGCCCGCCTTTTCGCGTCAGCCCAACATCTATGCGGTCGTCTTCGCGGTCGCGGACGCGGCGAAGGCGCGGCGCATCGGCGCGGAACTCGCGAAGGACGCGCTGCCGCCCGTGGGCACGCCCTACGTGCGCGGCTGGGAGCTTGTGGCCCTGAACCGCGCGGGATTCCACGCGGCGTTCTTCGACGGGCTGGAGAAGACCTTCGGCACGATGCTCGACGCGGGCGCGACGACCTACTGGGAGGGTTTTGACGCGGCGGAGACGGGAAACGCGCGGTATGCGTTCTACGGGCGGCCGTGGGGCAAGAGCCTCTGTCACGCCTGGAGCGCGTGGCCGGCGTTTCTCTTCGTCTCGGAGGCGATGGGCGTGAGGCCGACGGCGGACGGTTGGGCTGCCTACGAGGCGAAGCCCGTGCCGGGCGCGGAGGGAATGCGCGCGACCGTCCCGACGCCGCGCGGCAACCTTTGTTTTGGACAATCTGGCGAAGAAAGGAATCTGAAATGAACATGACGAGGCAATTGAAGAGAGCCTTTGCTCTTGTGTCGCTGGCGCTTCCGCTCTGGGCGGAAGCCGTGACGGCGTTTGACGCGGCGGAGTCCGTCTGGCCGGCGGGGCTCGAAGCGGAGATGAACACGCTCATCGCGTTCCGTGCGCCTTTCGAGCTGAAGGCGGGGGAGAGGCCCGTCCTGAAGATGGTCGCGTGGTACTCCTATCGGGTGACGCTGAACGGCACGTTCGTGGGGTTTGGCCCGGCGCGCGGGCCGAAGGGCTTCTTCCGGCCCGACGAATGGGACCTCTCCAAGGCCGCGAAGCTGGGGCGCAACGAGCTGTGCGTCGAGGTGGCGGGCTACAACGTGCCGAACTTCTACTTGATGGAACAGCCGCCGTTCTTCAAGGCGGAGGTGGTGTGCGGCGGAAAGATCCGTGCCGCCACGAAGCGGACGGGCGGGGCCTTCGCCGCCACGCGCCAGCCGCGCGTCCAGAAGGTGCCGCGCTACTCTTTCCAGCGCACGTTCTGCGAGGCGTATCGTCTGCCCGCGCCCGCGCAGCCGACAGTCCTCGCGCTCGCCGCCGCACCAGAGCCGACGCTTATTGAGCGTCGGGCGCCGTACCCAGACTTCGAGGTGAACCCGCGCATGGTGCCTGTCTCGTTCGCGAACGTCCGCTACGACGAGACGGCGCCCGTCCACGCCGACCGCTCGCTCACGCTGCCGGGGAAGACGCCGACCTTCAAGGGCTTCCCGCCTGCGGATCTCGAACTGAACGTCTCCTTCCTCGCCCAGCGCCTCGTCAGCTCAGACCGCCGTCCGGCGACGGACGCCGAGAAGGCATCCGCGTCGTTCGCGCTCACGGCGGGCGCGTCGATGGTTTTCGACAACGGGTTCAACGACACGGGGTTCCCGGGGCTGCGCGTGGAGGTGAAGACGCCGGGGCGGCTCGTCCTGCAGTTCGACGAGGTGCTGGACGCGAACGGCGAGGCACGCGGCATCCGGCGCTACAAGGACTGCTGCAACGCGCTCGTGTGGGACTTCGCGGCCCCGGGCGTCTACGAGGTGGACGCCTTCGAGCCCTACACGATGCGCTACGTGGAGCTGGACGTCGTCTCGGGCGAGATGGTCGTCTCCGCGCCGCGTTTTCGCAGCTACAAGAACCCGACGGCGAAACGCGCCCGTTTCCGCGCGAGCGACCCCGCGCTTGTGGAGATTTTCGAGGCGGCAAAGGAGACGTTCCGTCAGAACGCGGTGGACGTGTTCATGGACTGCCCGAGTCGCGAGCGCGCGGGCTGGAACTGTGACGCCTACTTTACCGCCCCCGCCTCCACGCTTCTCACGGGCGACTTCGCGCTGGAACGCATTTTCGAGGAGAACCTGGCGCTTCCGCCCGTGTTCGATGACATTGCGGAGGGTGCTCTGCCGATGTGCTATCCGTCAGACCATCGTGATCGTGTCCACATTCCGAATTGGGCGATGTGGTTCGTGCTGGAGACGGAGGAGTATCTGCGGCGGACGGGTGACCGCGCGACGGTGGACGCCTTGCGTCCGCGCCTTGAGAAGTTCGTGGACTACCTCTGGAAGTACCGCAATGCGGACGGTCTTCTCGAACGCCTGCCGGGCTGGGTCTTCGTGGAGTGGAGCTGCGCGAACAAGCTTGTGCAGGACGTCAACTATCCCTCGAACATGACTTGGGCTGATGCGCTTGACGCGATGGGCCGCCTTTACGGGCGGCCGGACCTTTCCGCCGAAGCCGTGCGCGTACGGGAGACGGTTCGTCGACAGAGCTGGACGGGCACGTGGTTCTGCGACAACGCCGTCCGCCAGAAGGACGGTTCGCTCAAGCTTTCGGGTGAATGCACGGAGACGTGCCAGTACTACGCCTTCTTCCACCGGATCGCGACGCCCGAGACGCATCCCGCGCTCTGGAAGACGCTGCTTGCGGACTTCGGCCCGAAGCGCTACGACCCCGCCGACCGCACGAAGCTGCTGAAGTACCCCGAGATCTGGCCTTCCAACGCCTTCATCGGAAACTACCTGCGCCTGAAGCTTCTGGAGCGTGCGGGGCGCGGGCGGCAGATCCTCGACGAGACGAAGGGCTACTTCACGTACATGGCGGAGCGGACGGGCACGCTGTGGGAACATGACCGGGCGAACGCGAGCTGCAACCACGGCTTCGCCTCCTACACGGCGGTGCTGCTCGTCCGCAGCGTTCTCGGCGTGGAGGTGAACCACCTGAAGAAGACCGTGACGGTGCGTCCGACGGACGTCGATCTCGACTTCTGCGGTGTCACGCTGCCCGTCCCCAGCGGCGAAATCGTGTACGACTGGACGAAAAAGGGCGGACGCCGGGAGGAGGCGTTCGCGGCGCCGCCTGGCTGGCGGCTCATCCACAGCCATGCGAAGGAACCTGAATGTTCGAGGCCGTCCTTTGTCATGCGGTTTGACGACAACAAGCCTGTCTCGCAGTGGCGGGAGGTCGCGGAAATCTTCGAGGCGATCGGCGGGCGCTGCTCGTTTGCCGTGAACGCGGCGACGCTTGACGACGGGCAGTGGGCCGCGCTCCGCGACTTGGCGACGCGTGGACACGAGATCATGGATCACACCGCGCAGCATTCCGTGTTCAAGCTCTTGTGCGCGACGGCGGCCGAGGCGGACCGTCATCGGTTGGCGGAGTTCTTCGACCATGTGGAGCAGGACGGGCGGCTCGTCCTCTGCCGCCCGGAGATTGACCTCGGATGTGCCGCGAACGTGCGTGTGCGGGCGACGATGACGAACGGCGTCCTGCGCTCGTCCGATCCGGCGTTCCTGCGTGCGCAGGGGTTCAGCCGCAAGTTCCACGTCCCGTCGGTCGGCAGGACATATGGCTTCGGCAAGGACTGCGGCTACGGTCTGTTCAAGAAGGGGCCCGAGCAGAGGTGCTCGGATTTCTGGGGGCGCTGGACGACAGACTCATTCGGGCCGTGCGAGATCGTCATTCTCGCAGATGAGGCCGTCCAGCCGTCGCTTGACCTCCTGCGTGCGCAGGCGCAGGCGTCCGTCTCGCTGTTCGTTGCGCACGGGTTGCCGCCGCCGAAGACGTGGATTCGCCCCGGCGGCTGGGAAGGGGGCGTGGACTGGCGGCGGATGAAGGCCGTCTACGGCGATGCGTTCGGCTATACGGTTGCGGACTCGACGCTCGCCAAGGACCTGCCGCCCAAGTCACCGTGGTGCCGTCGGTCAGACTTTGAGTTCTTTGACCGCGTGCCGGACGTCGACAAGGTCTACGCCCGCGTGGCCGCAGCCGTCGCGAGCGGACAGTCGTTCGCCTACATCAGCCATCAGTGGACAAAAGACCGCGCAAAGTTCCTTGAGCAGTGCCGTGCGTTTGCCGCGCGCCTGAAGGCCGGTGGCATCCGCATGACGACCTATTCGGAGGATTAGTTGGCGCCTCTGCCATGTCCGGGTGCGCCACCCCCATGGGGATGGCTCTTCCATCCGCATGGAGACGCATCTTCCATCCGCATAGAGGCGGCTCTTCTATCCGCATCGGTTGACGCATCCGTTCCGGGACGTCCCCGGCATCTATGGGGTGGCGTTGTTCGCTTTTCTTCTTTGGTTGAACCCCCTGGCCGGTCTCTCTTCTTTGCTGACCCGTTAGATATTACCATTTTCGCTCTTACGGACGAACACAAGAACGGATGATTTTGGTATAATTTACCTTAGTAAAAGGATATGTTAACAGAAAGGAAATCAAGCGGCATGACAAAGAAAAGCGGCATGACAAAGAAAAACGGACTGGGCAAAACGGCGAGTTGTGATTGTGGGGTGCGGCGCAATCGGACTTACGAAGGGGCTGGGATCTGCATCGTGTTCCTCGTCGCGATCTTGTCCGTTACCGTGTGCGCCGAAACGGCCGAAGTGCGCATTCTCCATGGCACGCCGAAAGAAACGATCCGCACCGAGACGCGCACGGTTGACCTGCGACCGCTGTCTGGCGGGGGCTTTCGCTTTGTCCTGCCGAAAGAGGAGATTCCGGCGGATGCCTGGAGCGTGGAGGTGGTGCCCGCGTTCATGCGTGCGCGAAAGGGCGACGATGGCTACTGGATCCAGGCGCGCGGCACCTACGGTCGCCTTGATCAGGACGACGGCGTCTACGTGAAGGAACGACAGCTCATGCCCGTCTTCGGGCTCAAGCGGGGTGACACGCTCTGGTATGGCCATGTGAAGACCTGGCGCTTCGACTATGACTTCATGGCCGTTGCGCAAAAGGGGGCCTACGAGACGTTTCCCCGGTTCCGCTACGACCGGGTGAAGGCGTTCTTCACGAACGCCTATGATGACATCGTGGTCGATTACCGTCCGCTCACGGGCGCGGCGGCCGACTACAACGGCCTCGCCCATGCCTACCGGGGGTACCAGCTGGAACGTGGCGCGGTGCGGACGATCAAGGACCGCCTGAAGGACAGCCCCGAACTCGCCTATCTCTGTGACGCAATCGTCGTGCGCATCCAGACGCACGCCGCGAAGCCGATTCCCGACGAGCAGGACGCGAAGCTCTTCTTCCGGCGCGGCGAAGAGCCGCCAGTCGTCGTCCACATGCCCTTCGGCGTGACGGAGGAGTTCCTGCAGGCGCTCAAGGACGCGGGCGTGGACAAGCTTTCGATCTGCTCGGCGGGCTGGCAGGACGGCGGTTACGACGGGCGCGTGCCGGGCCACTTTCCCGTCGGCGCGGAGGCGGGCGGCGCGGAGGCGTTCGGGCGGTTGATCGAGAAGGCCAAAAGGCTCGGCTACCAGTTCGCGCTCCACGCGAGCAACACGGACGGCTACATGTGTTCCCGCCTGTGGAGCGAGGACTGGGTGTGCAAGCGCGCGGACGGTACGCTCGACAAAGGCGGGCTTTGGGCCGGCGGACGGTGCTACTGGGTGTGCCAGAAGCACGCCTGGGAACATTGGCTGCCGCAGGAAATGAAGGAGATGGCGGACCTCGGCATTCGCGGCCCGCACTACATCGACGTCTATTCCGCTACCTATCCGCAGCGTTGCGGCGATCCGAAGCACCCCTGCACGCCGGAGCAGATGGCCGCGTTCCAGAACCGCATCCTCGCGGAGGGGCGGCGTTTGATGGGCGGCGCGGCGAGCGAGTCGGGCTACGACCACGTGGCGGGGAACCTCGACTACATCAACTACGTCGAGCGCGACCTCAAGCTGCTGGACGAGGGCAGGCTGCCGAAGCTCGTGACGGGCGTCTATCCGCTTTGGGAACTCGTCTACCACGGCATCATCCTCTACACGCCGGACCGCTGGTGCCAAAACCACACGCGCGGCAAGTGCCTCTACAAGCTGGAGAAGAGCGGCGACCCGCGCTGGATGGAGGGCGACGGCGTGGAGGACCCGCGCGTCGCGCTCAAGATCGTGGAGTTCGGCGGCCGCCCGATCTTCTACACCTACAAGTTCGCGGACGTGCCGCGCATCAGGAAGGCGTGGGACGAGTTCGTACCCGTGCGCCACCTCCAGAAGGAGCTGATGACGCGCCACGACACGCTCGCGCCCGGCGTCTTCCTCACGACGTTCGGCAACGGCACGAAGATCGTCTCGAACTACTGCGCCGTGCCGTATGGCTGGAAGGGAGAGACCGTGGGGCCGATCAGCTATCTGCTCGTGAATCCAGACGGATCCGTGTACCGTCCCCAGCCTTTTGCGAAAGACGCGACAGCCGTCCAATAGCTCTTTTGACGAACGTCTGCCAAATACGCACACAATCATGAAGAAACTCATCAGTCTCTGTCTTCTTTCTGCGATGGTCCGTTGTGGCCTTGCAGTCCCGCGATCGAGCCCGCGCATTTGGAATTCGGGCCGTTTGAGCTCGCGAACCCGGTGCGCGAGGCACGCGTGAAGCTCGGCCCAGACGAGACGGAGGAGGTGCGCGCCGCGGTTGGCGACGACGTCTTTGTCTCCACCCAGCCTTGGGCGGCGAAGACCGCGTGGTTTGTGAAACTCAAGAGACGTGAACCTGATATCCGCACTGTCGGGGTGCCTTTGTGGCGAGAATTTGCTATAATACAAGGTCTTGTGGGGATCGAACGGCTTGACTGAGGGACAAAACCTTCGTTCAGGGTGCGAGGTCTCTTCGGCAATGTTTCCTTTCTTGGTTCAAACGTTCATAAAACACAACAAACAACTATGCTTCTCGCAGATTCTCTTATTCAGGGCTTTCTCGGCTCCAATCTTATGGGGCAGGCGCTCGTCATCGTCCAGCTTCTCGGTTCCGTCGTCATGGTGGCGACGATCATCGGCAAGTGGAAGGAACTTGGGTTCGTCGGCATGGCGACGCGGCGGTTCCTGCGCGACTTCTCGTCAGGCGAGAATGTCCTTGACTACTACCTGCAGCGTCGTCCGTCAGTCACGACGGGCATTGAAGGCATCTACAAGGAGACGTGCGAACGCCTTCTCAAGATGCTTTCGCCAGACGTCCGCTCCCTGCTTGTCGGTCGGCAGACGGGCGATGCGGCGTTGACGGCACGCGAAATCGAACTCGTGCGCGGCACCTGCGAACACATCTTGGACGAAGAGGAGCTTCGTGTCGAGCATGGCATGGGCGTTATCTCAACGATTGTCGCGCTGGAACCGATGCTCGGTCTGCTCGGCACGGTGTGGGGCGTTCTTGACGCTTTTGCCGAGATGGGCACAGCCGGGAGCGCGAACCTCGCGACGATTGCGCCGTCCATTTCCGCCGCACTCGTGACGACGGTCGTCGGCCTTCTCATCGCGATTCCGGGCGTCATCGCTCATACGCGTCTCAACGCCACGGTCCGCAATCTCGTCTCCGACATGGAGGGCTTTGCGGACGAGCTGATGGGGCGCATCGCCTGTGAGTTCCAGGGAAGGGGCGCCTAAGATGTCGGTCCGCAGACGGTCCCGTGCGCGACGCGAAGGGACGCGGGCGAACATCGACATGAATTCGCTCATCGACTTGACGTTCCTTCTGCTGGTCGTCTTCATCGTAACGCTGCCGACGCTGGAACAGACGGTTCACATCGTCCTGCCGGTCGGCAAGACCGAATCGCAGAAGGAAGACAAGAAGAAGATCTATTCCGTTTCAATCGACAAGGACGGCAAGATCTTTCTTGGAGAAAAGCCGACGACGCACGATTTGCTGAAAGACGAACTGACGCGTGCCGTCGCAGAAGACCCCGAGGTGAACGTTCTCATTCGCGGCGACGTCGATGCGGGCTATGGGCAGATTTACGAGATCGTCCGCATCGCCAAGAACTGCAACGTGAGGCATCTTGGGCTTGTCTCAAAGGAGAACTGAGGCTTGGAGCTTTGGCGGACAGAGGTAATCGAAGGCAAGCGTCCAAAGGTCCTGTCGGGACAGACGGTCGCGATTGCGCTGTTTCTGCATCTGTCCGCGTTCGTCGTGTTCGTCGCCTTTGCGTGGGTTCACGGGCTTTTCGAGAAAAAGGAGGTCATTAAGCCGATTGGCCTGACGGTCATCGTCAACGAGAACCTTGACGGCAAGGAGGACGAGCCGCCGCCGCTCAAGAATCCGCCGCCGCCCGAACCGCCGAAACCCCAACCGAAGCCAAAACCGATTGAGAAGAAGCCGGATCCGCCGAAGGCTCTTGAGCAGATCGTCACGAACATCGTGAAGAAGGTCGAGAAGAAGGACCCGCCGAAGAAGGAGCCGGAGCGGAAGACGCCGAAGCCCGAGCCAAAGAAGCCCGAACCGCCGAAAAAGACGGCGAAGGAGTTGCGCGAAGAAAGGATGAAACGCATTCGCGACCGCATGAAGACCGTCAACAAACCCGTGAAGATCGAGGTGAAGGATGCGCGGGAAAGCGGCGACGGGCGGACGGCGCGGCAGACGATGACGCCCGCGCAGGTCAAGGCCCTGCTGAATCTAGGGCATCGTCCGGGCACGAAGAACCAGCTGGCGCCGAACGAGATGAGCCGCTGCGTCTCGCTGATTGAGATGGCGATTGAGGATCGCTGGAATGTCCTGCAACCGAAAATCGGACGTACGGGAGTCGTGCAACTGTCCGTTCGCCTCAATTCGGCGGGCGGCTTAGTGGACGTTCGCCTCGTGAGGGGATGTGGCGATCAGACTTCCGACCAGGCGGCGCTTTCCGTCGCGCGGGCGGTGTCGAGCATTCGCGGACTCAGCCGCGAGTTCATCGCCAAACACAGTCAGGAGGCTCTCGTGTTGAACTACAAGGTGTCGGCATCCCGTTGAACCGAATCTCAAATACAGTCGATAAGATCAGAAGATGTTGGGAACCCTCTTATTCTGCGTGATTGAACTTCTGGGCGTGCAGGGCAATGCACTTCGGGCACGGGCGTTCTTTGACGCCAACAACGTGAAGGTCGGAGATCCGCTGATACTCACGATTGACTTCATCGGAGACGCCGACTTCCATGCGTTGCATCCGCCGGCTCTGTCCAAGGCGGTGGATCGTGCGGACTGGAAGGTGGACGATGCTTCGGCGAAGACGGATACGTTCCAAGATGCGCGCCGTCTCACCTACCGCGTCCGGCCGCGTCGTGTTGGGCTGCTTCGTTTCCCATCCCTCTCGTTCTCCTATCGCGCGGTCGATGGCACGATGCGCCTTGTCCGCGCGAACGAGATTCCCGTCCACGCGAAGGCCGGCGTTGATGTCGTGGTCGCGGGGATGGAAGAGGCGACGGACCGATTGCCCGCGCCGCCCGCGTTGGTGACAGACCCTGGCGTCGCGCTCTCGGATGACAGGCGCTTTTCGTGGAAACGCGCCTGCGCGAACCCGACGGCGGACGCCTTCGCGGCGTTCGACTTCCCGGCGGCACGCCTGAACGAGGCGTCGTGTGCGATTCGCGAAGGCAATTGGGCGCGTGCCGAACGCATTTACACGCGTCTCGAATGGCAGACGGGTCAGACGGACGCGATAGAGAGGGGGATGGTCGCCGCGCTTGCTCTTCGGTTTGACAATCCGTCCGCTGAGCTGCCCGTCGCCCGACAGGTGTTCCGTCCGATTCTGAGACTTGACTGGAAAGGGCGCGTCGGGACCGTTCTTGGGGGAATCCTTCTCCTTTCCGCCCTCTTCTGGGCGCTGGGGCGCGGCATCCGCGCACTCGCCTGTCTGGCGGGAGTCCTACTTGTCTTCCTCCCCGCGCGCGCGGACCTCTTTGAACAGATGGAAGAGCAGATGCGCCGCATGCGGCAACAGATGAGCCAGTCGATGCGCGTCTCTCTTGGCGGCGCGTTTGAGAAGGAGGAACGTGCCCCCGTCCGCATCGCCGCGTCACTGGCGACGGACAAGGATGACTTGCGGGTCGGTGAGCCGTTCGCCTTCATCGTCTCTCTTGAAGCGCCGCGCAATGTCTCGATTGGACAGATCTCGATGGTGCCCTCCGAGCGGTTTGGCCTGACGGTCACGGGACGCGCTGAAAATCTGCCGGATCAGCCAGCTGCCAACCCGTCCAACGTCATCAAGCGTCTATCCGTCCCGGTTCGCTACGACGTGCCCTTTAAGGGCAACCTGTCGTTTACGATTCAGGGCATGGCCTCGGGGCGCGAGACGCGTCGAGGCGGCGGTTTCTTCAGCTTCACGTTCTCCAATTCTTTCTCCTGCGAAACGTCATCCATGGCGTTGGAGGTCAAGGCCCTTGCGACGGACGGTCAGCCGTCCGACTTCGCGGGCATTGTCTCGGAAGGGCTTCATCTCCGCGAGACCTGTGACATTCTGCGCGTCGAAACGAATGATGTCGTGACGATCTCCTATCGCCTCATCCCGAAAGGGTATGTCCCTGCAGACTACGTATTGCCGGGCTCGGCGTTCGAATGGGCACGCCAGACGGACCGCGAAGGTCGTGTGACGGAGATCGAATATCGACGATTCTTCGTCGCGGACGGCGCGGCGGAGACTCCGAAAGTGTCTGTGCCCTACTACGATCCGCGCACGAAGTCCTACACGCGTGCAGAGGCGGGAGGCACGCGTCTTCTCTATACCGACGGGACACGCTGAAACGGCGTGTCAGTCGGTGATGATCTCGTCGAACATGCCGCGCGCCGCAAGGCGGTAGAGACCGGTTCGATTGATTTTCGAGTGGTCGAGCAGAAGGTATCGCTTCTCGGCACTGTCGAGCGCGCGTCGGATGAGTTCGGCTTGGCGTTCGTGGTTCGTCGTCACAGTCTTCGAGTCCATGCCGAACGCCGAGACGAAGGCCTTGGTGATGTTGAAGTGTGAGAGCTGTTCAATGGTTGCCGCGCCAAGAATCGAGTTGAGCTGCGAATCGAAGTTCCCGCCCAGCCCGATCAGCACATATTGCGGAGGGTACTTGCGGAAGTTCTGCATGATTGAAACGGAGTTCGTGACTATCGTCAGATGCTGAAAGTCAGCTGTCCTCAGAAGCTGGGCGAACTCGTAGACGGTCGTCGAAGAGTCGAGGAAGAGGATGTCGCCTTCCGAGACGAGCGACAAGGCCTTTCGCCCAAGGGCAAGCTTCGTCTTGCGGTTCGTGACAACGCGCTCCTGATAGCCGCTGGATTCGTCTGGCAATGCGTCGCATTCGTTCCAGATGAGACCGCCGCGCACCTTCGAGACGGCGTCGCGTTGGGAGAGCTCTTTGACGTCGCGGTGAATGGTCGCCGAACTGACGTTGAACTTCTTCATCAGTTCAATGAGCGTGCAACGTTTCCGCGCCTTGAGGTAGTCCAAGATGAGATGCGTACGAAATTTCTCCATGATGGCGTGTAGTTTATCATATTTTCCCCGTGTTCTCAAATCGTCTCATAATCCTCCATTGTTTGCCATTCTCTTCTCAGCGCAATTTTAGTATAATTTTCGACATGAAGCAATTTGACTACATTGGGCTTGGGTTCGTCTCGAACGACCATTTGGCGGTTCTTCCGTTCATCCCCCTTGACACGAAGGTGAAGATGCTCTCCCACGCCGTCTTGGGCGGTGGCCCGGCGGGCAACTCGACGGCGGGCGCGGCAACGCTGGGCCAACGCGCGGCGTTTATCGGCACGGTTGGGGACGACGCGGATGGGCGAATGATACTCGAAACCTTTGCGCGGCAGGGCGTCGATACCTCATTGGTGGCCATTCGCAAGGGCGCGACAAGCGCAATCGCCTACTTGTGGATTGACGAAAAGACGGGCAACCGCTCCTGCGCCTGGACGCGCGAGGGCCTGGACGAGCTGACGGCGGACGAGATTACGCCAGCGAGAGCCGAAGCGATCTGTCGGGCGAAGATCCTGCATATAGACGGGCACAATGCCGAAGGAGCGATTGTGGCGGCACGGCTTGCGAGGGAAGCGGGCGTGACGGTCATGTATGACGCGGGGACGATCCGTTCGGGCATGGAGGACCTGCTGACGCTGGCGGACCTTCTCATCTGTTCGGGCGAGTTTGCCGTCTCCGTCGCGGCCGGACGAGGCACGCTCGTCACGGACGGCTATACGGAAGATGAGGTCGAAGCGGCAGTGCGCGCACTTTACGCACGGTATCGTCCGACGGTCTGCGGCGCGACAATGGGCGTTCGGGGCTCGATGTGCTTCAACGGGACTTCGCTCGTGAAATGCCCGGCGTTCCCGGTCGAGAAGGTCGTGGATACGACGGGATGTGGAGACCTTTTCCATACGGGTTTTGCCGTGCGTTGGCAGGAAACGCACGATTTGCTCGACTGCCAGCGGTTTGGCGCGGCAGTTTCGGCGATCAAGTGCCGAGGTCTCTCGGGCCGCCCGCCTGCCGCACCCACGCGCGCTGAAGTCGAGGCTTTCTTGAGGGCACATCCGTGAAAATTGGAGTCGGTGGACTATGGCCCGACGGAGCACGGGCTATCGCGTGACGCGCCCATTTGACAAGCGCATGCGCTTTTTGGTATCATACGCGCCTGTTGCAGGAGAGATGGCAGAGCCTGGTTGAATGCACATGACTCGAAATCATGCATACCCGCAAGGGTATCGGGGGTTCGAATCCCTCTCTCTCCGCCAAGCCTTTAGGAACTGCGGGCGTAATTCAATGGCAGAATAGGAGCTTCCCAAGCTTCTTACGTGGGTTCGATTCCCATCGCCCGCTCCACTTGCTTCGGCTGTGCCTTGCATGTGGAGAGCAAGATCTGAACGACAAACAGAAGAACATACGGTGGGGATGCTCAACCGTCTTAAAGTCAGGAATCTCGCGGTCGTCGAGCGTGTCGAGGTCGAGTTCGATCCCGCCTTGAATGTCATTACAGGTGAAACGGGTGCAGGCAAGTCGGTCCTGATGGGCGCGCTTGATCTCGTGCTGGGCGGGCGGGCGGAGGCTTCGGTCGTGCGCGAGGGCGCGAAAGAAGCTGAAGTCGAAGCCGACTTCGATGACCATGTCGTCCGCCGCACGGTGACGCGTGAAGGGCGTTCGCGCGCCTGGATCGACGACGAGAGCGTCTCCGTCTCCGAATTGAAGGAACTGGGACACGCGCTCGTTGACATACATGGCCCGACGGCGAACCAGAAGCTGGCCGAAGAGTGCTTCCAACGAGAGACGCTGGATGCCTATGGGAAGAATGAGCGCGTGGCGGCGGATTATGCGGCGCGTTGGCGCGACTTCTCGGTCGTGACGGCTGAAATTGCCGCGCTGGTATCCGCAGGCGGCGAGGACGAAGTGGATATGCTGCGCTTTCAAGTCGATGAACTGGAGTCTGCCGACCTCAACGATGACGACGAGACGATTGCCGACCGTCATAGGGCGGCGGCGCATGCCGAAGAGATCGTCGAGAGCGCCAATGCGTTGACGGAGGCTCTCGGGGGTGACCGGAGCGTGTCGGAGATCATGTCCTCGCTTCAGCCGAAGTTCCGTGCGATGTCTCGGCATCTTCCGCAGGCTGAAACATGGATGCGTGAGGCGGACGACATTACGATTCGTGTGCAGGAGCTCTCGCGCTCGATTGCAGACGCGGCATCCGCGCTGGACGGCGGAGACGAGGACTTGGCCGCGCTGGATGCGCGTTTGACGTTGGTCAACCGCCTGAAGCGCAAATACCACGCCGAGACCGTTGCGCGTCTGCGGGAACTCCTGACGGAGAAGCGCGAGAAGTTGTCCGCAATTGAGAACCGTGACGAACGCCTGCGCGAACTTGACGCGAAACGGGCCGTGGCTGAAGCCTCCGTGCGAGCGGCAGGGGCGATGCTGACGAAGACGCGCGCGGTGGCGGGCGAACGGCTGTCGAAGGCCGTGACGAAAGAACTGAAGGACCTCGGATTTCTGCGGGCGAAGTTCCGCATCGCGCTGGAGGCGCAAGAGCCGGCGTCTCACGGGTGCGACCGTGTCGTCTACATGTTTGAGCCCAACCCCGGCGAACCGGCACGTCCGCTTGCGGTAATCGCGAGTTCGGGCGAGATTGCGCGCGTGATGCTGGCGCTGAAGGCCGTCGTGTCGGAACACGCCACGATTGGAGTGAACACGCCGACGCTCGTCTTTGACGAGATCGATGCGAACATCGGCGGCGAAGTCGGCAAGGCCGTCGGGGAGAAACTGCGTGCCGTCGCGCGTCGTCATCAGGTCATTGCCATTACCCATCTGCCGCAGTCCGCCGTTTACGGAACGCGGCATCTCGTCGTTTCAAAGCGCATCGCGGATGGGCGTACGCGCACAGCCATTTCGGCCGTCGAGGACGATGCGCGCATCTCTGAAATCGCGCGCATGCTTGGCGGCGAACACCTCACCAGTGTCGTTAGAAAACATGCGGAAGAACTCCTCCACCTATCCTGTTGAAATCGTCTCGGACGCCTTTGGCGAATCGCCCGCGCTCGCGAACCTCCTGTCCGGGGCGTCGCGCGTGTTCATTGTCGCGGACATGAATGTCGTTCAGCGGAACGAGAGCCTTGGCACGCAAATCGGGCACTATGTGCAGACGCACGGCATCAACCTCGCAGGAACGCCCGTCGTGATTTCGGGTGGCGAGAAAGTGAAGTCCGACAACCTTCAAAGCGTGCTCAAGATCGTCTCGGCTCTCCTTGAGGCCAAGCTCGGAAAGAACGACATCGTCCTTGCGATTGGCGGTGGCACGATTCTGGACATTACGGGTTACGCCGCAGCCCAAGTGCGCGGCGGCACGAGGCTGGTGCGGATGCCGACAACGCCGACGGCGATGCTGGGCGCGGCATTTGCGGATTATGCGGCGATCAATTTGGCGTCAGTCAAAGACGCATTGCGTGTGCCGTCCGTCCCATCAGCGATCGTCATCGATCCGACGCTCGCGAAGACCGTATTGGACGGGGTTTGGCGCAGTGGCATGGGCGAGGCCGTGCGAGTCGCGGTTGGATCTGACGCGGCGTTGCTGAAGAAACTGGAGAGATTGAGGGCGGACTATGCCGCTCGCCGCGAAGGGGCTTTGGACGGCGTCGTAGAGGCCGTCGTCGCGTCGCGCATGAAGAAAAGCGTGTCCGACATTGCTCTTTGGGCGGCACATCGGCTGGAGTCCATGAGCGGCTACAAGCAGCCGTATGGGTATTCCGTATCGATTGCGACGCTGATGGAGGCTTCCGTTGCGCAAGAGATGAACGTCATCTCAGAAGCGGACGGTTTGCGTGTCTTTGAGCTTCTTCGCTCGGCCGGTGCGCTGGACGGTCTCTCTCACGCACAGTATCTGCTTCAGCAGACCGACAGCCTGTTATGCGGCCTTGACGCTTGGCTTCTGTCATCGTCTGAGGGCGTACCGATGCTAACGGCGCTGGGCAAGAGCGACTGCACATTGATTCCGGACCGCGAACAGTATCGCGCGGCGATGAAACGCATTCGCGCTTAAAATATCCGTAATGATTAGTGATATTCGCATTATGCTATGGAAAGGAAGATGGTAATGTCAAGTCCGATTGAGTCTTCTGTCACGCGTCGCTCTTTTGTTGGCGGGCTTGTCGCCTGTGGTGCGGGGAGCTTTATGCCGATGCTGTTCGCGGAAAAGCCGAGGCCACTTCTTCGCTTCGGTGTTGTCAGCGATGTCCACATTGGAGGGCGCAAGGAATCGTCCGAACGTCTCGCTTTCGCATTGCAGTGGTTGAAGGCAAGAGATGTGGATGCCGTCCTCTTTCCCGGCGATATTGCCCATTTGGGACAGATTTGGCAGATGGAAGCATTCGCCGACATCTGGTATCGGGTTTTCCCGAAGACTGGTCCAAAGGTCGAGTTGATGATCTCGACGGGCAATCACGATGCGTGGGAGAGGGGACTTGCGGCGCAAAGCGAGGCGGAACGGCGCAAGAACTGGCTGTTCTATGCCGACAACGCCCAGCGGACTTGGCGGCGTCTCTTTGATGAAGACTTCAAGCCTGTCTGGCGCAAGGCAGTGAAAGGCTATATGTTCATGGGTTCGCAATGGCAGACATTCAATCCGGACTTGGAAGGCTATATGGCCGCGCATCGGGCAGAGTTCGACCGCGAGAAGCCGTTTTTCCACTGTCAGCACGAACCTCCGAAGGGGACGTGTCACGGTTTGTACGGTGGCGAAAACGGGGACAAAGGTCTGGCTGCGCGTGCGTTCGTCGGCTTCCCGAATGCGGTCGTCTTCTCGGGCCATTCGCACTGTTCGCTGGCGGATGAACGGGCGGTTTGGCAGGGCGCGTTCACATCCATTGGCGCGGGTTGTCTGCACGAAGGGGGCTATTCATTCACCTATGACAACGGCACGGCTTTCTGGCATCCGTCGTTCAAAACGCACATCATGAAGCCGCTCAATGATCCCGACAACTGGGGTGGAGATCCTGCCGGCGGATGCTTTGAGATGGTCGACGTCTATTCCGACCATCTTGTCGTGGCGCGGCGGTCATCCGTCGTAGACCTTCCCATAGGACCTGACTGGATTGTGCCGATACCCGCCGGGCGTTCGCGTGCGCTTGACTTCGATGTGCGGCGCGCGGAGGGTCTCGCACCCGTGTTTGGGGCGGGTGCGCGGCTACAAGCGACGCTGTGTCCCGAGGGGAGCGATCTCGCGATGACGGCGTATCGTCGCGTTCCATGCATACGCGTGACGATTCCGCCGACAGACCTCTCACGCGGCTCTCGCGTGTTCTCCTACGGGCTTCGCGTCTTGTGCGAGGGGAGAGAGGTGAAGGCGGGGCAGGTGTTTGCCGCCGGATTCGCGGGACCGCGCGAACATGCCGCATGTTCGACGGACTGGATCGTCTTGTGCAAGGATCTTCCTGCTCGCTGTCCGCTTGTCGTGACGGCAACGCCCTCCGATTGCTTCGGACGTGCGGGGCTTCCCTTGTCAACGGAGATGGTCATCTAACGCATTTCCCTGCCCCTTTTGACGGCGCGTGGGGAAAAGTGGTATAATTTTAGCCATGATTACATTGATAGTAGCGATTGCCGTTGGATGCGGCAGTTTTGCCACGGCGTATTATGCCGGAGATTGGGGGTTCGGTTGGAGCATCTTTGCGGGTGTTCTCGGTTTTGGCGTGTTCCAAGGTGTGGTGGGTTTCTTGATCCAGAAACGCGTCAAGGCCGAGATGGAGAAGGTTCAGGCCATTCTTCTGTCTGGGCAGAAGCGCTTGCAGGCGAAAATGCAGCGCTGGCAGATCCGGCCGCCGGGGTCGATCCAGGCTGCGCAACGCGAGATCTTTTCAGACACAAAGGAGTTCGTCAAAGAGGCTCTTGCGCAAACGGAAACATTGCAGAAGTACAAGTTGTGGGTGCCGATGATGGAGCGTCAAATTGCGACGGCCAGACTGCAGCTCTCGTGGATGATCAAAGACTTCAAGACCGTTGATGCGCTCATGCCGAAAGCGATTTGCCTTGATCCGACGATGTGCTGCATCAAGATGGCGCGTGCCTATATGCAGGAGAAGCCGACGGAGGAAATCGCAAAAGTCTACCGCAAAGCCGCCGCGCGCACGCGCTACAACGGGAATGTTCTGCTGGCCGCGACGATGAGCTGGATTCAGGTTCAGCGTTCGGATGCGGACGGCGCATTCAAAACCCTGACGGAAGCCTTGAAGAAGAGCGACGATGCGACGCTGAAGAGTAACCACGAGTGTCTGATGAACAATCGCGTCGCCCATTTCACCAATTCGGGGCTGGGAGACCAGTGGTATTCTCTTCTGCTGGAGGAGCCGAAGGTCCATGTGCAACGTCCGCGCAACATCTATCGGTGAAGGAAGCGTGGCGATGGTCAAGAAAGCAGTGGTCTTGGCGGCTGGGCATGGAACGCGTCTCCGTCCGTTTACCTGCGTCACGCCGAAGCCATTAATGCCCGTTTGGGGCGAAACGATGCTTGACCGCATGATGTCGCTTCTGCGCGAGCGCGGTGTCGATGATTTCATCGTCAATTCGCATCACCTGCACGAACAAATTCGCGAATGGAGCGACGCTTATCGGAGCGCGGCCCAGACGCAAGGCGAAAAGGTACGCATCAAAGTCAGTTACGAGCCAGAGATCCTCGGCAATGGTGGGGTCCTTAACCCCATCCGCGACTGGATCGGTGACGAGCCGTTCTATCTTGTGAACTCTGATATCATTGTCGAAAACATGCCGGACCTCGGCGCGGCGTTCGAGCTGGCCAGAACGGATGAGGACGTCCTTGGTGTCTGTCTCGTCACAAAGGAGGGTCCCCGGACAATTGAGGTCGAGCCAATGTCCAGCTTTGTCACGAATTGGCGAAGTGATGACGCGGGGATGAACGGGACCTTTACCTACTGCGGCATCTCGATCTTGAAGCCGCGCGTACTTGATTTCGTGAAGCCAGAAGGCTTCTCGTCGATTGTCTCGGCCTACGAGAAGGCGATGATGGCCGGGCTCTTCATGAGGGCCATCCAGTCGGATAACTTCCTTTGGGAGGACGCGGGAACGATTGCGCGTTACATTGACCTCAATCGGGACGGGAATGAGAATGCCTTTGCCGACATTCCCCAGCTCAAGGCGACGGAGGCGAAAGACTTCAAGTTTCTCAGTGCGCGAGGCAGTGACCGCGTTTTCTTCGGATGTAATCGCGGCATTGCGATTCTCTATGACGACGGCAACCGAAACGAAAACGGGAAATATCCAGGACATGCTCGCTGGCTGAAGGCGAAAGGCATGCCCGTGCCAAAGGTTCTCTTCGACGATGCGGCGGCCAAGACGCTTGTTCTGGAGAATGCCGGAACTGAGCGCAAAATGTCGCTGGAAGACTACGTAAAGATCGTCGAGACGTTGGTTCGCTTTAACGCGCTGGGCGCAGAAAGTGACTTGCCGGACCTTCTGCCGCCGTTTGACGATGAGACATGGGAGTGGGAGCATGGGCTGTTCGCAAAGCACTGTCTTGGCTCACGCTTCGGGATGACGTTGCCATCAGAAGTCCGAAAGGAACTCGGACATGTCGCGATGTTGTTGGAGTGCGAGCCGAAGGCTCTCGTCCACCGCGATTTCCAGTCCACGAACATCCTCTGGAAGGGCGACAGCTTTTCGTTCATCGACTTTCAGGGCATGCGCCTCGGTCCGGCGGCCTACGACCTCGCGTCGCTGGTCTACGATCCATATGTAACGTTCACCGAGGGCGAGCGACGAGCGCTCATCGCGCTCTATGCGAAGAAGTCGGGTCGCGAAGACATGCCGAAAATTCTGCCGTTTGCCGCGATTCAACGTCTCGTGCAATGTCTGGGTGCCTACGGGCGTTTGACGTCCGTAGGCCAGCCGCAGTTCGGCCGCTATGTTTTGCCCGCGCTCGTGAACTTACTGGACGCGTCTGACCGCGCGGGCCTTGATGCGCTTGGCGCACTTGCGGAAGACTTGATTGCGAAAGAGAAGTCGGCTTCTCACGCATCACCGCATGATGGGAACTGTTGTTCCTGCGGGCATCACCATTCCAACCATGACGGCCCCTGTGCGTGCGGGCATGACCATTCGTGCGCATGAACGCAATACGCCAGTTTCTGAAGCGCATCAAGACGCACGGCGTCCGCCGTCCGGATGCGGTTCGGACCGTGGCGATGGGCATCGCACGGACGTTTGACGCCTATGACTTGGGCAACGACACGTTTATCTTCGAGCGTGGAATAGGCGCGCACCTTTCGGCGCGAGCAAGTGTTCTTGTCGTCGAGAAGTCGGCCCTTCGGCGTCGCGCGCGCGGTCGCGTCCTCACCTTGACGACAGGGAATCACTCTGTTGCGGCATTTCCGCTTTTGGACGGTCGGTTTTGGAAACTCTCGTCGCTGAAGTCCGCCGTACGCGGAGAGGTCCTGATGCATCGAATTCTCTGCGCGAACGTCACTGGCGACACGATCGAATTGTCTCAGCGCGAACTGCCGACGTCGACGCTTGTGAAAGCCGATGATTGGCTGATCGGCACAGTCGGCTTTACCTTTCCGGACATTGTCATGGGCGAGCGCAACGAGACGACGCTGGAGTTCTATCGTCGCCTCGGGCAGGAATGGCGCGTCAAGCCGCTGGCGTGGACGGAGAACGAGATGCGCGTGGCGCTCGCCGCCGCCAAGAAGCGCATTGGCACGAGCCTGACCTACTACCATTCGACGCGCGGCGTCCATTGGCTGACCTATTCGGAGTTCGTGCGCTTCTCGTTCCTGGCCGAGACGGATCCGCCGGCTTTTCTAAAGGGATTGAAGGAACTTGTCGGAGTCTACGAAGGGAATCGCGTGTCCTTCATGCGTCTACCGAAGTATCGTGGGCACCATGAAATCGAGTTCTTCGGGCTCCTGCGTGGCGTTGCGGGGGATCGGCTCGTTCCGGAGATCGAGCGCCTCATGGAGGCCGTCGCGCTGAACCGGCTGGGACAGCTGGGCGTGATCCAGCGAGTGCAGGAGATTGTCGCGCTCTACCGCTCGCTTCTCGCGCGGTCCACGTTGGCGGACGAGTCCTCGAAGGATTTCATAGAGACTCTGTATATGCACATCACGGGCGAAGTCTATTCGGTCGTCGGCGAAGGCACGACGCCGGCATTTGACGACCGTCGGACGGCTCTCCCGGGTGCGACGTTTGTCGAAGGCCGTCCGGTCCTGCATCCGGGGGCGGACTCGCGTACGGAGATTCTTGTCGCGAATCTGCGGGGCTTCATGTCAAAGGACGAGACAGTCGAGTACGCGAATGTCTACGAATTGCGTACGAAGGATGAAGACTCGCCGCTTGGAAAGGGTGATACGCGCGAGATTGTCTACAAGACGAGCCGCCGTCCACTTGAGAATTCGCTGGTCGAAAAGAGACTCGCGGGATCAGGGAGCGGCTATTCGGGCTATCTGTTGTCACGCATTGGCGCGCTCCGCTCGCTTGGAATCGCCTTGAGCGACTACTACCAACTGCTGAAACATCGTCCGGGCCGACACCACGGCGTCCACGAACACTACATACGCCGTCGGTGTGAGGGCGAGCCGATGGATGCGATTCCGGCGAACTACTTCCAGTCGGCGGATGGGTCAGGTACCGAGGAGAAGGAGGTCGTGCTCTCTCTCTCGACGCTGATGGGCGATGCGGCTGCACAGAACCTCGTTATGAAGAAGTTTGACGCCGCGACGCGAACACCGCTTTACGGCGTCGGCAAGGAAATCTACGAGTTCGAGTATGACCTCGTGCGCGAGATGGTCGTCCCCAAGCGCGTGACGACCTGCTCCGTCCGCGGAAGTTTCGGTTGGCCGGATCTCTCTTACACGGATGCGAACCTCGACGCGATCGCCAACTTCTATCTAGGCTATTTTGCGCATGCGGTGAAAGCTTATCAGGCCCGGCATCCGTGTGTGACGATGGCTGAGGTCGCGGAACGCTTCATGAGCGGATTCGAGTTCCGCATCCATGCACTCGAATGGCAGCTCTCGGTCATGCGTGATCGGTTTGAGACATTCAATCCTGACGTCCCTGCGCGCTATCAGTTCGCCGCGCGGTGGAAGTTTGTCCTTTGGTCGCTTGAACGGCATGCGCGCCGCTTGCCCAGACTGCGCAAGCTTTTCTTCGAGAAAGTTCGCGTTATCGTTCAGCAAGAGGACGGACATGAAGATTCTCCTGGGTGGCATCCCGTTGGGGTGTGACAACATTGGCGACGAAGCGATTCTTGCCTGTGTCGTCAGGCTGATGCGCGAGATTGCGCCATCTGCCGAACTTGCGGTCGCGACAAATGACACGGCTACAGCAACGCTCTTGGGCGTGAAAGTCGTTCCATCCTACGGCTTTGCCGGCGTCTCAACCAAGGGCTTTAACGCAATAGTGAAAGCCTTTGACGTGTACGTTTGGTGTGGTGCGACGGGCCTTTCTGATTATCCATTTGTTGCGCTGGACCTCCTTCGCCTGGCTCAGAAAGCCGGGGTCCGCACATTCGTCTGGGGCGTTGGCATGGATAACGAGCTCAATCCTGTCTTCTTCAAGGCGCGAGGTCGCCGCCGCAGATTGCTGGCATGTGTGGGCCTTGTCGGCTTATATGAGGGCATTCTGCGAAGACGGCTGACGCGGCAAGTCTGTGCGACTCTTCCGAAATGCGCGGGAGTCTGGCTCCGTGACCCAGAGAGTGCGGAGGTGCTCGCCCGATTCGGGTATGGTCGGGCTGCAACTACATCCGATACGGCCATCTATCAAAGCCGCAGCACCGTCCGCACCACGTCAAGAGCGTCGACACTGGGGTTTTGCCTTTCGGCGCAACGTGCCGTCACGGATACGACGGGAGTGAAACGCTTTCTTGCGCGTCTCTCGTCGGCGGGCCTTTCAGTTGTTGGCATCCCGATGAATCCGAAGACGGATTCCGTCCTTCTGCGCACATTGGGCGTGACAGATATCTTCGGAGGAACGACACCGGACGCGGTCGCCAGGAAAGCGGCGTCTTGCGATCTCGTCCTGTCAAACCGCCTTCATTTGCTCATTCTTGCCGCGAATGTTGGAACGCCGATCTTGGGTCTCGCGCGTGGTTCGAAGCTCGTGAACTGGCTGGCGAACTTTGGTGAGACAACAGAAGGCTCGGTTTTCGACTGTGATTGGGACGCACTTGCCGCAAAAGTAGTCAGATTGCTGGACGATCCACCTCGGCTTCGTGCGCACTTCGCCGTTGTTCGTCAAGCTGCGTATGCGAGGTTAGATGCGCGGTTCGAAGAGGCAAAACGGACTTTTGCTGCGCGACTTCTCGCATCAGGAATGGACGGACATTGCGGTCAGTCCGTTTAGCCGAGCGCGGGGATGCGTTCGGCGATGTTGCCGAGATGACGAGCGACATCGCGGATGCCGGCAATGACGGTCAGGAATGCCGTGTCGTGCGGCAGGTCTCCCGTCAGATGACAGAGTTTCTCCGAATAGCGTTTCGAGAGAGCACGCGCTTCAGTCTTAATTTCGGCTTCAGCTTCGGCGGGGTTCCATGTCATCTTGCCACCTTTTCGGAGTACATGTGTCGTTTCATGGGCGAGGGTTCTCAGTTGTCCAATGATGTGCGCAGTGGATTCAAGGAGGTCTTCTTCTAGTCCCTGTCGGCGGATGCGCGTCGTTTTGCGGAAGATCTTGACGGCGATGTCCGAGATGCGTTCGGCATCGTTGACGCAATGGACAAGTTCTGGCAGGGTCTGAGCTTGTCGTTCCGTCAGCTTGCGTTGAGAGATGGCGACAAGATAGTCCCGAATGCGCGCTTGCATCTCATCGATTGCGTGTTCCGTGTTCTGGACGGACTCTTCGTCCACATTTGCTCGTCCGAGGCAGTTGTTGAGCGCAACCGATGCGATGGTCCACGCGCGCCGCGTCATGTCACCAAGCGCAAGCTTCGCCGCGTGGATTGCAAGGGCGGGCGTGGCGAGAAGATGTGGCTCCAAGGCTTGTATGTGCATCGTGCGGTCATCGCCGATGAGGCGCGAGCAGAGACGTGCGAGCAACGGGATGAAGGGTGTCTGAACAATGACGTTTGCAACATTGAAGATCGTATGAGCCATTGCGACGTGACGACCGGGCGTTTCGCCCGCAAAACCGTTCCCCTCTGTGCAGAGATCGACGAGATGAAAGAAAGCGGGCGCGGACTGGTGTGCGGTGTTTTTCATGACGAACCCGAAACTGAGTAGGACGAGTGCCGTGCCGAACAAGTTGAACAGCGCGTGGGCGAGCGCCGTCCGTCGTGCGTTCGCGTTCCCGCCGATGGAAGCCAGCACCGCCGTGATGGTCGTGCCGATGTTGTCGCCAAGGACGATCGGAACGGCCGTCCAGAGCGAAATCACGCCCGTCTCGGCCAAAGCGATGGTGATGCCAATCGTGGCGGACGAGCTTTGCACGAGCATGGTGCAGAGCGTGCCGACGGCAACCGCGCCAAGGACGGAGAAAGCTGGCAGATAGCCGTTTGAGGACGGCGTGCAATCAAAAAGCGAAAAGAACGCGATGAAACCCGGTGCTCTCGCGAGGATTTTCAACTCCTGAGACATCAATGTCATGCCGAAGAAAAGAAGTCCGAAACCGAGGATCGTTCGCCAGATGCCGCGCGAAATGGTGCGGCGTGCAATCATGAGGCCTACCACGCCGAGTGTCACGGCTGGCAGGGCG
The DNA here is from genome assembly GCA_934635225.1 of uncultured Kiritimatiellota bacterium. Taxonomy (GTDB): domain Bacteria; phylum Verrucomicrobiota; class Kiritimatiellia; order RFP12; family UBA1067; genus UBA1067. The sequence goes on from CAKTYZ010000004.1 coordinate 129,003, forward strand.
AGATTATCCAGTTTCAACGAAACGATTTGTCCTGTAACGGTCGTGCCGATATTAGCGCCGAAGATGACACCGATGGCCTGTTCCAACGAAATGAGTCCGGCGTTTACGAATCCTACAGTCATGACGCTGGTCGCGGACGAACTTTGGATAAGGGCCGTCACGACCGTTCCCGCGAGAATCGCGAAAAAGCGGTTGCGCGTCATGTAGCCGAGCGCAGCCTTCAGTTTTTCGCCAGCGGTCTCCTTGAGCCCGTCGCTCATGAGGCCCATGCCGTAGACAAAGAGGGCGAGACCGCCCAGTACGGTCGTTGCTAATTGCAGATAATTCACTGTTTTTATCTCCTTTCGTTATGGAATGTTTCCCGCAAGATAGTTCAGCAGGTACAAGAGCGCCACTGCCGTCAGCGCGACGATGACCTCAATTCGTGTCTTCAGTACTCTTTCCATTGTCTCTCCCTCCTTTTCTCACTGTAAATTATCGCAAATGAATGTCAGGAATGTATGAGGACTTTGTTAGGATTTCATTAAAATCTCAACGATCTATGCGCGGAGAAGTCCTCTCTCGTTCACCGTAATATGGTATAATACGCAACATGAATGTTTTCCGTGAACCAGTCAGACTTCAGAAATGGGCAAAGGCCCGCCGCCTTGCGGGCGCGAAAATTGCGCTTGTACCGACCATGGGCTATCTTCACGAGGGGCATCTCTCACTGATCAAGAAAGCGAAGGCGAAAGGGGCAGACGAAATCGTCGTCTCCGTGTTCGTCAACCCCGTCCAATTTGGTCCGAACGAAGACTATGCGGCTTACCCGCGTGACGAACAGTCCGATTTGGCCAAGTGCCGCGCGGCTGGCGCGACGGCGATTTTCTTCCCGACGCCTGCGAACATGTACCTTGACCGCCATTCCGTCTACATCAGCGAGGAAGACCTCTCGAAAGGGCTGTGCGGCGCACGGCGTCCCGGTCATTTTCGTGGCGTCTGCACGGTCGTCGCCAAGCTCTTCAACCTCGTGCATCCGAACTTCGCCGTCTTCGGGCAGAAAGACTACCAACAGGCACAGATTATCAAGCGGATGGTACGCGACCTTAACTTCGATGTGAAGATTGTCGTTGCGCCAATTGTGCGCGAACGGACGGGACTCGCGAAGTCAAGCCGCAATACCTACCTGAGCGACGCGGAACGGGAGCAGGCGTGCGTTCTTTCCCGAACGCTGCGAGCCGTTAAGGATGGGAAAATAAAAACGATAGTCGCCGCCGAGAAAGCCATCGAGAGGGGCGGCCTCAAGGTCGATTACGTCGCGTGTGTCGATGCGGAGACGCTGGAGCCCAAAAAGAAGATCTGCAAGGGATGTTGCGTGCTGGTAGCGGCTTACTGCGGAAAGACCCGCCTGATTGACAATCAACTGATTTGAGATGACATCGACCGTCTACATCGCGAAAAACGTCTACGGCGGGGATGGACTTGGCCGTCTCGGTGACGGTCGCGTGGTTTTCGTTCCAGGTGCATGGGCAGGTGAACAGGTCAAAGCCGAAATCATCGCGGAAAAGAGTCACTTCGTCAAAGCACGGCTTGTCGAGATTGTGGAACGCTCCCCGGAACGTGTGGAAGTTGCGAACGAAACGGTTCTTCCCGGCATGGCCTATGCGAGGCTGTCCTACAAAAGCGAATGCGCTACGAAGGATCAGCAGCTGCGAGAGTTCCTTGAGCGTGCCCGCATCTCGGTCTTGGACTTCCGGCCATTTGACGGCGTGTCGTCCAGTCCTCTGAACTATCGAAACAAGGTCGTCTACCATTTCGCGAAGCAGAAAGGCGCTTGGGTGGTTGGCTATCGGGCAGAGCCAAGCCATGAGATCGTCGATGTCACGGTTGATCCGTTGGCACGGCCTGAAATCAACGCGAAGATCCGTGAGGTTCGTCGCGCCGTGATGACTCTTCTGACGACGGGGCCTGAAGCCATTCGACGCGACACAGAGCAGAAGGGGCAGGTCACTATCCGTTGGACACGCAAATCCGGTGTCCACTGGTGGGTCGGAAATGCGCCGCGCAATCTCGTCCTCAAGGAGACGACCGGAGGATTTGACTTTGAGGTCCCGGCGGATGGCTTCTATCAAATCAATCCGGAAGTCGGCGAGAAACTTGTGAAGGCCGTCGTCGAAGAAGCGATGCGGGAGACGGGAGACCTTTTGGATCTCTATTGTGGTGTCGGCGTGTTCGGGCTCTGTTGCCGCGTGCCGAAACTCGTCGGCATCGAATCAGGACATCTGGCAATCGACTGCGCGAAAAGAAATGCCGTCGCGCAAGGGGCTGTGAATGCGCGATTCTTCGCTGGGCAAGTCGGGCGGAACGTTCAGCGCATCGCCGTTGGGCCTCATACGACCGTCATAGTTGATCCGCCGCGCGGAGGGCTTGAACCGGGTGTCGCACGGTGGCTGGCGAACTCAAAAGCTCCGCGCATTCTCTATGTCAGTTGTGATCCGGCGACGTTGACGCGTGACTTGCGTGAACTGACTCGCACGTACGATGTTGTGTCTGTTCAAGGCTTCAACATGTTCCCGCGCACGGCTCGATTCGAGACACTCGTGGTCCTTTCCAAACGCTGAAACGTGAGATTCTTGATTCATACTTACGGTTGCCAGATGAATGTGCGCGACTCGGAGGCCGTCGAGGCCTTACTGGTTGCGGCAGGGCACGAGTTGGTCTTGAGGGAAGACGAAGCTGAACTCGTCCTGATTAACAGTTGCACGGTCCGTCAGAAAGCCGAAGAAAAAGCCATAGGCAAAGCGGGCAATCTTTTGGCCGAAGGCAAGGTCGTTGGATTGATGGGGTGCGCCGTGAAACGTATGGGATCGGATGTCTTCAAGAGACTTCCAAAGCTTCATTTCGCAGTCGGACCACGCCGCTTCGGGTTAATACCGAAAATCATCTCGAACGCGCACTTCCCGACGTTGGAAGTGGGCGATGACGAGATTCCGCAAGGGTTAGATGCGCATCCAGACATTCGACGTGCCGGCACATTTGCACAAGTTCAGAGTTATGTCACCGTCTTGCTGGGGTGCGACAACCGCTGTAGTTATTGCATCGTCCCGGATGTGCGCGGACACGAATATTCGCGTCCGGCAAAAGATGTCATTGCGGAAGTGCGCTGTCTTGCGGCGCACGGCGTGAGAGAAGTCTGCCTTTTGGGACAGAGCGTCCTACGCTATGGTATTCGCAATAAGGCATGGGAGACGAGCGAAGGAGAGGCGTTCCCGAGGCTTCTCCGCGCATTGCAGGAGATTGACGGTCTGGAACGCATTCGCTTCACCTCCGCGCATCCGAAAGGCTGCACGGACGAGCTTCTGGCTGCCTATCGCGATTGCCCGAAGGTCTGCCGTCACCTGCATCTCCCCGTCCAGTCCGGTTCGGACCGCATCCTTGGCGAAATGGGGAGACACTACACGCGTGCGGAATATCTAGAAGCTGTGCGCAAGCTCCGCGCATTTGATCCCGAGTTCGCGATCACGACGGATGTGATTGTCGGCTATCCCGGTGAGACGGAGTCTGATTTCGGGGAAACGCGTTCGCTGATGGAAGAAGCAGGCTTCGACAATGCGTTCATCTTCAAGTATTCGCCGCGTCCGGGCACACGGAGCGCCGCACTGCCAGACGATGTGCCGACGGCAGAGAAGGAGCGCCGCGATCAGATCTTGCTGGCCGACCAGGAGATTCGGGGGCAACGGCGTAATGATGCGCTCGTCGGCACGGTACGCGAAGTCATGGTCGAAGGACCTTCGAAACGGAACAAGACGCGCCTTTCGGGCCGCGATTCGGGCAACCGCATCGTCGTCTGGGATGCGGCTGAGATTCCGCTCGACATTGGCACGCTCGTTCGTGTGCGCATCACAGAAGCTCATCCACAAATACTGATTGGAGAATTAACATGAAGATTGCGATTGTCGGCGCCGCTGGGCGCATGGGGAGAAAACTTATCGAACTGTCGAAGGACGCAGGACTTGAGGTTGCTGCGCAAATCGATGTCGCTGAAGGATACGCGCGGTCGTGGACAGCTGGAGTCGAAGGTGTCATTGACTTCTCGTATCACACAAGTGTTCCCGCGTTCGTCACGCAGGCGGCAACCGAAGGAATCCCCTATGTGATTGGCACGACAGGACTGACGCCAGACGAGCAGAAAACCGTTGATGCCGCCGCACAGAAGATTCCGATCGTTCAGAGTGGGAACTACTCATTGGGCATCAACCTTTTGCTGGAACTCGTCAAGAAAGCCGCGTCGATTCTCGAATCTGGATATGATATTGAAGTGACGGAAATGCACCATCGCCACAAAAAAGACGCGCCATCAGGCACGGCTCTCATGCTTGCCAGATCGGCAGCGGAAGGGCGCGGACGGGATAACGACTTCATCTACGGCCGCCATGGGGACATCGGCGAACGCCCGATTGGAGAAATTGCCATTCATGCCTTGCGCGGCGGCTCGGTCGTTGGGGATCATACGGTCATGTTTGCGGGCGAATTGGAGCGAGTCGAACTCACACACAGGGCGCAGGACCGCGCCGCATTTGCCGCAGGCGCCTTGAAGGCCCTTGTCTGGGCAAAAGGGCGTGCGGCAGGCATCTATACGATGCGTCATGTTCTTGGCTTCATCTAAAACGATAATTTAAACGCCCTGAGAAGGGAGATACGACAAAGATAAGGAGGAAACCCATGAGTGGAAGTCTGAATGTAAAGGCGGCAGGAAGCTGCCAGTGGGACGCGGCAAGTCTAGGCGAGATTATGCTTCGATTTGATCCAGGCGACGGGCGCATCCATACCGCGCGCGAATTCAAGGTCTGGGAAGGTGGCGGCGAATACAATGTCGTGCGCGGATTGCGTCGTTGCTTTGGCCTCAAAACAACGGCGGTTACGTCATTTGCGGACAATCCCGTCGGGCGACTCGTCGAGGACTTCATGCTTCAGGGCGGCATTGATACCAGCCATGTCTCTTGGGCGAAGTTCGACGGAATCGGGCGCAATGTTCGCAATGGCCTTAATTTTGTCGAACGTGGCTTCGGTTGCCGTGGCGCACGCTCCTGTGCAGACCGAGGCTTGACCGCTGTCAGTCAGCTCAAGCCCGGGCAAATAGACTGGGTGAAGCTCTTCGGGCAGGAGGGCGTTCGCTGGTTCCATACGGGCGGTATTTTCGCTGCGCTTTCGGAAACGACGGCGGATGTCTGCATCGAAGCACTTAAAGCCGCAAAAAAATTCGGAACGATTACGTCGTACGACCTCAATTATCGCGCTAGCCTTTGGAAATCCATCGGCGGACAGGCTAAAGCACAAGCCGTTAACCGTGAAATCGCGAAATACGTAGATGTCATGATCGGCAATGAAGAGGACTTCACCGCCGCGCTTGGCATTGAAGTCGAAGGTGTTGACAAGAACATGACGACGCTTCCAATCGAGGGTTTTCGCAAAATGATTGACAAGGCCGTAGCGCAGTACCCGAACTTCAAGGCGGTCGCGACAACGCTTCGTTCAGTGAAGTCCGCGACAATCAACGACTGGTCGGCGATTTGCTGGTACAAGGGCGAACTTCATCAGTCGATTTCACGCCCCTCACTTGAGATCTATGATCGCGTTGGCGGAGGCGATTCGTTCGCATCCGGATTGATCTATGGCTTCATCACATTTGACGACGCTGAAAAGGCCGTCAATTACGGAGCCGCACATGGCGCACTGGCGATGACCACGCCAGGCGACACCTCCATGGCCACGCTTGCCGATGTCGAAAAGCTCGTTGGCGGCGGAAGCGCACGCGTTGACCGCTGACGAGGCGCGTTCGTTCACCCTTTCAGTCGGGAATGCCCCAATCCACGCACGCATCACCGTTCTTAACGGAGATTGCGTGCGTGTCCGTTTCTGGAAGGGGACTTGTCGCCTTTTTTTTGCTCGTCTTCGTAGATTTTCGCAGAGGCTTTTTCTGCGTCGGCTTCATGCTTTCTTTCTCGTCGTCATCAAAATAGTTGATTGGCGTGAGAGATTCCTCTGCCGAATCAGGGGCCGTACCATTTTCTGTTTCGACAAAGTGCTGCTCGTCGTCATTTATTTCATCTTCATCCTCTATCCGATCCAAATCGTCAAGAATTTGATCAATGACATCGTGTGTCGCTGGAAGGGGAGTCTTCTGGCGGGTATTCGGGACTTTCAAAGCCTTCTTCGGCGCGTACAGTTCTGGATAGTGCTTTCGTCGATATGCTTCTAATTCCTCTTCGCGACGACGTTTCTGTTCTGCGGCGTTCTTTTCCTTTTCCGCTTTGAGCAAAGCCTGAAGACGCCTGATCTCAAGTTCTTCAGCCGAGGGATGGCATGGTTTCTCGGAGACCGGCACCATCGTAGCAGGACGTGTCGTGTTGCTCGTTTCCGCGACTGCTTTTGCGGCTTCTGCTTTATTTTGGGCTTCCAAGATCTTGCGCTGAAGTTCGTCCAGTTTCGATGTGAGAGCCAAGAGGGCAACATTGTCCTGCGGCGACTGGACGACGACGGCAGAACCTGTCGAGCGGTCTTTCATGGCGAACTCGACAAGACGATCATTAAGCAATTGATTGCGGTTGCTGACACTCATCAAGAGGCCGACAAAGATGGCAATCACAAACAACATGAGTGCGCCAAAAAAGCATCCCATCGCCAACAAGCGCTTGCGAGCCTTGGCTTGCTCAGCGTCTATGTATTGTTGAAATGCCTTCAGAACAGGAAAGTCTTCAAGAGCGTCACTCGAAGGCGCGTAAAGACTGACGGCATTTGACTGATATTCAGGATTGATTGGATTGGCTTTCATGACTTATCATCAGGCCTTCCGCAACTGGAGCGGAACCGGCGTTATGTTAACTATCGTTATTCTGCCTCAAAGACATACCAGTTGAGAATCGACACGCCCGTCATTTTTGACATTGCGGCGTAAAGGCGTGACAACGGCAGATTTTTCAAGGAATAGATGAAACAGGTATCTGTCTTTGCGTAAGTCCGCGCCGAGTCGAAGGAGATCTTCTTGGGCGTTAGCTTGGGGTCATCGCCCTCAACCGTCCAGTCCTCTTCGATGAAGACAAGCCGATCTTCTGAGCCATCGTCTTTTGACCCGAGCGTCAACTCAAACGGCTGCGTCAATCGTTGCTTCCTGTTTCTCCAACTAACGGACGGCAGAAACGCCCGATAGAACAAATGTCCAACGGGTCGCCCATTGAACTTGACTCGGGGTGAATCGATGATTGAAATTGCCTGCGCAACCGCCGTTGCTTCTGCGACCGTCAAAGAAGGATCTAGATCAGCATAGACGACAATCTCGTTTTTGTCTGCAGCGGTTTTGATCTGGCGAAACTCTTGAGATGCCGTCCCTGGCCTAAAGACTACGGAAAGGACCTGCGGCATGGTCTTGTCGTCCCATGAAAGAGTAAATGTCTTTCGTTCCCCTTTCTTCAGCGTGACTTTTGCCGAATGAGCACCGTAGACATCGCCCTGCGGATAACTTCCGTTATAGACGATGGGCGATTGGGCGAGCGAATAAAGCGACAAAAAAGACCGTGGCATCACATCGGAGGCTACAACAGTCCCCTTCTGATCTCGTGTGCCGCCCGTATAGATAAAATCAGCGGAAGAAAGGCCTTCGGGCCAACGCGTCTCAATGAATTCGGATGTTTTCGGTTCAATCTTCACGCGACAACCGACAGGCCAAAGGACACAGGACGAAACATCAGTCGCTTGTCCCTTGGGAAGGCCCGCTTTTTCAAGCCGTTTGCAAAGTTCATCAAGAGGCTCATCCAGAAGAAAAATCGTTTCGTAATCGCGATCCGAGTCCTTCCCGGCAAAGAGGAATTCTATCGGTGTTCCCTTCTCCACTCCTGTTGCAGTGGCAGTAAAGGAAAGCGAAGCAGCCAGAAGAATTGAAATCATGTAAAGGATTGAACCGCGCGCTTAAAGCCTTCGGCACTCCGCGCGATGATTGACTCGTCAACACTGCAGCAAATGCGGACATACCCCGCATAACCAAAGCCGCTGCCGGGAACGACGAGAATGTGTTCTTTGACAAGTTCATCGACAAACGCGACATCGTCCGAGACAGGACTCTTGGCGAAGAAATAGAACGCGCCCTTCGGCATGGCAAACTCCACACCCGCCTCTGTCAGGACTTTTGCCATCAGTTTGCGTCGGCGGTCATAGACTTCAAGATCAACCGTTTCGTCCAGAAGCGCAGCCGCAAGACGTTGCCCGAGAACCGGCGCATTCACATAGCCAAGCGTACGGTTCGTGAGCGTGACGGCTTGCATCACTTGGTCTTGTCCGGGCATTTCAGGATGCGCGACAAAATACCCAATGCGTTCGCCGGCAAGAGAAAGGGTCTTTGAGAAAGAACCCAACACGCAGGCCCATTTTGTCAGCGGAAGAACAGCTGGAACGGTCTCCCCGTCAAAGGCAAAAGCACGATATGGTTCGTCCGAGAGGAGGAAGAGCGGACGGAGACCGTCTTGTTTCGCACGATGTTCGTTTTCTTCGTCAACAAGTGCCGCAATAGACCGAAGGACTTCGCGCGGATAGATGCATCCTGTCGGATTATTGGGTGAATTGAGGATGATGGCGCGTGTTTTTGGCGTGATTGCCGCCGCAATCCCCTTCACATCTGGGAAAAACGTCGGCGGAACGGACGGCACTGTCTTGAGGACTCCGCCAAAGTGTCCGCAATAGGAACTATATTCAACGAAATAAGGCGCGGGCGTGATGACTTCGTCTCCCGGTTCAATAACCGCTCGGAAGAAACTTACCATTGCGCCGGCCGCGCCAACAGTCATAATAACGTCTTTTGCGACAACAGGCGTTTCCTGCTGGCGTGAAAGAAGCTGCGCCATGGCCTCGCGTACAGACGGTATACCGGCATTCGGGCAATAGCCGAGGCCCAATGGCTGAATCGCCATGTCGGCCAAGCGAATCAGTATGTCGCGCGTGCGCGGTGGTGGCGGGACATCTGGATTGCCAAGCGAAAAGTCACAGACCGAATCTGCACCAAACTCGCGTTTCAGCTCAAGCCCTTTCTCAAACATCTTGCGGATGAAGCTGGAGCCCGCCATTGCGCGGGCAATGCCATTCGTAACAAGTTGCATATTCTTCTTCACTCCGTTGTCGTGTCAAAAGTGATTTCGGGAAAGATCTCTTTCGCGGTCTTCGCGTACTCGGGGAACTCCTCAACGGTCTGTCTTGCAAGTTTCTCACCAGTCTTGATTGCGCTCTCATTGTCTTCATAAAAGAGCTGCAAAGTCAAGACGGCGCCCGTCATTGCATCTGCCCAGTCCTTGAGGTTGAGCTTTGGACGCGCATGATCGCGACCTCGGATGATGAAGTGGTTGATAACCTCGTTCAAGTGGCTCGGCTCCTTGTAGAACTTATGCCAAGGGAGGCGCATTTTCGTCTTGCCACGCTCCATGTTTATTTCGCGCTCATTGGCAGAGATGACCTTTGCGCCCTTGATTTTGGTTTTGTTGCGGAAGACATAACCGCCCAGGCTCTTGATGAAGACCTCCTGCATCTTCTTCATGTCATTGACTTTGCGAATCTGGATGTCTGCAAGATGCAAGCCTTCTGGAGTCTTTAGGTCGGATTTTAGTGTTTCCAGCTGACGCAGGGCATTTCTCCAGTCGAGCTGACGAAGGGTCCCTTGCGAGACAATCGTCTCAAATTTTTCAGTCACGGACTTGATTTCCTCATCGACTTTTGCTTGACGCTCAGCCGCGAGCTTCTCTTGACGCTCCTTCTCGGCTGCAGCCGCCGCTTCGGCTTGAGCTTTGCGAGTCGCCTCAAGTTTCGCAATGCGTAGCCGTTTTTGCGTTTGATCGACAAGTTTTTCGCCACGCGTCTTGATGTAGGTAATGCCCTTGCGGATATTCTCAGCGTCCTTAGAGCCTTTGATTTGTTCAAACTGTTCAGACAAGGCAACCGAAAGCTTGCCGAGTGCGCGAGCGTTCTCTTCCGTTTTTTCCGTAAGCGCATCGCCCTCGGCGCTCTTCTTTACGAGTTGTCGCACGGCATGTCGAATGCGGATTGCGCTCGCCTGACAACCATAGGCGCGCGTCCAGAGTTCGTGCATCGTGGCAACTGCCGCCGGCAACTCCTCGGAAGGTTTCGTCGCATCAGGTTTCGCGTCTTTCTTCTTCGCGTCAGTCTTCTTGGCATCTTTCGCGGCAGTTGCCGCAGGAGCGTTTGTTGTCGCCGGTGCGGCAGAGGCTGCGACAGGAGCTTCGGCTTTGGGCGGCGCGTCATTTGTCGCGGCAATCGCATCCAGAAGCTCCTTCGTCGGTTGAATCTTCAAGAGTTTCGCATGCTCGGGCGCCAACAGATTGGCAAGTTCCTTCGTCGGTTGTTCGCATGCGTCAACCGCCCTCTGAGCGAATGCGTCAAACTCGTCGGCAAACTTGACGGCACGCGTCACCGTGTCTGTAACAGCTGAACGTGCCTTTGCATAGCCTTGGTCAATCTGACGCTGGACTTCTGCCGCCTTCGCGGCCTTGTCGGACACGACATACCACCAAAGGCCGCCACCGATTCCGGCGATGAGCAGGAGGCCGCCGAATGCGAAGAGAAGCACTTTGACGAGCAAATTACCACCCTTCTCGTCTTCGTCGTTCTCCTCATTCGCGGAAGACACTGTCGCATCCTGTCCTGCCGCATCCCCTTCTTCGCGATTCTCCGGACTCAATGTCGTAGGTGCTGCGCCCGGTCGTTTTGCGAACGTCGTCCGTCGTCCGCGTACGATCATTGTCCGACGTCCCGTTGTCGTCACGGCGCGTTTGACTGTTGATCCGCTTGTCGTTGCCGTGTCTTTCGTGAGACCTGTCGTCAAGACCTCCTTGAACGCTTCAAGCAATGACTCAAAACTCGGAAAGCGGTCTTCTTTGTTCAAGGCGAGCATGCGCATCACCAAATCATCGATCGCCGGCGTCAGATCGGCACGAATTTCGCTTGGTTTCTTCGGCGGACCGGCGAAACGCTTTTTGACGACGGCAATCGAGTCCTCGCCCTCAAACGGCGCAACGCCCGTAAGCGCGTGATAGAGCGTCCCGCCCAGAGAATACATGTCCGCACGGAAGTCTACCGGTTCCTTTCTCACCTTCTCAGGCGAGATGTAGTAAGGCGTCCCCCAGATTTCGTCCGTATCCTTCTGCATCGCCGCAAGGCCGAAGTCGACAAGTTTCGCATTGCCGTTCGCGTCGAGAAGGATGTTTTCCGGCTTGACGTCGCCATGCACGCAACCTTGGTCATTCGCACATTGAAGAGCCTGTGCGACCTGCTGGCAGATCTTGATGACGCGCGGAACGTCCGTCTTGCCAGGAGTTGCCTGCATAATCGAGTAAAGAGAACCGCCACAAGCGAGTTCCATCGCAATATAGGGCATTCCGTCGCAAATCCCATAGGAATAAACCTGCGCAATGTTCGGATGGATCAGACGCGCGACGGATTGCGCCTCGCGTTTGAACTTCTCCACAAACTCAGGGTCGTTGCCGTATTCCTTCAACATGACCTTGACGGCAACCGGGCGGTCAAGCATCTTGTCGCGCCCCATGTAGACGCCGCCCATGCCTCCCGAACCAAGTTCGCGCTCAAGCAGAAAATTGTCGTTTTCGCCGAAGAGTCCAGGTGTCTTGATCAACTGTTCGCTCATTTAATAATTCTCCATCCGGTAATTGGCCAAAAGACAAATGATGCGCATCCGCGCAGGTTGCCGCGAGGGACCGTCCCCCAGTAACGGCTGTCAAAAGAGTTGTTGAAGTTGTCGCCGCACGCAAAGTATTCGTTGGGTCCCATCGTCACAGTCGTAGGATGACCCGCAACGGGGTGCTCCAGCTGATAAGTCTCGCCGGGACGGGCCTTCATCCGCTTGATGTAGTGCGTTCCCTGCGGCAAGTCGCGGATACCCGTTGTCGAGAAAATCATCACTTCGCCATCTTGCGGCTGGACGAAATTCCACTTCCAACGGTTGACGAAGATGAAGTCACCCGTCGTGATTGCACCTTTCCAGAACGTCTCTCCAGCGCGCACAAATCGACCATGAAGCTCCCGGCAGGCATCCGTCGGAAGAGACCAAGACTCCGCCGACGTCCCGACCTTCACTGTAGCAAAGCCATCGTGTCGCGGTACGCACCGGACCTGTCCTGAGACAGGCGCTTTCCATTCAACCGTGCGCGATCCCGTGACAGCCCATTTGAGGACGGAAAGCGGGAACGCGTCCCAAGCCCCCTTCTCCACTCGCGTGTCCGTATGATACCCCCAAAGCGTCTCCTGCATTGAACCGGTCGGAATCTTGAAAGGCGTGTAGAAATAAGCGCGAAAGGCCATCGCAACCGAAATTGCGACGACCAACGTGTCCAGCCATTCCCGACCGTAGTCCTGCCAAGTCTTGCGGCGCGTCACTTTAGGGAACCCTTCGTTTGGATGACTTCTATCAGCATGTCGATTTGGGAAGCGAAGGACATCGCCTCGCCCTGAATCTGCGCATTTGAACTCTGAGAAAGCCCTTCCAACGCCTTCTGGTACTTCTTCAGTTCCTGAACGATCTGCTTGGCTTCGCCGGCGCTCTTGGGAACGAAGTCTTCACGTCCCCACAGCATCATCTTCTCAAAGATCTTGCCGATCGAGCCGATTTCCTTGTTCTGCTTGAACTTCTGCTCAAACGCCATCAGTTTCTTCTTCTCCGAAGGGAAGAGACGGATGAGCGTCTGAAAATCGTAGTAAGCACGCGCGGGAGAAGCATGGAACTCAAGCCCGATGCGCAGTTTCAGTCCGCTGGCGTATTGGTTGAGCGCGTCATACATGATCTGCGCCTCTTTTGCCTGTTCCGGATTCTTTGACTTGATGCCGGTCTTCAAGACCTTCAAAGCCTCAGACGCCGGCTTCCCTTTCGCCAGAAGCGCGGGAACCGTCTTGAAGAACTGCGGTTCTCGAATCCCGAGCGGAGGCGTCCAGTCTTTTGGCATGAGGCTCTTCGCTTTGTTGATCGCTTCGCGCACTTTCCCAAGAGCAGACATCTGGAACTTCTCTTGCGCAAACAAAGGCTCTGTCCCCGAAGCCCCGTACACGGCGACGTACGGCAACTTGTCGACCGTCAACTCAGGCGCACCGACGGGCGCAAGATTCTTGTAGAAAGGGACTTGATGCATCCCATACAACGCGTAGGTTTGAGCATCGGACGACTCGGCATCCTTGGGCGGTCGAAAAACCATTGGAAAAGTCTTTGAGTCCGTATCCCTCGTCGCGTTTCTGACGGAAAAGACGACAATGCCGTTATGCGGAAGCTCAGCCGTTTCCCATTGCGTTACATGGCCTTGAGGAAGCGGCATCAAGTTCACAAGCGGAGCCATGTTCTTGACCGTCGCGCCTGTGAACGCTTCGGCATCCACCTCGACATAGACGACTGTCCACTGTCGGAGGTCGCTCGGCGTGATAAGACGCCCGAAGAGATAGTTCTTGGGGGTAATGCCCGTCCAGTCCAGATATCCTTCAGCGACAACCTCCTTGCCGCCCGGCGCGGCAAATGCCGAAAGGCCAAAGACGACGCTCGCGGACAGGACAGCTGCTGACAGATTCTTGATCATGATGAGCCTTTCTCGTTTACGCCCGATAGTTCGGAGCTTCCTTCGTAATCGTGATGTCGTGCGGACGCGCCTCGCGCTGTCCCGCCGCCGTCACGCGGTAGAACTTGCCCTTCTCCTGAAGTTCGGCAATCGTCCGTGCGCCGCAGTAGCCGAGGGAAGCGCGAAGCCCGCCGCAGAACTGCGTCATGATGGACTTCACATGGCCCGAATACGGGACCATGCCCTCAATGCCCTGCGGCACAAGGCTCTCCTCGTCCTCGTTGTCCTGGAAGTAGCGTGCACGCGAGCCTTTGCCGTTCTTGAGGGCAGCCATCGACCCCATGCCGCGATAGACGACATATTTGCGCCCGTTCGCATAGATCTTCTCGCCCGGCGATTCCTCGGTTCCCGCGAGGACCGACCCGAGCATGACCGAATCGGCTCCTGCGGCAATCGCCTTTGGAACGTCGCCCGAGAGTTTAATGCCGCCGTCGGCAATGACCGCCACGCCACTGCCGCGCAAGGCCTTTGCCGCGTTGTAGACGGCCGTCAGCTGGGGGATGCCGACGCCGCAGACGACACGCGTCGTGCAGATCGACCCCGGCCCGATGCCAACCTTGACGGCATGTGCGCCAGCCTTTGCCAAGGCTTTCGCCGCCTCGCCCGTCGCGATGTTGCCGGCAATGACATCCACCTTCGGGAAGTTCTTGACGATGTATTTCGTCATGTCCATGATGCCCTTCGTATGTCCATGCGCCGAATCGACGACGACACAGTCGACGCCGGCAGCGGCCAGCTTCTCCATGCGCGAGAGGTCGCCTTTGCCGCCCGAGACGGATGCCGCGACGCGCAGACGGAACTTCTCGTCGCAGTTGTAGCCCGCATTTGAGTTTTCGATGATGCGCACGACATCCGTGAATGAATAGAGGCCGATTACGCGCCCGTTCTTGTCCACAAGCGGAAGTTTGCCGACTTTCGCCTTGCGCATGAGGTCGTAGGCCTTCTTGAGCGTTGTCTTCGCGTCGCCCGTGATCGGGCAAGGTTGCATGACGTCCTTCAGCTTCATCGCATTCATCGGCGCAAAGCGCATATCGGACGAGGTGATCATGCCGACGAGCCTGTCGTTAGAGTCCAGCACGGGATAACCGTTGAACTTCAGCCCCATGCGACGCTTTTCGCTGCGGAGGAAACTGATGTCGTCGTTCGCATGGAAGCAGACGGGATTTGCGATAAGGCCGTTCAGATGGTTTTTCACGCGCGCGACCTGAGCGGCTTGCTCATCCTCCTCAAGGTTCTTGTGGATGCAGCCAATGCCACCCGAAAGCGCCATCGCAATCGCCATCGGAGCCTCGGTCACCGTATCCATCGCCGCCGACATGAACGGAATCTTCATCTTGGTGCGAGACGAGAGTTTCGTCTCCAACGAGGTGTCGTCAGGCAGAAAATCGGCATACTGCGTCACCAGCGTCACGTCATCATAAGTCAGGCCTTCGAACGGAAAAGCCTTCATAAAAGAATCAAGATACTTGTTCATCATCTTTCCTTCGGACATCATGCGCCCTTTTTACCGTGGCATTATACTATTTTTACGGGTCGGAATCAATGCCCCGCCGCCACGACCCTCTTGTTTGGGGCTTGTCCCCACAAGGGCGTTAGTCCGCTGGATTTCCGCAGGGGCGGCTGGACAGGCGAACGGGGCCGAGCAAACCGGACGGCGACAAGGCCAAGACCTCCAGCGGCAGCTCCGCGTCGGCGTAATAATCCCAGAATGGAATGGCGACGCGTCCGCGAGAGGGACGCGTCGTCCCGTTCAGCAGCCAGTCCGGGAATCGCGTGACGCCCCTGCCGGGCTTTGCCTTCGGAATCCACCCCCAATCCGGCAGCGAAGACGCATCGCCGTACGCCAGGTCCGCCGGTTCGTTCCGATCGCCCAGAAGGCGGTTTTTCCACGTGTTGGTCACTCGAATCCGCAACTCGTTCTTTCCCGTTCGCATGGCCGCCGTCGCCGGAAGCCGATAGGGCGGACGCCAGGATGTGCCGAGGGGAATCCCGTTCAATTCGACCTCCGCGATTACTTCCACACGGCCTAAATCCAGCTGAAATTCCCTGTCCCTCACGTCCGTCTCCGCCAACGAAAAGCGCGTCTCGTAGGTTGCCGTTCCCGAATAGTGACGGATGCCGGGGTCGGGCGACTCGTTCCACGGCTTCAGCTCCGTCCACGGGAACACCCCCTTCGGAGCGCCGCCGTCCGGTTCGAAGCGCACGCGCCACGGCCCGACGATCTCGCGACAGACCGTGAAAGGCTGCGGCGGACGCGAAGAGCCGCCGCGTCCCTGCGTCGCACACCGGAACACGGTGAAAAGCGAATCGCAGGGTTCCATCTCCAGATCCACCTGCGTGCGTCCGTCGGGAAGCACACGCCAGAGAGGCGCCTCCTGCATCGCCCCCGTTTCAGGGTTCCAGATTTCCGGCACGCGGGCGCCCGCGTCGAATGTCGCTGCAAAGGCAACGGCGTTCGTATGCCCGTTGGCGAGGAAGAAGAACCGGGCTTCGTCCGCTTCACGCGCACCAGCCAAGAGATAGCGTTCCGCCGTCAGCGCGTCCAGGTTCTTCGCGGCGATTTCGACAGCCGGGCGGACACCGACTGCCGCCAGAACCTCGGAAAGGCTTTTGCTTGCCGCGAATACGCGTCCTTTCGCCCCGGGAGGTGGCATGAAGTCGCCCCAGACCGTTGCGCCGTCGCGAATCAGCTCCAGCGTCCGCGCCGCGACGGCGTGAGTCTGCGAAGGACGCGGCCCGCCTGTACGCGGTACGCGCAGGACGGCGTAGGTCCGTCCGCTCGGCAGCGCAATCCGCCCCTCGCCGTCAATCCGAACAGACCCCTCGCGCAAGAAGAGCGACAGCGGCAGGGTGTCCGTCTCCGAAGCGGAAATGGCCAGGTCGTTGCCGAGGCCGACGGTCAGGACCGGCACAATGGCCTTGCCACGCTGGAGCAGAGCCTGACAGCGTGCCCAATAGCCGTAGAACGCCCGCGCCGGACGATGCCACGTTTGCGTCCGCCCGAAGTGCGACCCCCAGAAGCCCATGGACATCCCGGGCCTCACGTCGTCCCCGAACGGCTGGTGTACCCAGTGGTGCAGGACGAGGCGGTTGATCCCGCGAGCCAGCGCGGCGTCGCCCGACCGCTTGAAATCGCGCGGCGTTTCCGTCCAGCGGGAAACGGTCGGCCCGCCCGTAAAGGCTTCTGAGGCGATGATATCGCGCCCCAATGCGCGGCCGACCGCGCCCGGAATGCCGGGGAAGCCGCCGTACAGCCACGGCTTGTTTCCAAGCCAGCTCGGCACGCCGTTCCAAAACTCCACCATCGGCACGTCGCTCGCGCCGACGCCTCGCAGAAGTCGAACGCCCCGCCGTACGGTTCGAGATGGAGTTCGACGCCATTCTTCCGCGCCCAGTCGTGCAACACCTCATGGTAGTTGAGGGCGAACAGTCGACGGACGACAAAGTCCATGTCGGCCCGAAACTCCTGTGTGCGCGGCGGCGACTCGACCACGCGACCGTCCAAGACCGGCAAGAACGGCACAGGATCGTAGCCGACAAGCTTCTTGAATTCCTCTCGGAAGCAGGGCGACCAATTTTGCTTTCCGGCCTCGTAGGAATCGACCGTTATCTGATTGAATGTCGTCCCCCAACTCCGCCCCAGCCGCGCCTTCAGCGGCTCAAGCCCCGTGCGAATGTGAAGTTCGGTTGCCTCCCGCGACAGTTTGTCGGTTTCAAGGCAAGTTTTTCGGATTTCGTCCGGCACGGGGTGCGTCCGCTGCCCGGTCGGCGTAGAGCCAAAACGGTAGACCGTCCAGTTGCGGCCTACGGGGGCCTGCCAGTTGAGGACACCGTCGCGGAAGTCGTTCGTCAGGTCGAGGACGTCCGATACGGGAACCGCTGCCCCGTCGGAGACCGCCAGGACGGCGATATCGCGGTAGAAGCCCAGACACGCCCATGGCTGCTGCAGTGCCGCGCCCTTCAATCTCTCGCCTCCGGCAACCGCGCGACGCGTCCATGTGACCTTCTGCATGGCGTGCGCGGGGTCGATCCACGGGCCGCCCGTGACCGAGAAGCCGGGACTGTTGTGCATGCCGATCCTCAGCCCCAGCCGTTCCGCCTCGGCCACGGCGAACGCGATCAGGCCCCACCACTCCTCATTGCGATAGGCCATCACCTTGTTCACCCGGTTGGAGAGAACGCCCAGTCCAGCATGTTCGGCAATCGTGAAGATCGTCGCGCCCGCAAGGCCCGAATCGCGCATGGCCTCCAGATCCAACGTGATGCCCTTGCGCGTCACGTTGTTGCCCTGCCAGTGCCACCACGCCCACAGGCCCGCCTCACGCGGCGGATCCCTGAAGTCCTCCTCCAGCGTCGCCGCGCCGACCGCGCCAGCGGCCAAGACGGACAGCAACCCGACCTTCAACGAACTTTTCGCCATGAGAATCCTTTTTTTCCCCGGCCTCACCGAATGACGACCGTCGTGAGCGCCCCCGCCAAGGCTTGAACGATCAGGTAACGGCTTTTGAACTTGACCTGGACCTGCACCGGCGAAAACGGGGCGCCTTTCGTCGGCGTGCAACCGATCACGACGACCTGCGAGCCGTCGGGGTTGCGGAACGCCGCGCAGACCGTCCGCCTGTCGTTCTGCCGCGCCCAGTCCGAATCGCCTGTCTTCCAGAAGCCCGTCAGGATGTCCGCCCCGCGCCGCACGAAGCGCCCGAAGTGGCGAAACGCCTTGAACTGTTCGCTCGGCACGGCCTCGCCCGTGACCGAGTTGAGCTCGACGAATCCCGCGCAGGGGAACCCGCCCGAGATGTTCGGCTGCCCGCGCTCGTCCAGCACCATGCACCAGCTCGTGAAGCCGCCGCACCCGCTGTTGAACGTGCGCATCATCAGGTCGCCCCACCAGAGCATGTCGCGGCGGTAGCGGTCGATGTGCGGCCCCATCTCAGTCATGACCATGGGCAATGTCGGATACTTCGCATGGATGGGCCGTATCCATTCGGGCTCGCCGGCATACGGATGCCACGCGACCGCACCAATGCTCTCCAGCACGCCTTTTTGCGCGAGCGACCGCCAGACGCGGTTCGTCCCGTCGAAGTTGTGGTCCCACAGCCAGGGCCTGGTCGCCAAACCGGCTTCTTTCAGGGCGGGCGCGAGATAGTCGACAATGAACGTCGCCTCCTCTTCGCCCGACCAGAGGCAGGTGGGCGACATGCCTGACTGGTCGCTTTCGGGTTCGTTCTGCGCCGTGACGGCGGAAATCGTCACGCCTTCGTTCTGCAACGCCTGAATGTACTTGACGAGATACCGCGCGTAAACGTCGTAATTCTCCTTTAGGAGACGGCCGCCCGCGATGTTCCCGCCTTCCTTCATCCACGCCGGCGGTGACCACGGGGACGCAAAGAACGTCACCTCTGGATTGACGTTCTGGATCTCCTTCACGACCGGCAGGATGTGACGGCGATCCTCGTCAATCGAGAAGTGAGCCAGCTCGCGGTCGCCCGCCGCGTCGTCATATGTGTAGGCGTGCATGGAGTAGTCGCTCGACCCGATCTGCAGACGCGCGACCGACAGCCCCGCGCCCGCCGTTGTCCAGATTGTCCGCAGGATGTCCGCGCGCCTCTCCGCCGGCAATCGCGAAAGCAGGTAGCACGAGGACTCCGGAATGGAGACCCCCAGCCCCGTGAACGGATGGCCGGAGAACGCGGCGTCCAGATCGACCGTGTTCGCGCGCCCCTGCGGCAGTTCCGACCAAAAGTTGGATTCGACCTCCCGCATCTCGCCGTGCGCCTCCGTGCGGTAAACCCGCGTTTCCGCCGCCATTGTCGAGCCCGCCAGCAAGGCCAGCAAACAAGTCGCTTCGCAAAGTCTCATGGAGAACATGGAACCTCGTTAGCGGACGATGAGGCAGATGCCGCGTCTTGACCCGAACTTCAGGGCATTGCCCGACTTGATCAGGAACCATTTTTCGCCAACTTCTCCCGACAAAACGGGTACGGCTCCGGCCAGCCCGTCCGTCGTGCGCAGGACGACACGGCTCCGCTCTTGGCTATGCGCCGCGAGATTTTCCGGATCGACGATCTTCACGACGACATTCTCCCCGAACGAAAGTGCCGCGTTGACGGTCAGCGGCTGAGCATCCGCTGCAAACAGGTCGGCGACCGTGACCCGGAGTTCCTTCGTCACCGTCAACGTTTTGCATTTGATTGTGCCGCCAAGTCCAGCCAACGTCGAAACAGTCAGTGACATTCCTTCAGCCGCGAGCGTTGCGTCCGGCCGAACCGTCAGCGGCGTGTTTTCGGGGAACGACTTCTCGCCCCTGATCCTTAGCACGCCGGCCTCAACAATCGTGCCGCCCGTATAGGCGTTGATGCCGCTCAGTCCCAAAGCAGGAGTTCCTCGCTTCACGAGCTTGCCGCCCGCACGGTCTTCTTTCGTCAGCGCGTAGGAGCATTCGTAGCGTGTCGCGCCGTCTGCCGAGCGCACGAACACCTTCGCCGTCTCGTCGTAGTCACTTCCGGGCGCCAGTATCGAGACGCCCGTCAGTTTCCGCGTCAGCGGGTCGCATTCCGCCACGGCCACCGCGCCGTGACTGCCGTTCGGGCCTTCGATCTCGACAAACGCAGGTCCGCAATAGGATTCGTTCGCATAAGCCTCATTGTCCGTCGGCAGGGAGACGGACGCGATGCCGCGTCCCGTCCAGTCGGACAAGTCATTCTTGACGATAAGTTCAGACTCCTCTGAGACCGTCACATTCGCCGATTCCGCCTTCAGTTCGGACAAGTCAACGACCATCCCCTGTTCTCCGAGTACCCAATGTTGTGGCGCGGCTTGATCCGCATTCAGGTAGTTTTCCGCCCACGACGCCCAGAACGTCGGCTTGATTACGCCACCGTTGGCAAAGACGCCGCTTGCGGACGCCTCTTCAGCATTCCCGCAGTACAAGCGCCCCACCTTCAGAACGCCACCGTCCGTAATGATTACGTGGCTTGTCGCCACGCCCCTCTCGGGGCCGAGAATCACCTTGGCCGTCTCATAGAACGAGCCTTCACCCGTGAGGGCGAGAACGCCCGTCGCGCCATCGCCGTTTGCGAGTTTCGTCACTTTTGTTCGATCATAGGCGTAATCGCTCTCCGCCGTGAAACGTCCGCCGCCGCTGACACGAATCAGCGAGCGACTCGGCACGCCCCCTTTGTCATTCGTGGCCGTAATCACCCCGTTCGTCGCACGGATCTCGCCGCCGTCCACCAGGACAAGGGAGGAGGACCCCGTGCCCGATCCAATGTTCAGCAGACTGGCGAAGTCCGCAGAACCGCCCGAGACCACGAAGGCGGAATAGGTCCCTTCGGTCTGTCCCAGCCGGACAATCCAACCGCTGGCATCTGTCGTTTTGAAATTGCCTGCCGTTTGATAAACTGCGCAGGGTTCCGCGACCTTCCCCGTAGCGCCCAAACGCAACATATTGTCAATCGTGAAATCGTTTGAGATGAAAGTTGTGCCGCCTTGGAAGAAGACACTTGCCGTCGTCTTGAACGGTCCGTCAAAATAATGGAAGCCCTTGCCCGTCAAGACAACGTCTGCCGTCGCGTCTGTTTTACCGCTCATGCGTGAAACATAAGCGGACTTGAGCTGAGAGATTTTCAGCTCTTTCTCAATGGTTACGGGCTTGGCAATGCTGTTTTCACCAGCATACATCCCTTTGAACTCTCCGCCGGAGAAAACGACTTTGCAATTCAGCTTTTCAATGGCAAACATTCCGAGCCAACCGCCTTCCATCACGAGCGTCGTTTCGTCCGGACTCTCGAACACAGGGGCGCTCTGGCAGGCAATAACCCCTGCCTTGTTGACGATCTCGCCTTTGGTTATGTGCAACGACTTGCTGCTTCGCAACATCCAGTTCAAGTTCTTGCCGCTACCGAGATCCACGCGTGTCAAGGTATGGCCGGCAAGGTCTATTTTGGCATTGACGCCAAAACGTGACGGCACGGCGATGCAAGCGTCGCCCGAGAGCGTCAGCGATTCCAGCATATTGTCGTTTTGAGTCGAACCGTCTCCGGAATCGGTATATCGAAACGCCCCCTTGCCGTCCACGCCCTGACCACGAATCGTGACGTCATGCCCGGCAAAGAAGACAGTGTCCCAGCCGCCGGGATTGGCGAAGTTGAGATGTAGCGTCGCCGCGTCACCCGTCACCTCGATTTTCGTGCCCGTGCCGACGGCCCCCGCGTCCTTTAGCGTCAGTGTTCCCGCCTGGACGTCGACCGCGCCCGTGAACGCCGTTGTCGCCGCCGTCAGCACGGCCTCGCCAACGCCGGTCTTGACAAGTTGGCTCACATCGCCCGGCAAGGGCTGGTCGTAGGTCACGCTTTCGCGGGTGTCCAACGTGAGAACGCCGTTGACGACGGTCGGAAACTCCGCCGCAAAGGCAAGTCCGTGCAGTGTGGCCGCCAACGCGGCACAAGACAGTCTGAATCTGAATGCGTTCATCGTTTTTGTTCCTTGTTGTTGTCTGTGTGTTGTTTTGAAATCTTGGACTCGATAAACTCGACTTTGCCGCAGCTGGCGTCCGGCACGGGATACTTGCCGCAGCCGATGAACGTGTTGTTCTCAAAGCGGATGCGGTCGAAAATCGGATAAGTCGAGGTCTCCCATCCCTGCGCATAGCTCGGCTGGCGGAGATAGGTCGAAAGGAAGATCACCTCATCCCGATTCTTGCCTCGGGCGCCGGCCTGGCAGTTGTCGAACGTGCAGTTGCGCACGACGCAGTTCGTGACACCAACGCCCTCGCACCAGAGGTCTTCCGTCCAGCCGGTCATGATCTTCAGCGCCTCGTTCTCGGTGTGCCAGAAGCGGCAGTTCTCGATCAGCACGTCGTTGCACTGGATGATTACGCCGCGTGCGCGGTTGCCTCCGAAGGTGCAGTTCTTCAGCGTCACGCCGTCCGAACAGTACGAGCGGTTGAAGAGGACGAAGCCGTACTTGTGCGTCTTGGACGGAACCGGACCGTCAAAGAAGACAACTGCCATCTGGGGTTTGCCCTCCACGGGCTCTTTGCGGATGACTCGGCGAACCGCATTCGCACAGGGCGAATAGTCGGCGTTGCGGATCTCGACCACGTCCCCGACGTCGAGCGCCCTCGCCCCGTTCCGCACCTCCATCGAATCAGATCCGAGCACTGCCGGCGCCCAGGCCGTGACGTCGTGGACATTGAGGCAGTCGTCCGCCCCCAACGCGAAGTCGCAATCCTCAAGCCGCAGGTTCCCTCGCGACTTCACCACATGCACATGGTCGGCCGTGCAGGAGATGACGCGCTTCGGGTCGTCCGCCGGCGGGCGGATCGTCACGCGCCGGAACAGCGTGTCGCGCTGTTTGCCGGCAATCACGAATGCAGCACCGGGACAGGAAAGGATGTGCACATCCTCGACCGTCAGTCCGCTGTTCGAGGCGAGCTGGAAGCAATGACGGTCGTAGTAGTAATGCTGCGCGCGCCAAACCGATCCGGTCGGCAGATTCGCCGCGCCCTTGAGAATGCGCAGGACATTGTCCGAAAGCCACTCCTTCTGCACGTCCTTTCGTGGGCCGACCCACGACATGTCGACGCCGCGTCCGAGGTTGGACAGTGCGGAACCGACCGCCCGCGCCTCCTCGTCCCAGGCGCTCAGGTAGGCGATGCGCACGTCTCGGCGAGGAAACCGCTTGTAGTCGATGAATTCAAGGTCGTAGTGTTTGTCGTTGGCCGTCCGCACCTTCACGAGGCTTCCGAGTGGATCCTTCTCCCAGTCCCAATCGACGGACAGGTTTCGGATTGTGGTTCGTTCGCAGTCCATCACGCGGAAACTCTCCCCCTTCTTGCGGTGGAAGACGAATTTCGCGCCCCCGCCGTCGAACGTGAATCCGTGCAGCCGCTCCATCCAAATGGGCGTGTCTGATGTGAAGCGATATGTGCCGGGGGCGA
Source organism: uncultured Kiritimatiellota bacterium (assembly GCA_934635225.1). Classification (GTDB taxonomy): domain Bacteria; phylum Verrucomicrobiota; class Kiritimatiellia; order RFP12; family UBA1067; genus UBA1067. Next base: position 152,586 of record CAKTYZ010000004.1, read on the forward strand.
CTTTCAGGCAGACCGCCTTGCTCTTGCGGCAATGCCCAAGGGCCTTGTTCAGCGCGGGGACATTGTCCGCCGCTGCGCTGGAGACGCCAAAGGCGGCAGCCTCAACGACCGCGCCCTGCGGCGGCTCTGCGGCATGCGCGAATGCGCACGCCAAAAGCGCGCCAATGTTCAATGTGACTGTCTGTTTCCTGTGCATGGTCTTTCCTTAAGTCAATCGGCATCGTCGCCTCCGCAAAAAAGTGTACCATTTCGCGGAGACACGTTTAATGCTATTATTCCCTCCGTTAAAGGAGGAAAATCAATGGCAACAAGTTATGGTTACGCGCGCGTGTCAAGCGCAGACCAGAATGAAACGCGGCAGATACTCGCCCTGATTGATGCAGGCATCGACCGTTCGCGAATATTTGTCGATCACAGAAGCGGCAAAGACTTCAACCGCCCGGCTTGGCGGAGACTGCGCCGCTCACTGCGCAGAGGGGACACGCTTGTCGTTCTGTCGCTTGATCGTCTTGGCCGCAACTACTCCGAGATGTTGGACGAATGGCGGATTCTTGTCAGGAGCAAAGAGGTCAACATCAAGGTTCTGGATATGCCAATACTTGATACGACGAACAAGTCATGTGGCCTTATCGGAAAAGTCATCGCAGAGATCGTTCTTCAACTTCTCTCATTCGTCGCAGAGAACGAGAGACGGAACATTCGCGAACGCCAACAACAGGGAATCGCCGCAGCCAAGGCACGAGGCGTCCAGTTTGGCCGTCCGAAACGAGAACTGCCGCCGCAATTTGCAACCATCATGCAGCGTGTCATCCGAGGCGAGATGACAAAAACCGAAGCGGCTATGCGATGCAACATGGCCGAAAGCACCTTCCGCAGCAAACTTCAGCGGCATCAGATCGCCCTTCGGCGGACTTGTCGCAGCGGCCCAGAAGCGGAAGAAAGCCCTCTTCCCAAGGACAACGCCGTGCGCTTTGCGGGTCAAAGCCAGGGGTCCAAGCCTCGCCAACCGCAAATGAACGCGTTCTCCTGCCCAAGTGAACGCGTTCTCTTAGGTAAACGAACGCGTTCTCTCTCCCAAACGAACGCGTTCTCTTGAGTGAATGAACGCGTTCACTTGCATCAGAGAACGCGTTCACTTGTGGCGGAGAACGCGTTCACTTCGTCTTCGCCCTGCAGAGAAAGGGCATTGAGGAACTCGCAACCGTGGTCGAGCATTACGAAGAAGTCCGAGCCAAGCCATTTTAGGGCATTTGCATGACGGACATGTTTTTTGATATACTTGCATTGTCTCCACGAAATGGTACACTTTTCTGCGATATAAGGCGGTCATGCGCCTTCCCCCTTGAGCGCACGGCGAATCCGCAACACGAAGACAAACTCAACCACAACCAGAACCGCGACCGCAAAAGGCTGGTAGTGGTTTGTCCCCAGAAGATGCGGCAATCCGCTTCCCAGCAAGTTTGCCAACGATACGGCCACGGGCTTGAAGAAGTCTTCCAGCAGATAAGCCGTTAGCGCAAACTGTCCGAAAAGGATAAAGATGCCGAATCCGCGCCGGACCCTCCAAATGTCCGTCAGCACATAGAGGACGGCCAGCAGCAATGCGCTCCAGCCCATTGCCTGTGCCGTGAACGAGACGGTGTAGACGTGCTTGATCAACTTCACGCCGCACAAGCCAAGCAGCCAGCCGATGAGAAGAAGACCCGCGCCGTAAAGGAAGAGGTTTCGCGCCTTTGCCCACATAGGCTTTTCTTCCTGCAAGATTTTCGTCGCGTAATAGCCGCAAAACGTCATGAAGACGAACATGATCGACGTCAAATACCATGTGTAGTGGATTTCGCCGCCACGGGCAAGCACATCTGGCGAAATCGCCGCCGGGTCACAAAGGATCCCATACTGCCGAATCTCCGACATCGTTTCGGACATCGCCGGCATGATCCGGCAGAGGACATTCTGTTCGACGACTGCCGCGATGTTCCCATTGAGCGAATAGTCGCCAAAGAAATGCATCAGGAACCCGTAGCCGGCAAAGCAGGCGACCGGAATCGCCAGCCGAAGCAAACGCGAATGGATGAAAATCGCGCACGCGACGCCCAGATAGCCGACGGCGATCGCCTGCAGCGTGTTGTCATACAGGCGAATGCGATTCCAGTCGAAGCTGAGGATGCGCCCTTGAACAAGCAGTCCAAGGCCCCAAAGCATCGCCACGCGCCCAAGGACATGTCGAGTATACGCCGCGTCCGCACGGCCGCCGCTTTTCGCCAGACGCCGCTCAAGCGAAAGCGGAATCGCCGCGCCGCAGATGAAGATGAAGAGCGGCATGATGAGGTCGTACGCCGTGAAGCCTTCCCACGGGTGGTTCAGTTGGGCGACCCATGACTCAGGCAACCCCCAGACCCTGTCAATCACGCGAAGGATCGGCACGGCAACCGTCAGGAAGACCATGTCGAGACCCCTCAGGGAATCCAACGAAAAGAGACGCCCTTGCATGGAAATGGGACCGCTCCCGGCGCTTTCATTCTTCATGATTCCGCTCTCCATCCCTTTACTCCAACGGCGCACAGTTGACGCCTTGACGGATCAGCCGCGTACGATGGACGCGCATACGCCGCAGAAAGTCGTCGAAAGGCGGTTTCCTGCGTCCAGTCCAGAACGCCTCGGCAAGTGCGCATCCGCGCGGCCATGTCTTCCACTCAAGGTCGAACCTGTTCCACGTGTACTCAGACCAGCTGCACATTTCGCCGCCGATGATGCGATGGCCAAGGTTTTCCGGCACGTCCGCGCCAAGATCCAGGGAATGGCATTTCGCCAACGGCACGCACCCGCCGATGTACTGGAACGGATCCTCGCGCAAGCCTTGCGCGTAATCAAGATAGCAGAAGACGTTGGGAGCCCGCACGACGTCATGTCCTTTTGACGCAAGGGCGGCTGCCGACAGCCACGCGCGCCCCACGCCTGGCTGCGTCTGCCAACGGTTCATGGCAACGAGAGATTGCGGAACGTCCTTCCCGAGAAGGCTTTCGTCCCAGCCAATCGTGCGCTTGCCGCGCGTGGCGAGGAACTTGACGAAATGACGCATGGCCCAAGGCTGCAATCCGCGCGTACCGTCCAGCCCCTTCTCTCGGATGCGCTTCTGACATTTCGGACACGCCTTCCAACGGTCTTGCGGACACTCATCGCCGCCAAGGTGGATGACATCCGACGGAAAGAGGCGGCAAACGTAGTCGAGCACATCCTCCATGAACCGAATGGCCCGGTCGTTTCCCACGCACAGGACGTCCTTCTCAACTCCCCAGACGAGACGCGGCGTGCGCTTGGCGAGATTGTCCGGGAAACACGCGAATTGCGGGTAGGCCGCCAATGCGGCGTAGACATGCCCCGGCAAGTCGATTTCAGGAACGACCTTGATGTGTCTCTCGGCCGCGTAGGCGAGTATCTCCTTCACGTCGGCCTCCGTATAGAAGTAAGGGCCATAAGGCTGGCCGTCCAAGTCCATCTCGCAACCGCCTTGTTCGGTCTGGCGCAGGTGCGCGCCGTATCTCGGGCTTGCCGTGCGCACAGCACCATACTCGACAAGCTCGGGATAGCCCGGGACGTCCAGCCGCCAGCCTTGGTCTTCCGTCAGGTGCCAATGCAGGACGTTCAGCTTGTGCTGGGCCATTTGGTCCAGCGTCCGCTTGAGGACGTCCTTGCCGAAGAAATGGCGTCCCTCGTCGATCAGGAGCCCCCGCCAACGATAGGCCGGACGATCCGTGACGCGGGCACAGGCGTAGTCATTCGTGCCGACCGCCAGCTGTCCGAGCGTCTGCCGCGCGTAGAACGCGCCCGCCGCGTCCGAGCAGGCGATTGTGATGGCGCCTGTCGGGCTGATGTCCAGCACGTAGCCCTCGGCGGGAACCGTCGTGTCCGTCACGACGGCGACCGGCGATGTCTGAGGAATCGATCCCTCCCGCGCCTCGACCTCACTTGGCCAAGGCACGAGCGCAAAAGACGCGACAAGCAGCGAACTCAACATGACATGATCCTTTCTGCATTTCAGGGTTTCACAAGGTCTGCGAATCTTCCGCCGCCCCCTTATCGAATGATGACAAGCCCGCCGCACGAGGCCTTGCGCAGGAACTCGTCGGGCGAGAGGATGCCCTTTGTGATGCGGAACTCGTCAACTGTGGACGAGAAGGTTCCGCTGCCCTCAAAGACAAGGATCGTGTTCTTGCTCAACCCCTGCCACGGGAATCTCTCCGACGTGGCCGTGGTCGCGGGTTCGTAGTCCACGTACCATGTGTAGGTCGAGAGTCCGTCTTCCGTCGGCGCAATCGTCACGGCGACGTGATGCCACTTCCCGTCGTTGAAGGCATAGAGCGCTCCGCTCGTCTTGCTTTCATAGTAGGCGGAATCGTTGTAATGGCTCTCGAAGTCGCCGGCCGAACAAAGCTGAACCGTCAACTTGCCGTTCGGATCCGTCTCAAGCGCAAGCGGAAAAGGCGGAACCGCAGGGTTGTTCCAGTTGAACATCTTGACGGGGATCTGCCACGCCGCCGAGGCGTTCGCGTCTCCTTTGATGAAGAACTCGACCGTCGCCGCCGTCAGGTGCGGACGCTGCAGCCAAGCTCCGGGAATCTTGAACCTGACGGCCCCGTTGTCGAGACGCAACGCCCCCCTGTTCTCGCGCGGTTCCGATCCGCCGTCCACCGACGGGGCGATGCGTTGGCAACGGCCGCGCGGCGAATAGGTTGGTGTCCCCGACACCAGCGTCGGTTGGCAGTCGCCGCGTCCGAGCGACGCGGCGCTCCCGTCAAACGGCAGGTGAACCAGCACCTCGCGGTCGGACGGTGACCGAGACGTGTTGAGGAACTGCGTGTGATCCAGCACGCCTTTCGAGATGCGGAACTCGTCAATCCAGCATTTTACGCCAGGACAGCCGAACTCCAGCCGATGGATGTCCGAAATTCCTTTCCACGCAAACGTCTCGGATGTCGCCGAACCGAAGAACTGGTGGTCGACGTAATACCGCACCTGCGTGCCGCCCGTCGCCGTCGGCTCGATCGTGACCGCCAGATGATGCCATTTCCCGTCGGCGAACGAGAAGAGCCCGCCGCTTGTCATCTGACTGACGGAAGCACCGTTGTCATAGGCGAAGGCATCCGTGCAGGCATCCAGCCGGAAGGTCAGCATTTTGGCGTCATCGTACTGCATCAGCAACGGAAACGGCGGATTCGTGCCGGTCGAGGGATTGTAGATGCGGATCGGGATACCCCAGTCTGCCGTCGCCGTCTCGCCCTTGATGTAGAATTCGATCGTCGCGGACTCGAGATCCGGTCGTTTCAGCGCGGCAAGCGGCAAGGCAAGGGAGATCTTCTGATTCTCGCACAACAGGGACGAGCTGTTGGGACGTTCTGACGAGACGTCCCCACGACATGAGAAAATCGATGCGCCAGGAACGTTGTCTTCCGAGAAGACGGGCGTTCCGCTGACGACAAGAGGTTGCTCGAAAGCGCGTCCGCAAGAGGACAGCTCACCGTCGAACGCAAGATGAAGCAACGTCTCGCCGTCTTGCGGAGGAGACGTCGCCGACAGGAACTCCTTGGGCTCCAGCGAACCGTACGAGATGCGGAACTCGTCGATCAGACAGGCGGCTTTCGCGGAGCCAAAGTCGATGGTCATCGTTTCTGTCAGACCGCGCCACGCGAACTTCGTCGAGACGACGGTCTTGATCGGCACATAATCGAAGTAGAACGTCAGGCGAGACTTTCCGCTCTCCGTCGCGGCAACTGTCAGGGCGACATGATGCCACGTGTCGTCTGCAAACGGCGCGGACAATGAAGACGAACAGTTCTCGCGACCCGCAGGACCGGCCGCAGCCTCGGTCGCGTCGTCAAAGCAGTCTGCCCGAAACGTGAATCGATCAGCCGCGTCTGTCTGCAGAAGGTACGGGAACGGCGGCACGGTCGTCTGGTTCGGCTCGTGCGTCAGACGCAGGGGCGCGGCCCAGCTGCCCTTCTCGACCGAAAGCCCCTTGACGAAGAACTCGATTGTCGCATTCGGCAGATTCGGGCACAACAGTCCCGTCTGCGGCAGTTTCAGCTGGATTTGCCTGTTTTGGGCCAAAAGCGAGCCCTCGTTCCTCCGCGAGCAAACGGTTCCGTCCGATGACGTCCAATGGACATCCGCCGCCGGCGTCTCGTCCGCATAAGCGGGCGTGCCGCTGCGAACGACCGTGCTGCCGCTCTCCGAACCGACGGCATCGACCGTCTCGTCGAAGGAAAGGTGGACGATCGTGTCCCCGCGCTCGTACGCCATGAGAGAGCAGGATGCCATGCAGGCCAAAAGGCCGATCTTCCTCGGATTCATCTGTCATTCCTCCTTGTTTGCGTTGTTTTCGCTAAAGAGCTCTTCGCACGTCTCGAATGACCAACACCGGGCTGTCCGCACAAACGTGTTGTCGGCGAACCGGCAGTCGCCCGCATGGCGGAACTTCACGGCGACCTCGGGGATGTCCAGAAATGCATTGTCGCGAACCTCGATGCCGCGAATCGGCGCGCAGGCGACCTTGCTCCAGCCGCGCCCCGTCGCGTTGCGCATCCGCAACCACGCCGTCAACCCGACGCTCGTCCGCTCGAAACGACAGCCGCGAACCAGCACGTTGTACGGCGGTGGCCCTTCCTGGCAGTCTCCGAGCGCCCCGATGCGGATGCCTTCGGCCACATTGAAGTAGACATTGTCCTCATACAGGGTCGTCGAGGTCTGCACGACGTTGCCTGCGAGCCGCCCGTTGCGGAATGTGCACCCGCTCACGACCGTTCCGATGCCCGCGCGATCGGGGTCGTACAGGAACGCGCCGATACAGGCTTCGGGCACGGGCGTCTCAAACCGCGTCACGCGCCGCCATCCGTTGCTCCGGGAAACCAGCGCGTCCGTCTGCGCAATGCGCAGATTCGCGAGATATTGCGCCGTGTGCGGATTGGCGAAGACGGCGAGATCGCCGCCACGACGGATGCCGTCGTCCCGCGTCTGCACCTCGTGCGGAGTGCCGCCGCGCTCCGTCACCATGCCATAGGTCAGCGAGTTGATCCCGTCATCGCCCATGGAGTCGAACGTGCAGCCGAGGAAGACCGTTCCCGCTTCGCACCAGCAGCCGTCCGCGTTGCTGGACAGCAAGAGGCCCTTCTGCGGCACGTCGCGGCAACGATGGAATGTCGTCGCGCGCGAGCGGCTGGTTGCGAAAGCCCAAGCCCGGCTGTTGCGCACCCAGACGTCCTCCAGCGTGCAGAACGAGCAGAAGCGAACGCTCACCGCCCCGAGGCCGTTCTTGCGATTGGGCAGCACGAGCGTCTGTCCCGGACGGATGTTCCTGACGTGATGCTTCCAGTACCAACCGTCGGGATCGTCGCCTGGCTCGAAGTAGATTCGCCATCGACCGTTGCCGAGGTCTTCAGACGGACGAGGGCGGATCCACGGCAAAAGCCTCCCGTTCGGCACAATCAGCCCGTCGGCGCCACAGACGAACCCGAAGGAGGGGGTGGCCTTGGGCTCCTTCCAGCCCGGATGGTCAGGCCGCAGAGTGCCGGGTTTGAGCGACAGTTCGCACGCGCGCGCGTCCGGGTCGAAGCTTTCGACTTCGCCTTGGAGGAACGGAGTCTGCTCAAGCGACAGGTCCACCCCCGCCAACGTCACGTTGCGGCAGTTGACAAGCGCCAGCTGGGGGGCGGCGTAGACGGCACAGCGGATAAAGGTGTTTGTCGGCCCCTCGCCCTCAATCCGGCAGTTCTCCAAGTTTGCAAAGAGACACTGCGCCATGCCGACGCCGGTTTCGCAATTGTACTCGCCCATCGTGTCGGTGAAGGGATCGCACCGCTGCACGCTGGCCATCCGATAGACGCCGGCTGGAATTCTCAGAATGCTTGGACGCCCGCCCAAATGACGGATGGCCTTGCCAGCTCGCGCAAAGGCGGGCGCGTCGTCTGAAACGCCGTCACCCTTCGCCCCATGCTCGCGCACATCCACTACGACGGCGCCGTTCTCCAAAGACGGTTCTTTTGCCAAAAGAGAGATCTCATCTTCCAGGAGCTTGTCCAGCTCCTCCGCGTCCTTGAGCACACGTTCGGCGAACCCAAAGCCCGTGGCATCGTCCCGTCTGAGAGACCGCGCCGCGTACTGGAGCGCCCGCGTGCGCAAAAGCCGCCGCTTGGAGGCGCGAACGCGGCCCAGATGATCGCATGGCTTCGAGACAAACGCCGCCCGCAGGCGATCATCCGTCCAAAGGCCCCGAGACCGGGCTTTCGCCAGAGACTCCTCCAGCCGTGCCCGATCGACTATGCGCCGCTCCGCCGGAAAGGCCGCCGGAGCGTAGGCGGGTTCCGTCGGCGCATTCGTCGTCGAGAGCTTGGGGAACGGCTCCGCGAACGCCGTCGCAGACAGGAAAACAGCTGTCAGCGCAAACGCGACCCGACAGGCCTCTCTCTTTGGCTTCTCCATGGATTTTTTGATCCTTTCCGTAGAGGTAATTTCAAAACCCCTCTTCCGCGTCGTCCGCGAGTCAGGCCACGCAGCCTGACACAACCCGCAGAACGTTCCACTTCAGAGCGAAAGTATTGTAGCAGAACTCCCCCTTCCGCGCAAGGGGGAAAATGAATTTTTCTTTGAGGGGGGGGGGGGTAATTGAAACTATTTTATGTTTATCATTGCATTTTATGCGGTTATGTAGTATTATGCCAACATGAAAGAACAAGTGGAAAGACCCGTCGGCGAGCATTTCGCGAGCCACTGGCTGACGATTCGGCCGAGCCTCTTCAACTTCATCGAGGACGAGGTGGGCGAACTGGACGAGAACCAGCGCCTGTTCGTCCGCATCGCGGAGTCCGTTGAACTCGTCCGCATCGCGGCGAAGTACGGATGGTGCGGCAACGGGCGCAAGCCGTCGAGCCGCCTTGCGATGTTCAAGCTGCTCCTCGTGAAGCACGTCTGGAACTTCCCGACGACGAAGGACGCGCTTGCCGAAATGCGCCGCGCCCCGTCCATGCGCAGGCTCTGCGGCTGGGAGTCGCAGTCAGACATCCCCTCCGAGGCGACGATGTCGCGGGCGTTCGGGGACTTCGCGGCGGACGAGACCGCATCGTCCCTCTTCGCGGACTTCGTGAAGAAGGTGACGAAGAGGCGGATCGTCATCCACCGCAGCATCGACCCGACCGAGATAGACGCGCGGGAACGCGCCGCGACGAGGGACGAGAAGGCCGCGGCCGCAGAGCTCGCGGCAATCCGCGCCGCCGTCGACGCCGGCGCGGCGGACTACAACGCGCTCACGCTCCAGAAAAGCCGCGACGCAGAGACGAACATCTCGCCGCTGCCGACGCTCTGCGACTGGGGATGCAAGCGCAACAGCAAGGGGAAGACGCAGTACTGGCGCGGCTACAAGCTCCACGTCGCGGTCGCCGACGGGGACTTCCCCATCGCGGCGTGCCTCACGTCCGCGAGCCTCCACGATTCCAAGGCCGCCATCCCGCTCATGCAGATGGCCGACGAGGCGGCGCTGTCGCTGTACGACCTCGAGGACGCCGCCTACGATGCGAAGGAGATACGGGAGTTCTCCGAGTCTGGCAACCACGTTCCGATCATCGACGTCAATCCGAGGCGCGGAACGCCGAAGCCTGACGACAGGGGCGAGAGGCGAGTGCGCATCCCGTCCGCCGAGAAGGTGCGCTTCCGCAACCGCTCGGGCGTGGAGAGGGTCAACGGACACCTCCACGACGCGCACGGCGGACGCACGGTCAGGGTGCGCGGGCACGCCAAGGTGCTTCTCCACCTGATGCTGGGGCTTCTCGTCATCGCGGTGGAGCAATCGGCGCAGATGCCCTGCTGACGCGCTTCGCCCTCCGCGCCTCGGCGGCCTCCTTCTGCTGCCGCTCCCATTCTTCGCACGCCTTTCGGTCCTTCTCCCTCTCCCATTCCGGGAAGAGGCTGGGCTGGATTGTCAGCCAATGGCTCGCAAACCGTGGCTTTGCGCCGTTTTCGCCCTCGTCAGCCATGTTTTCGCTCCTTGCCGTCCATGTTTCGTCTTTCCAGCGCACTTCGCCCGTGTTCCTTGATCACAGAACCTCGCGCCAGCGAGGTTCTGCAATTGCCTCCGTAGACATCATCGCGTATGATATCAAATCTTCCGCGCGAAAAGATGCCTTTTCTCGTCTCGAAAAGGTGAACAATCCAGCAGTCGCGTCTGGAGGCCACAGACCACGCCGACGTGGTGAAAGCGACGGGGAGACGCCTACTGCGCGGACGACGGCATCGCCGTCAGGGTCGTCTTGCCGTTCACCCGACGACCGTTTAGGCGGCGACCGTCCGCGAGCGCGACATTCTCGAACGCGACGTCTTTCCACGATTCGGGGCAACCCCGGAAGAATTCGACCCGGCCGTTGACCTCGTGGACGAGCAGCTCCAGAATGGCCGCGACTGCCGCGCAGTGTCCGTCCATCTGCATGATGCCGCGACCATGCCGGAAATTCGTAAAGCCGTCACGAACGGCATTGTGGTGCGAGCCATGGCCCTCGTCGCAGAAATAGGCGTCCCATGCGCGGAGCATCTCAACCGCCGCCGTCGCGTTCCCTGCGTCCGTATGGAGAATCGATGCCCACGGCACGCACCACCCCGTCCAGAGGCCCGTGCCGCGCAAGGTCCAGTTCGCGTATGTCGCGTCCAGCAGCGCATGGTTCTCGCCCTTGCCGCGCGGAATTGTGTCGAACGGGTAGATCCCCGCCAAGTGGGAATGGTGGCGATGGCTCTCGCTCAAGTTCACGCCCTCGAAGATCGCGATCCCGCCGTCGATGGCGCCGTTCCAGACGGCGGCATCGCCCGTCTTCTTCGCCACGTGCGCAAAATGCGGCAGTCGGTTCGCGACGTCCGCCCAGCGCGGATCTGGCGTCTCGCCAAGCAGCTGCGCCGCCGCCGTCAGGTCTTGCGCGAGCCGATGGCACGCCGCCAACTGGAAGCTCGGGTTGCGTCCCACGGCGCGCCGGAAGTCATCCCCCATCCACTCCGGGCTTGGACCGAGCGGAATCGCGAGCTGCCCGTCTTTTTCCTCCAGCATCGCGAGGTAGACGTTCATCGCGCCCTTCATGAAGTCGTAGGCGGACGTGCGCAGGAAGGCCGTGTCGCCCGAATATCTCACATAGCGGAACATATACGCGGCCATCCATGCCGTCGAGGCGTGGTCGATCGTCCCTGTCCAGAATCCGCCAATGCACACGCCCCGGTTGTCGACAGAGTGCGGCAGCACGTAGCCGTCGTCGAGGCCGCAGAACTTCCGCGCATTCTCACGGAGAAGCGGACGCCACGAGAGGATCATGCGGAACAGCGGCATCAGGTTCGCAAAGTGTCCCCCGCGAAAGGCAGGCGAATAGCATTCCTGCACGTTGATGTTGAAGTGGTAGTCACCGTTCCACGGAACGAGACGGTCATCCTCCAGCCACGGACCCTGCAACCCTGCCGGCACGCCGTCTGGATCCGTCATCGCGCCGAAACGGTACATGCCGTAGTCGAAGACGCGCTGGAGAACCGGGTCAGGCAGACGGACGCGTGCGCCATCCGCCCAGAAGCGCGTCCATTGGGCGCACGACTCTTCCCGAACGCGGGCGAACGAAACTGCGGCCGGACGCGGGGCGCCGCCGCGCCGCGTCGAAACCACGAGTTCGCGGTCCGTCCGCGCGAAGTCGAGCGAGACGGACGGATCAGCCGGAAGCGCCCAGTCAAAGCCGTCCGCCCGTTTCGCGGGCGCGGCAAGACCGAGCGGCTCCAGTGCCTTGCGCGCAAGCGGCTGCTCCATCGAGGGGATTGCGGCGACCGTATAGGAGAGCCCTTCCGGGAAGCGCACGGCAAATGCACCCGACGCCTTTGACATCGCGAGACCAAGGATGCGCCCGTCCGCAAGCGTGACCGTCCCGAGTCCTGTGCGCGTATCGAGCTCGCCATGCGCCAGCGTCGCGCCGGGCATCTTCACGACAACGCGTCCGAGCGGTAACATGTACGGGTTGCGCGGCTCGCCGGCGGGCGTCTCCTTTCGGAAGAGGGAAAGGAGACGATCCTTCTCGCCCGCACGCCAAAGGCTCACGATGTTCGTGTAGCTCTGCGCGTCCGTCCACGTGTAGCCGCCACGATGATCCCACAGGTCCGCGCGTCCGACGGTGAGCCTCAGTTCGTCCCCGCCGCCCCAGACGAGGACGCCCGTCACGCCGTCCGCAAACGCCATCCCCTCATGACAATTCCCGAGGCGGGGGAAGTCCCAGGCGATTCGCCCAGACGCTTCGGATTCGGCAACGGTGGGCAGGATCAAAAGAACCGTGCTGACAACAGCCAGACAGGCCAACGATCGTTTTTTCATGATTTTCCCTTTCCTTTGTTTTTGTCACGACATTGTGCGCGAGAGCCGCCGATGCGCGTTCGCCAGGCAAGGGGCGACAGGCCCGTCGCCTTGGTGAAGACATAGCGCAAAGAGCGCGGATCGCGATAGCCGCAACGGGCATACAGCGAATCGAGGCGGACCTTCGGGTTCGCGAGCAGCTTCTTTGCGTGCGCAATCCGGACGGCAAGGATCTCATCGCGAATGGAATGGCCCGTGACCGTGCGAAAACGATACTCTGCGGTCCGAGTCCGGAGTCCCATTTCGCGCACGACATCCGCAACCTTGATTCCGTGACAGGCATTGACTCGCACGTACTCAACGGCGTGAACGGCGCGCAGGTCAACGCGTTCGGTCTGACGCGTCGAATGGCGGCGTTCCACCGGAAGCGAGCCGAAGTCAAGCACGACAGGCTTCGTCTTCGGGTCCTTGAAGCGGCGTGCGAGAAGGCTTGCCGCAAGCCTTCCCGACCGCTCAAACGCCGGCGCCACGCTGGAGAGCGTCGGAAACGTGTTCTCGCAGACGAGTTCATCGTTGTCGATGCCCATGACGGACATTTCCTTGGGGACGGCGATGTCCGCGCGTTCCGCCGCGCGCAGGACCTGCACGGCCATCTCGTCATTCGCGGCAAGAATGCCGCAGGGCTTGGGAAGCGAGACGAGGAACTCTTCAAGCCGCCGCCCCAACGCCGCACCGTCTTCATCCTTTGGATGTCGCCAAGTCCGGAAGACATGGGCCTGTTGCCCCTGCTTCGCCATTTCTCGCAAAAAGACGGTCTCTCGCTCATGCGACCAGTCTCGCGACAGGCGATAATGGACGTAACCGCAGGCGGCAAGGTCTCGAACAAGCAGTTCTCGGACAGCCTTTCTCACGATATCCGTCGAATCGTGGTGAACGCCGAAGTAACGCGCGCCGACAATCGCCGCATCCGCATCGCAATAGACGACCGTCTGCTCGTCAAATGCCGAGACATCGCAACCCTTTTGCCGAAAGGCCCCGCCCTCGACGATCAGGCCATCCGGCTTCCAGTACGCCAGAACCGGACGAACGCCATGTTCAAGTTCGCCGACATCGACCGATTCGACATGCCAGCCTTCATCGCGGGCAACGGCATAGATGCCTGCCAGACGTCGCCGCCACATCATAAAGGCGCTTTCATAAAAGTAGATAACCGTCTTCATCTTCGGGCCGATTCCTCTCCCTGACGGGATATTATAGCATAGAATCTGCGAAGGGATGCCCACGGACAGGCGAAATTTGATATAATTCACATTTCAAAAGGCAGTCCCAAAGGACATGACAACAATGAACAAGATCATCGCTAAGAAGCAGCTCTCCGACAACGTCTTCCGCATGGACGTGGAAGCCCCGCTTATCGCACAGGAACGCAAACCCGGCCAGTTCATCATCCTTATGGTCGATGACCAGCTGGGCGAACGCATTCCTCTTACCATCGCCGATGCCGACGCCGCAAAAGGCACGATTACGCTCATCTTCCAGACTGTTGGCGCGACGACGCTGAAACTCTCCAAAATGAACGTCGGGGACTCCCTTCCGGCCGTTCTCGGCCCGCTCGGCAAGCCGACGGCGATTCGCGGTCTGAACGGCGAGAAGCCAAGCCGCGTCGTCTGCGTGGGCGGCGGCATTGGCGTCGCGCCGATGCATCCGATCGCCCAGGCACTCAAGGCGGCAGGCAACCAGGTGACGATCATCATGGGCGCACGCAACAAGAGCCTGTTCGTGATGGAAGACGAGATGCGGGCGATTGCGGGCGACAACCTCATCCTCATGACCGACGACGGCTCGTCAGGACGCAAGGGCCTTGTGACTGACCCGCTCAAGGAGCTCTGCGCAGCGGGCGCGGTGGACGAAGTGATTGCCATCGGCCCGCCCGTCATGATGAAGTTCTGCGCACTCACGACGAAACCCTTCGGCGTGAAGACGACTGTCTCGCTCAACACCATCATGATTGACGGCACGGGCATGTGCGGCGGTTGCCGCGTCTCCGTCGGCGGGCAGACGAAGTTCGTCTGCGTGGACGGACCCGAGTTCGACGGCCATCAGGTCGACTGGGATCTCATGCTCAAGCGCATGGGCGCCTTCAAGCCGCAGGAACAGGCCGCGAAGGACCATGTCTGCAACCTTTTCAAGATGAAATAACCTTCGACCCATTCAACCGCTTTCAATTCCCAAACCATGACACCCAAAGAAAGAATGGCCCTGCCGCCGCAGGAAATGCCCCAGCAAGAACCGACGGTCCGTGCGCACAACATGAACGAGGTCGCCCTCGGCTACACCGCCGAAATGGCGAGATGCGAGGCCTCGCGCTGTCTCCAATGTCCGACGAAGCCCTGCATGCAGGGATGCCCCGTCGCAATCAACATCCCCGGCTTCCTTGCCAAGGCTGCGGCGGGCGACTTCGCCGGCGCACTCAGGATCATCAAGGAGAGTTCCCTTCTCCCGGCCGTCTGCGGACGCGTCTGCCCACAGGAAAAGCAGTGCCAGAAGTTCTGCACGATGGGCAAGCTCCTCAAGGACGTCGAGAAGTCCGTCGCCATCGGTCGCGTCGAACGCTTTTGCGCGGACCTCGCCCGCGAGAACGACGCCGAAGAGCCCGTCGCCTGCGCACCGAAGACCGGCAAGCGCGTCGCGGTCATCGGCTCGGGTCCCGCGTCCATTACCTGTGCGGCGGACTGTGCGAAGGCTGGTCACGACGTCACGATGTTCGAGGCGTTCCACAAGTGCGGCGGCGTCCTCGTCTACGGCATACCCGAGTTCCGTCTTCCGAAAGCCATCGTCCAGCATGAGATCGAAGGCCTCCGGAAGATCGGCGTGACGATTGACACGAACTATGTCGTCGGACGGACGCGCAAGCTGAAGGACCTTTTGGAGAAAGACGGCTTTGACGCGGTGTTCGTCGGCACGGGCGCGGGACTTCCGAAGTTCATGGGCATTGAGGGCGAAAACCTCAACGGCGTCTTCTCGGCAAACGAGTACCTGACGCGCGCGAACCTCATGAAGGCCTATCGCGAAGGCGAAGCCGACACGCCCTTCTGGCACGGCAAGCGCGTTGCCGTCCTCGGCGGCGGCAACGTCGCGATGGACGCCGCCCGCATGGCGCTTCGCTTGGGATCGGAAAAGGTCTACCTCATCTACCGTCGCAGCGAAGCCGAGATGCCGGCGCGGCGCGAGGAGGTCCATCACGCGAAGGAGGAAGGCGTCGAGTTCCATCTTCTGGAGAACGCCAAGCGCATCCTCGGGAACGACCAGGGCGCCGTTTCGGGCATTGAATGCCTGAAGTACGAGCTCGGCGAGCCGGACGCGTCAGGCCGTCGCAGCCCGGTCGCGATTCCAGGCAGCGAGTTCACGCTCGACGTCGATACCGTGGTCGTCGCGGTCGGCAACGCCTCGAACCCGCTGATTCCTGCAACGACGGAAGGTCTGGAGGTCAACAAGCGCGGCAACATCGTCGTCAATCCCGAGACGAACATGACATCCCTTCCCGGCGTCTTCGCGGGCGGCGACATCGTGCTGGGCGCGGCGACGGTGATTCTCGCAATGGGTGAAGGCCGTCGCGCGGCCGCAGGCATCAACGCCTACCTGAAGGGCTGATTCCCTTCAGCGGCGCAAGGCGCTCAACGCACGACCATCAGCACGGACGCCTTCACGCCCGGCGGGAAAGGCTTTCCGCAATTGTCCTGCCAGCAGACGAAGAGAGCATCGCCCCCTGCGACAACCGACTCGGGCGTGCATCCCTTATAGTGGATGTTCGAACAGACGAGGCGACGCCCGTCCTGCCGTTCGAGTTCCATGCGCACCGGCGGAGCCGACTGCGTGGCGGCGACCTTGGCCTGAAGATAGCGGAAGGCTCCGCCGGGCGTCGCCGTCTGCACGAAACCGGCCGCATCCGTGAAAGTGGCACGGGCGATGCGGCTCGGCGATGACGCCATCCAGGCGAGGAAGGCCTTCCCGCCCTCGGCTTCGCCGGAGGCGCAGACTTCCTCTTGAAGGCCGAAGCAATCCTCGTCGCTCAACCGATAGGTCGTCACGAACGCAATCGGCTGGCGCATCTTTGCGAAGCGATAGTCATTGCGGAGATGCCCGGCAAAGCGAAGCGTCAGCACGCCCTTCACATCGCGTGAGAAGCGCATCTCCGTCTCGACTTCAGACTCCTGCGCATACCTCTTGTCGCCATAGCCCTTGTCCGTGTAGAGAGACGCCGTAAGCATCCGCGTCCACGTTCCGTCGGGTTCCTTTCGCGAATAATCGACCAACGAGCCGTTGCGCTGGATCTGCAGGCGAATGCGCCCGTTGTCGAAGAGCCAGCCTCCGGGCACGACCGTGAGACGCCTGTCGCCCGTCCCCGCGATGTGCGGCGGCAGAGCCCCGCAGGTGACGCGGACTTCCTGCGCGCGAAACGCCGCATGGAGGCCCTTTGTCTTCCCGATCCGGTCCAGGAGACGCGCAGAGCCAATTGGTTCAAAAGTCCACCGTGTCGCGCCGCAATCGGCGCCCACTCGCGCTTGCCCGTCGGCCAGCCCAAACGGATGGAGATGCGCGTTCCACAACTCGTTGCCGCCTTGCGGGAATCGGTAGATTGGGCTGGGTTGCGCGTCGAACGTCGGGTGACGCACGCGGAAAGGCCCGCCGAAGTCCCCTTCTGCCGCCTGCGCGAACCAACGCGTCGCATCAGGCACGCGAAAGACAAGCTCGACCCGTCCGGGATCGACGCCGCCGTCCGATGCGACACGCCACACGACGGTTGCGCCGTTTGTGCTCGCCGTCAGTCGATAGGGCTGCTTCACGATGCCGCCGTCGGTCAGGCGCAACTCGGGCGGCGGCAAGCCGTTCGCCGTCTCCCAGGTGGTCGAAGGCGGGCATTCCTCCGCGACAGGCGCACACGGCATGTTCACGAGAACCGTCGAACCGAAACCCTTGAGTGGATGGACGATGACACTGCCCGACATCTTCACAGACGCACCCGTGCGCACATCGTAGAAGGTCGCGCCCGATGACCACGCGCTCGATGGCGGTCGCACCGTGCAGACGACATTCGTGCCATTGAAGTTGACAAGCGGAATCGCCTGTGTGCGCCCCAGCGTCCGCCAGCAGGCAAAGACGCCGTCGGAGACGGTCGGCTCAAGATAGTTGACGTCGCCAAGCGTCAGCACGTCGTGCGCGGCGCGAATCCGGAAGATCTCGCGAAAAGCCTCATAGCTCGCATCCTCCATTTCTTGGTAGACGAGCGGAATGCCGGGAATCCACGAGATGAGCGCCATCATCGCCTCCGACGCGCCAATTCCGTACTGGAGCGCGGCGCGCAGGGAGTCATGGCTCTCGCTATGGCGCATGCGGACCAGATCGGGAATCTCCGCCAACTTCTGCTCGTGAAGCCAACGGCGGAGTTGCGGAACGGTTTCGGAGGGAAGGCGACGCGCAAAGGAACGCAAGACAGTGTAGCAAAGGGCGAAGTCATATGTCGCATCGCTTGCCGCGCCGTGGATGGAGGCGCCCGCCTCGGCAAGGTTGGCACCGTCTGGGTTGACGGCTTTCACGGCCTTGCGCAACGCACGCTGCATGGCAAGGCCGCCTTGGGACTGCGAAAGGCTCGCGCGGGAATAGGGGATCTTCTCGCTCCAGTTCGGGATCTTGCTGCCCGTGACCGCGTCGATGCGGAAGCCGTCAAGGCCATATTCTTTCGTGTACCAGCCGACGACCCCGGCCATATAATCAATCCATGTCGGCCACAGGAAGTCAAAGCACCAGTAGTCGAGCGTCGTGCCGTCTTCCTTGTAGGCGAGCCATTCGGGATGGGCCTTTGCGCGCGCGTTCGCATTGCCGCCACCGTGCGGCACGCAATCCTGCCAGACCTTCATGCCGAGGTCGTGCGCCTTGACGACGAAGCGCTTGTAGTCTTCCGGCGTGCCGATGCCTTCCTGAAGCTTGTAGTAGTCGCGTGGCCAGTAAATGGACTTGTCCTCCAGTGGCATGAGCCAGACCGCATTGCAGCCGAGTTCGCGAATGCGCGGCAGATTCTCCGTCGCGAGCGGAAAACCGCCCCAGTCGCGGCAGAGCGAACCCGTCGTGCCGCCCGGATGCATTGAATAGAGCGTCAGCTTCTTCAGCCAGTCGGGACGATCCGCCGGCGGGACCTGTCCTACGACGCGAAACCAGTCCCCCATCCGCGTGAGCGCGTCCTCGCGCGTACCCTGACCAAAGCGCATCCAGACATCGCCGACCTTCTGGGGGACGCCTTTGCGCATATGGCCCTGACATCCGATCCACGTCTTCACGGAGAAGCCGACCCGGCTCTCCGTCGCCTCGTTCGAGGCCGCGTCCGCATACGGAACGAGTTCGTCAACTGTCCAGCTGACGTATCGCCCGGCGCCATCGTCGCCCAACAGCGGGAATGGGCTTTTCCAGGACTTGACCGTCCGTCCCTCCGCAAACGACCGACGGGAGCGTTCAATCCGTGGGAAGTGGGCGGGGATGAGATAGCCGCCCGCCTCGGTCGTGCACGTAAGCCGCCCGCCATCCGCAAGGAAACCGCGTATCTTCGTTGGCGTCTCACCCGTCCATTCGACCTCGAACCAGCGTCGCGCCATCGACCGCTCCGAATGCAGCTCGTAGTAGCAGTCGAACGTCCATGGGCCATTGACCACGCGACTTTTCACCGTCCGTGCGTCAACCCGGACGATCCCTTCTCCCCGATATGGTGTCGCGCGAAAGCCCGACCAGCGTCCGTCCTCCTCTTTCGCTTCAAGGGGATGCGCCTCGGACGGCGCGGCGACAAGCGCGACCTTGCCGTCCGCAAGCCATTCCGTCGGCAACCCCGTCGCCGTCGAGAAGCGAATCGCGAGGCTTCTGCCTCCGAAACGGACTTCTCCGTCCCGCGTTTCCAACGGCAGATTCGCGCCCTCCGCGACCAAAAGGCCCAAAAGGGCGAGACCGGACAAAAAGCGCTTCATCGACCGAGATTCCCATTGGTTAGCGCAGATAGAAAGACGTGCCCTTGGGATGGCAAACGGCCGTAAAGCGCGTGTATTCTTCGCCGTCAATCGTCACGACATCCTCTTCGACATCAGCCGTGATGCCTTTCGTGGCACGGCGAAAGACAATCCGCCCACGCAATTTTGCCGCCGTCTCCGCAGGCACCGTGCAAATCGTCACGCGCGCAAAGGTATCCGAGGCGGCAAGGCCGTCAATCCGCACAGGCAGGGTCTCGCCGTCCATCACGAACGAGCCTTCGGCGTCCGGGCCATGCGCGACATAGGCATTGAAAAGGCCATATTGCGCGACCGAAGCGTCCTCGGGGCGCACATCGACCGCAATGCCGCCCTTCACGCCAAAGGTGAGCTTCAGCCCCGTGAACGCCGTCGTCGCAAGCGGCTTGATCCAGCCTTCTTCGATGCGCAGGATGCCGCGTTCGCCCACATGGTCATTCGTCGCGTCCCATGTCGGCGTGCCGATGATGAACGTGCCGCCGAGACCGAGGGTGCCGGATCCTTCCTTTCGGAGAGCGCCCGTGTAGCTGACCGTCGTCTTGAGATTGAACGCCACGTCCTCGGGCACCTCGATGCCCGCCATCCAGCCCGCGTTGCGAAGGCCGCGGTTCGGCGTTTCGTAGGTCATGGACGCAAGCGGCTTCAGCCAGCACTTGTGGTCGAGGCGGAGGCCCTCGCACTCGAAGGACGCGGGCGAACCGCCGAGCGCCTCCGGGCGCGTGAAGGCGAGCGTCATCGCATGGGAATCCGTCTCACGGTTTTCGTCAAGCGCAAACGACGACTGCACGGCGATTTTCCCCGTGAACCCGGAGTTGTCACCTGTCAGCGTATGCAGGCTGGAATAGCTGCTGGTGGGATCGACATAGAAGTCATACGGACGGAAGGACATCGAACCGCGTCCCCGGATCTCGCTTTCGATCCGCAGGAACTGTGCGGCAAACCCCATGAATCGAACGGGGGCGTTTATTGCGGAGTCGGCGATGAACATCGTGCCGGAGATGATTTGTTCCGGCGAAAGGCCGTTGCCGGAGGCGCTGACGATCACATTCGCATGGAGGACAAAGTTCGAGACCTCGAAACGGCTGCCCTTATGCGCCAAGGCCTGAGAGGCGTTCATCGTCAGCGATCCGCCGGGAAACACATAGTCCTGCTGCCCCCAGTTCGTCGTGCGAAGCGTATTGTACACGCTGCGTTGGACGACATAGTCCTTGTCTGCCGACGGCGACTGCCCGTCCGCCCAGGTCTCGGCCAGACTGGCGAACCACTGCCCGCCATTCGGGTTCTTCTGATCGACTGCCTCGCTCAACTCGACCACGGGACGAACCGACACGTAGACGGTCTGCACGCCGTCTTCCGCACGCACGGAGAACGAGGCGCGCGGCAAGGTGGCGACCGAACGTCCGACAAGGACAAAGTCATCAGCCGAAACCTCCCGGACAGTCTTGGGGATGCGCACGGCCGCAAAGTCCACGTTCGCCGCGACTTTCGACCAGTCTCCCGCGAGCGACAGCTTGTACGGTCCCGCGCCGAGCGTGCATCCGTTCCCGAGCGTCACGACGCCCACCGAGCCATCCGTCGCGGCAAAAGGCGAGAAGCCGCTGCCGTCCGGCAACGCGAGGTTGTCCAGCGTCAGGCCGGCGCCTGTCAACGGCTCGATCATCAGTGCCGCTTGCGGCGCCACCGTCATGACGGGAGGTCCGTCCGGCGCGGCGAACCCGTCGGAAAGCACCAACGTGCCGTCGGCGACCGTAATCGGGCCATTCGCCGTATAGGCCGCGCAGAGTCTCACCGTGCCGACGCCCGTCTTCATCAGCCCGCCTGGCCCCGTGATGGGCATGCCAAGGGACCAGACCTCATCGGACAGCGTCGTCACGCGCGCCGCGCCCGTCAGCTTGATGCCGCGGTTCACCGGCGCGAACGGACCATCCGCACAGGCGTTCGGCGTCACGGCCAACGCGCCATTGTTCCAGATCTGGATGGCGTCATCGCGAAACGTCCCTGGATCTCCGCCTGCCGCGTGCGGATGGTCCAGGACGAGGACAACACCCGCGCGATCCTTGGCGTTGTTGTGGTTGTAGAGTTTCCAAATGCCCTTGTAATCCGAGTTGTCGCCCTTTAGGTAGAGGAATCCCGTCACGTCATCGGGCATCTTGTCGCCGTACATGTGCGAGTGCGCGACGGCCGTGCCGGCCGCGCCGCTGAACCGCGCTTCCATCAAGAAGACGTTGGACGTGCCGCGGTTGACGCCAAGAAGGAGCGGCGTCGCCTCGGGAGTCTGGATGATCAGATGGCCGCCGGCCCGTGCCGTCACGTTCTCGGCGGCAACGCTCCAGGTAAGGCCCGAATCGTTCCCTTCCCAGCCAAAGACGGCTTCGGGAAACTCAACATAGGACGTGCCGAATGACTTGTGCACAATGGTGGAGCCCTTTCCGAAATGGATGTTCTTGCCGAGAAAGACGAAGTCGCCTCCATTCCATCTGTCGGGCGTACGAAAGGAGCCGCCCGACCATCGGTATTCATTTGCCGCAGACGGAGCCTCGCCATTTGCCCAGCCCGCGCCCGTATTGAACGAACTTACGCCGGCCCCGTCGCTGTGCCCGCTCTTCCGCCAGATGACATCCGCCTGAACCGCGCAGGTCGTCGCCAATGTCGCCGCCAGCGCAAACCCTTTCCCGCCCCAGTTCTTCCATTGATGGACAACCCTGTCTTCGCTCATTACGTGTTCCTCCGCATTTTGCATGTTCTGACAAAATTCGCCACGGCACCATCTGCCGCGTCGAATAATTATGCGGGCATTGTACCTAAAACGCCCCTCTCCGTCAAGTGGGAGGGTTTCACCTCCGGGAACTTGCGTCTCGACAAGTCAACGAGAGCCTGTGCTTTTCATCGAGAACGCGCGGAAGTACGTGCCTTTTGCATCTGTATCTTCCGCCAAGGTCTGAAGATGCAGATAAGAAAGCCCAAATGGCGGGATTGTCGCGATGTCCGTCTCGGCAATGGCCTTGTTCGCGCAAAAGATCTGAGCCTTATGCGTGTCAAGGTCCCAAATGCAAACGATCTGATGCCATGTGCCGCCGCCAATCAAAGGTTCCGAGATCTCATATGTCACGGGCGCCATCCGGGGATTGAACGAATCGCAGGGATTGATCCAATGGTCGGTCAATGACAGGCGAAAGCCCGCACGGTCAATACGACAGTCGATCTTCAGCTCACCCTTTCGCGTTGCCGGAAAGTTCCAGACAATGCCCTGTCGGTCTGAGACGAGGCGCGGATCGCGGATTCGACAAAGCTGCAAGACCTCACGGACACTGCCCTTCCCTTCGTCCGTGTCGGGATCACGCGCCAAGACGGCTCCGGGCAAGCGGTTCCAGGCGCAATGCCCAGCCCAGCCACGCCAGCCGCCCGACAGAGACTTCAGGTAAAGGTGGTTCGAGAGTCCGCCGAGGCCCTGGCGGAAGTCCTCGATTCGCGTCGTTTCCATCAACCAGTCAGGATCGAGCCGCGCAATCCGCCGCGCGGACGAGTTTTGTCCATAGGCAATCAGCACCATGCCGTCGCGCAATTCGAGCGCCTGCGTCTGGTGCACGGATTTGTCGTGCTCGTCATCAGGACCGTTGCCGAGTTCCCGAAAGTCCGCCGCATTGCGTGGCTCGGTCAGGGCAATCTCGCGAAAGCCCCTCCACGTTCGACCGTCGTCGTCAGAGATCGCGGCATGCAGGACGTCGCGGTTGGTGAAGACGGTCTCCCAAACGCCGGCAAGCGTCGCAGCGTCCGTCGCGAGCTCGGGGTACTCCGCCGCGTCACGCGTCGGCAGCGGCACCGTGTTGTTCCAGAAGAACAAAAGTCGCCCATCCTTTAGACGAAAGAGGTACGGCATCGTGTTCGTCGCCCAGAACGCGGGGTTCTCGCGCGGCTCGCTCCACGTCTCGCCGCCGTCATTTGACACGCAGAACGCATGATGTCCGCTGCTCGTGCGCAAGGCCATGAGCAATGAACCGTCCTTTAGCTCGACAACGGATGGCTCACAACCGTCGTTGTACCAACGCGGTCGTCGATCGCCTGGTCCCTGTCGAGGCACATCCTTCAGAGGCGGGATGGGAACAGAACGCCACGTGTCGCCGTCATCGTCCGACAAGGCAACCGCCGCGCGGTAGCACGCGCCGTTTTCGCATCGCACGTCCGAAAACGCCGCAACCCAGCGCCGCCGCGACACGAGCGCGGTCAGCTGGCGCAGTTCCTGCCGCCGCCAGCCGAGGCGATGACGTTCGGGACGCGTGTCCCCCGGTCCGCGGCGCGAACGAACGAACACCGTCTCGCGTTCAGGCCCCTCGTCAACGAAGAATATCCACTCGTCGCGCCATGGGCTTTTCACCATCGCGCCGACGTCGCCGCGTGCGGCAATCCGAAACGTCCAATTCGTCCCCTCGTCGCGCGAGGCGATGTAGACGCGACGCCGTTCACCGCCGATCGTTTTCCAGCCGTAGTGCCGAATCTCGCCGTCCGCCGCGCGACAGAGGTCGCGCACGGCGGCGGCGGGTGGAACCGCCACGACCTGCGGACCTTCAGACGCCGCGCTGACGAGACCGACAAGCAAGACAACCGGCAGGACAGGCGTGCGCTTCTTCATTTGTTCCCCTCCAGTGCGTCAGATAGGCGTCGCGCCAACGCGGCTTTGTCCGGCGGATGGATGTCGGCCTTCGTCGAAATGTCGGCGGACTTCACAAGCGTGACATGCCGGATGCTTTCCGCAGCAAGTTCCTGAGCGACCTGCACGCCATGCCAGCGTTCGTCGTCCCGCGCCGCTAAGTCGGCAATCTGCACGAGCGAAAACGGTAACTTTGCATCGTCAAGATCAGCCCGCCAGCGTTCGACGAGCGATTTGAACAACGGCGCATAGTAGCGTCTGCCGCCGGGCCCGGTGTCGCTTTCGCCTTGATACCACACGACGCGCGAGAACGCGAACGGCACGAGATGCACAAACATCTTCTCATACAGAAAGCCAGGGCCGTTCCATGTCGAATAGATCGGGTGCGTGAAGTCGCCATGCCGGTCGGCTTTCGCGATCTGTCCGTTCGGATCTGCGCAAGCGTCCGCCGGCAACCAGCTCTGCAGAACCGACGCGCCTTGCGCACACACGACCAGCCCAACGGGCTTGCCTGTCTTCCGAACCCGTTCCAAGCCGAACAAGTACGCGAGCGTCGACCAACGCGCGACTTCATTGGATGCGCAGATCCGCCAGCCATCGCCGGACGTAAAGTCAGGTCCCGGCTCAACGCGTGAGACCGTGAAACACCGCAGCAGGTCTTCGTTCAAGTAATCCAATGGCTTGACGCACGATCGTGACAGCGCGAACTGCATATTCGACTGTCCCGCCATCAGGTACACTTCTCCTACATGCACATCTTTCAGCACACGCGTCTTGGCGTTGAGCCTGACATTCAGTTCGAATGGGCCGCCCGCCGTCCCTGCCGGCAGTTCGATCAGCCACATGCCGCCCCGCGAGACGGCCTTTGCCGTTCGTCCGCGAAAAGTCGCTGACACGGCGCCAAGTCCCGTGCCGAAGAGCCGCACGGGCTTCCCTTCCGCAAACACCATCCCGTCCGCAAAGAGCGGCGCGAGCCGCAGTTCCTCCAACTCCAACTCGGCATTCGGATCGCCTGCAAATTCAAGGTCGTGCAAGAGTCCGACAGTCGGGTTCTCGCCGTTGATGCCAAGGCCAATCGCCGGCGAGCAGTTGCCGTAAATTCGCACGGGCGGAATCGCACGTGAACCCACCTCCACGCCGTCCAGCAGCAGTTTGAAGCGACATCCGTCGTTCACCAGCGTGAGCCGCGCGCGATGACCGCGTGGCAATGGTTCTGGAGTGGCGATCTCACAGGCGAATGCCGTCGCGTCCTCCCCTCCGGAAAATGCGGCGACCAGTCGACCGTCCGCCGCCAGCGTCAGCGACGGCCCCTCGTTCCAGCCGTTCGGGGACAGGATTGGATGCGCCTTCCCGTCTGTCGCGAGCGGCGTGAACGCGCACGTCATGCGAAAAGGTCCCATCGGCCATTGGCGTTGCGGCAGTTTCGGACGCAACAGCGGTGCGTTCGAGAAGTCGAATTTCGCGTGACGAACGGAAAACGGCGAAACGCAAGACGACGAAACGACGCGCGTTTTCTTCACGGGCCACGCCGTCTCCGGCGTCAGGAATTCGCGCGCATCCGGCATCCCCGACGCGCCGGACGTCCGATCCAGCGTGACGGGCGTTTCGACGACGGCCATCGGAATCGGACGCAACCCCGTCGCGAACGGATGCCGAACCTTCGACTCGGAAAACATGCCGTCCGCGAACTCGAACTCGACCCAAAAGTCGTCCGTCGGCGTGGGTTTCGCCGACCAGACAGAGAGGAACAGCTTGCCGCGCTTCAGCCCAAGTGGCGGCAGGTCGTAGAGCGTGCCGTCCGACGACAGGCGGATCGTCCCCGCGCCGCAGCGAAGCTCCCCGAAGCGCACCAGGTCTCGCGGCGTGAAAGTGCGGACGGCGCGGTTGTCCGTGAACGTGAGCCTTGTCTGCGCCTCCGTCTCGATGCGCGCCGTCAGCTTCATCCACGTTGGCGTCAACTGAGAGGTCATCCGCTGCGGTCCCCAGGCGAAGTGCGGCGCACCGTTCGTCTCAAAACTCTTAACGGCATGCGCAATCCGTCCGTTCGCGATCTGAAGGTCCAGCCAACCGTCGCCGTTGAAGAAGACGGGCAGGATCGTCTTGCGCACGGGCGTGAACGCCGTTACGGGACGCTCGTTACGGTAGAGGACCGCTCGTTTTAGGGAGACCTCGCTCGCGAACGTGCATGTCCCTTCGAGAATCCCGTCTTGCCATGCAAGGTCGAACGAACTCATCATCGGGCGGCGGTCATGGATCGAGACTTTGACCGTCTCGGGGTTCGCGAGCCACCCCGTGAACTGGAAGACCGGCGGCAACGTGACGACGCGCGTCTCGGACGGAAGCCGTACGACGAACTCGGGCGTCAGGACGTGCGAGGCAGACAGCTTCGTGGTCGGCACGAGCCATTCCGTCCGCGTCCAATCCGCGTCCGCCAGCCGTCGTTCGGACAGGCCGGCGACGATTTCGCCATTTTCGTCAAGAAGGCGTCCCGCTACCGAGACGACGCCCTTCTCGACCGACGGCAGGCGCTGGGCCTCAAACCGCAGCACCGTGCCGGGAATGTTCTCGCGCAAATAGGCGAAAACGACATCCGTTTTCTCCGCCGGGCGCTCCCCCCGAAAGGCGCGCGCCATCGCTCGCACGATTGCCGGATTTCCCGTCGCGAGCCGCCGCGTCTGGAGCGTCGTCTCGTCGTGGTCGTTCCATGTCGTCACGTGCAGCCAACGGGCGTTGTTCAGCGCCTGCGCCGCATCGAACCGCCGCTGCAACGTGTCTAATCCGCAAAACGGCTGGTAATAGCTGCAACGTCCCGGCAACCAGCCGCCGTAGTAGCCGGGCCACAGGCATGGCATGAACGCCGCGCCGTTCTTCCGGCAGAATGCGTCGGCCTCGCGCATCTCCGTCTCGACGGACTTGAACGGCGTCCGCCCACAGCCCATGATCGAGAAATGGAACGCGCCCTCGAACAGGCCGGCGTAGGGCGCGAAGACCATTTCGTCGAACGCCTGGAACGGCGTCTCAATGTTGGCGACGACATGGATCGGATAGCCCGCATCGGCACAGATCCGACGAATCGCGCGCCACTCCTCCGGCGTCCATGCGCGGTAGGTGTAGGCACAGACGACGAACCGGTCACCGCATCGCGCGTAGTTCGGATGCTTCCCGTAGGTCGAAAGCATGCGCACGAGCTCCTTCGCCTGATGGGCGACGCTCACGCGGCGGTCAAGGCAGATGCCGAACTGAAACGGCGTGCCCTCGGCAGCCGCGAGAAAGGGCCGCAAATCCCAAAAGGACGTTGTGCCGCCCTCGTGCGCAACCATGTCATTGAAGAACCCGTCCACGCCCTGGTCGAGCGCACGCCGGATCTCGTCGCGCAGCGGATTCGCCCCGACGTCCGTCTGCGGGAAGTCGTAGACGCGTTGCGACATCTGCGAGGCGTTCTCCGGCACGAACCACGGCACGTAGTGCGCCCAGACCATCTTGCGGTTCGCCACATCCGCCGCGCACGCGGCCCCGACGCTCCAGACGAGCGACAGGACCGCCACCAGCATCTTCAATCCGCAGCCATTCATCGCGCTTTACCGAATCGAAAAGACAAAGCCCCGACAGGGCTTCGTGTTGAGGAAGATGCCCGGCCACGGCGACCAGTCCCACCCTTCGAGCAGGGTGTCGAGCGGTACTGCTTCCGCTGCGACGGCAAGACCGCCGACCGTCGTGTCGAGGGCACACGCCGTCTCGGAGACGACGGGCGCGGGCGGCATCGGCTCAAGCGTTCCGGCAGACGCGGCGAAGGCCGCCGCGCTCGCCAATGCCGACAAAGCAAACGGTTTCATCGTTCGGACTCCTTTTCGTCAGGGAACTTCGACCTGTGCCGCGATGCGGAAGCCGACAAAAGGTCTCTGCGCCTCCGTCAAGCCATTCTCGGTTGCATTGTAGTTGGTATAAAAGGACAAGGCTCTTGAACCCGAACGGCAATACCTCGCCTCGTCCCCCCACGAACCGCCACGCACGATGCGATTCCAGCTCTGCTGTGTTGCGTTCGACTCGTACGGATCGACCGCATCGGCGTTCGTCATGGGTCCCCGACGATCGAACACCCATTCGCGCACGTTGCCATGCATGTCGTAGAATCCCCACGCATTTGGCTTAAACGAGCCGACTTCCGCCGGCCCCGTGCGGTCGCCGAGATTGCCCTTGTAGAGACCAAGTTCGTCAAGACGAGAATCCGTCGCGGTGCTTTCAAGGAACTCCGTGCCGTCATTGAAAGCGCCCGTCGTGCCCGCACGGCAGGCGTATTCCCACTGTGCGTCCGTCGGCAGGTCGAAGAGGAATCCGCCCGAATAGTTGCGGAGGTTGATCAGAAACTTGGCCTGTGTCGCGCTCGCCGTGTCAACAGACGCATCGTAGGGCCACGTATAGCACGTCCCATGCAGCAATTGCCAGCGCATGCCCGTCGCCGGATAGGCCGAACCAGTTGAGACGGCATCGCCGTTCAGCAGGTTGCGCTGTCCCTCCGTGAATTCGTAAACGCCCAGATAATAGGGTTTGGTAATCCGCACGTTGTGGCGCATTTCAAAAGTTGAATTGTAGCCCGCTTCCGACGAATGGGAGCCCATGACAAAGCCGAGATCGTCCGTCGGATCGACGCGGCGCAAGATGAGGTGCGTCGTCTTGTAGCGGCGATTCGTGATGCCGCCGGGCACCGTCTCCGCGCTCGTGTAGAACGTCATCGGCCACGGATTCGCCGCCGTCGCCGCCGTCCCGCGCGTCATGTCGAAGACGACATAGCGCGGCGGTGCACTCTTTGACCAGGCCGTGACGCGTGCGCGGGCGTTGTCCACCTTGTGGTTCGGCCACGAGCGGACGGCCTCCCAAGCGATTCGCTTGCCCGTGCCCATCGCGACGACCTTGTTGACGTCTCCCGACAGGTTCGCGACCTCGCCTTCCGCGAGCGGCACGCCGTTCGTCTCGATGGAGAGCGTGACGATCGCGTCCTCGCCTGCGAGGTCGTAAGTGACGACGACGTTGCGGTCCGCGTCCTGCGTCATGACGACGTTCGACACGTCCGGCGCCGCACACGCGACCGAAGCCGACAGGGCGAACAGCCCCGCAATCAGAGTTCTCTTCATTTTTCGCAGCCTTTCTGTTTGAGTGTAATGTGGACAAGACGCCCTTCGCCTTTTTCACACTTTATATTATACCAAATTGGCGCGAAAGTAAAGAGACAAATCAAGAACCAAAATAAAGACAGATCAGGAACTAAATGAGTGGCCCGTCGGCCCGTGCTTCGGAGCGGGAAGATGCGCGTGCGGACTCGTCGTTCGGGTTTGCGCTTCACGCCGAAGACAACTAAGCCGGCTTCAGCCTACCGTGCCTCGGCGAAGCCACGGGCTGCGGGCAAGACCTCTCGGTGCCAGCAAACCCTCGCTCCTCTCTCGCACCTCTTCCCGCCCCTCCGCGCGCGACACCGCACATTCGGCTTTTGTCACGCAGAGCCGCAGGCCGACATGGACGGAGCGCAGCGAAGTCCGTTCAAGCGACTGTCAGGCCAACGGGCCAAACTACTACCTGACGCCGCTTGCGAAGTCGGGATACATCGCGGTTGCTGGAGGCGAGAAGAATCGCTATCTGCCCGGCAAGCAGTATAGGACTTTGCGCAAGGGAAAGGCGGTGGTCCGTGCCTAACCCCACCACTTTAACTCCACCATTGGGGTCTGACCCTCGAAGTCTAGACCAGGCGGTCTACTCTGGTATGGCAGAATAAATCCCAATAATCTTTTCTATTTTTCTTTCTTGTCTTTATTTACGCTCTTCTGCACAGCTACAGTCGCAGGATTGCCGGTAAACTCCAAGTCGTGCACCAGCGCAATCGTCGCCCCTTCGCCATTGACACCATCGCAAAGAGCCGGCGAGAGATTGCCAAACGACCTCAACGGCGGAACATCCACGCGTTGTTGCAGTTTGCCATCGACATAAAGCGCGAGTTGTCGAGCCGTCCGCTCTACGTCTATTACCGACTTTTGTCTTATCGGTAAGGGCTGCCGCGAAACGACTTCATAAGAAAACTCTGGCGTAATTCCACGCCCACTGCCTCCATTGAGAGTGACCTTGATTCTTCCATCGGCCAATAGCGAGAATTCGGGTCCTTCATTCCAACCGTTCTTTGTGATTATCTGGCGCTCGACAACTTGCTTTGCCAACGGCGTCAGCGTCAGGGTCATTCGAAACGTTCCCATGGGCCAGCGCCGTTGTGGCAAAACAGGACGCCTTGTCGTCGTCTTTCCGAACTCGAAACGTTCCTCTCGAAAGCAATAAGGAGATACCTTGGTTTTCACAACGCGCGTTTTACTCACAGGCAAATTGGCCTCTGAAGTCAAGAATGGATAATCATCCGGCATCCCCGAGGCGCTACTCGTGTGGTCGAGCGTGACCGGCGTCTCGATAACTTCCATGACTACAGGTTTGCTCGTCTTCGAAAACGGATAACGAACCAGCGTCTCGCCGAATGTGCCGTCAGCGAACTCAAACTCTACCCAATACGCATCCGTCGGACGAGGCTCTTTCGACCAGACGGAAAGATGAAGTTCCCCATTGCAAGTCCCGAGTGGTGGCATATCATACATTGTGCCATCTGATGCAAGGCGGATTCGCCCAAGCCCAGCCTCAAGTTCTCCTCCTTTCAACAACTCGAAAGGCTTGAAACTCAGCTGCGACCCTGCAGTCGAAAAGGCGAGTTCCGTCTCGGGACTGGTCTCGATTCGCGCCGTGAACCGCATCCATTCAGGAGTACACCTTGAAAAGATTGACTGCTCATTCCAATTGAAAAACAGCGATCCGTTTTTATCGAAACTTTTGACCGCCTGCGCGATTCGCCCGTTCTTCACCGACAACTTGACCTCATGCTCACCTGAAAAGAACACTGGCAGGACAGTCTCTTTCTTCCGCGCAAAGTAGGTAACGGGAAGCTCGTTGCAGTAGAGCACCGCTCGCTTCAAGTCTGCCGAGCCAGCCAATGCGCACGTGCCTTCAAGAACTCCATCCTTCCAACCAAGTTGAAGCGTCGCGTCAATCTCGCGCCGGTCACGCTCGGAAACCTTGACCGTCTCGCCGTTTTTCAAACAAGTCGTCACCAAGAAAGCCGCTGGCAGTCGAAAAGTCCGTTTCTTTCCGCGTCTTGAGACAGTAAACTCGGGCACAAGTGCCGGTGTTGCCGCAAGGTTTGCAGTCGGCACAAGCCACTCTTCCCTTCCCCAGTTGGTTGCAATCTGCCGCGAAGCGAGCGCACACACCTCATGTCCATTTATATCCAAGAGCCGACCACAAACCTTGACCGCTCCCTTCTCTGCCGCCGGAAGGCGCACCGCCTCTATACGCAATAGCGAACCCACCAATGTCTCGCGCAAATACGCGAATTGAATCTCTGCCTCCTTGGCTGGCTCCTCTCCCTTGAATTCGCGCGACATGGCGCGAATCATCGCTGGATTTGCCGTTGTCAGCCTTCGCGTCTGCAATGTCGTCTCATCGTGATCGTTCCAAGTCGTAATGTGCAACCATTGCGCTTTCAGCGTCTGCGCACAATCATACCGCCGCAACAGCGTATCGAACCCGCGGAATGGCTGGTAATAACTGCAACGTCCATTCAACCAACCTCCATAATAGCCTGGCCACAGACATGGCATGAACATCGCGCCATGGTTTTTGCAGAAAGCGTCGGTCTCCTGCAACTCTTGCTCCAACGACTTATGATTCGTCCATGCCGCACCATTGATCGAGAAGTAATAAGCGCCTTCAAAGAGTCCGGCGTAAGGTAGCAGTTTTTCATCGGAATATGCCGTAAAGCCCTGCTCGACATTGGCGATCACCCAGATAGGGTAGCCTGCTTCGGCGCAACCCCTACGAATCTCCCGCCACTCCTCTGGCGACCAGGCAAAATAAGTATAAGTGCTGATGACATACCGATCTTTCCACTTCGGATAGTTGGGATGGTCACCATAAGTAGAGAGCATTTTGACCAATTCCCTCACTTGTTGCTCAACCGGAATCTTCGCATCAAGACAAATGCCGAACTGGAAAGGCGTCCCTTCGGCAGCTTTGAGAAACGGTCGCAAATCCCAAAAGGACGTTTCGCCACCCTCGTGCGCCACCATGTCATTGAAGAAGCCATCGATACCCTGATCGAGCGCCCGCAAAACCTCTGCACGAAACGGATCGCTCCCGACTTCACATTGCGGAAAATCATAGAACCGCTCGACCATCTGCGACGCATTGTCGGGCGTCAACCAAGGAACGTAGTGCGCCCAAACCATTTTACGTCCGGAGACGTCAGCGGCTACGGATGTCAGAACCAGGGCGACCACGCTAAGCGCGGTCGCCCATATTGAAATATTCTTCTTGTTATTCATCGTCTAATTGCTCAATTCTCTTGATTGCTCCCCTCAGGCAACACACGGCCTCCATTCGGCCACCTACCTGAAATCGGCGTGATTGGCCGGAACTGCCCAGATAAACCACAGCAATAATCAAGGGAGCCATCATATCGCGCAGCACTGCGGCCATACTCTACCCCGTACGCACCATTGCCGCCACGCCACACGCGCGAACTGCCCGAGACTGGTCCAATAGGATCTGTCGCTTCAGCCGCTGAAAATGGGGCATACCAATCGAGCACAAGTTCCCACAAGCAGCCTATCAAATCGTAAATTCCCCAGGCGTTCCCTTTTTTAAGACCCACTTCATGCGCCTTATTATCGCTATTTTGTTGATACCACGCATAGTCCGAAGTTCCACTTATACCATCGCTGCAATAAAACGCTGTGCCTGTCCCTGCACGGCAAAGATACTCCCACTGTGCGTCGGTCGGCAGATCGAAGTCGCGCCCTGCCAAAGCGGATAGCTTGCCGAGATAGCTATCAGCCGTCACGAAATGTCCGTCAGTAGGCCAATCCGTCCCTTTCCCACGAATAGCATCCCATCCGCGCTGTGGAGTCGGGGTGTAGGCTATCGCGTCTTTATCGTAGAACTCACTCCACCAGGACCAGCCCCACTCGTTAAGTGCCTTGCCAGTCATAAGCGCGAGTTGACCGCAGGTAACTGGATAAACTGCACAATAGAAGTCTTCCTTTTCGAACGTCACGTAATGCTGCGTCTCATAGCCATTACCCCAACGATGCTCTTCCGTCTCAGGCGAACCCATGCACCATTTTACACCCTGTGCTGGAATCCGACGCATCGCCATGAGCTCATACTTATAGATACGATTGGTAATGCCTCCGTACGGCAGTGCGGCAGCCGATACATAGTAACGCTCGCGCGAACCTGTAGAGCCGCGAATACCATTAGCGCGCAGGTCAATTACGAGGTAATCAGGCGGATTTGTATCATCCCACTTTTTCACCACAAGGCGAATCGCCCCATCGTCAAAAACCTTCCCAGGCCACACCTCGTCCGCACGCCAGTACACCTTTTTCCCGTCACCAGCCGGCACGCGGCAGTTGACGTCGCCAAAGACATCCGTCAAGTACTCGTCGCCAATTGAAACCCAATCAGATTCATCAGCTGTAGCAACGCCTGTGCGGTTTGTCTGAACATCGACCGTTACGATTGTGTCACGATCGAGTGAATATTCTGCCGTCAACATCCTGTTATCTTGCTTCGTCGGCCAAACAAGTCCGACTGGAGCAATCAGCCGCACGCCCGCTTTCTGTGAAAATACATTATTTATTTCGTCACGAAATGCACAACGCACGTATTTGGCCTCATAGTCATATGAACAGCCGCGAACGACGCGAATTGAACCTTCCGATGGGCCAATCGGGTCGATTACTGGCTCAGTACCAAGATTGGCTGTGTAGTAATCTTGACAGCATTCCCACACGCTTCCAAGCATATCATACAATCCCCATGCATTCGGACGCAACTTGCCAACTTCGTTTGCATGCGGCCATTCTTCCCCCTCAAATTTACTATTGTCTCTATGCCAAGCAATAGAATCCGTATCTGCATCATAGCGGGAACCAGTAGTTCCGGCACGACAGCAATACTCCCACTGCGCTTCGGTCGGCAAATCGAATTCTACTCCCGTTCGATTACGAAGCTGACCGCAAACCGACAAGTCGTCGACTGAATGCCCGTCAGCCGGCCAAGCAACCGACTCTCCGCGGCTCCTTTTCCAATCGTTGACAATAACAGCGACATAATTGGAATTGACTCCACCAACGATGTTGTGGTGTTGAAAGAGCGTGTAGTCATAGCCGTAGCGATTATCCAATTGTATGTCCCTAATACCATAGGGATCGCCATCGAACCAATTACCGATATTTAGCGTCTGTCCAATCGTCAATGGATAAACCGCCATATAAAAGTCTGGCTCACTGAATGTCACGTTATGCGGAACTTCCTTATCGGTGCTCGACGGCGTTCCCATGCGAAACGTCTTCCCGCGCGCCTTGATTAGACGCATGGCCATGAAGTCTGTGCGATAAACGTTATTTTGCACATTATCCGCCTCGGGGAAAGCATTTGTCGAAACGTAGTACCTGACGCGAGGATCTTCCGTCGATCGGTTTTGATCCCGCCGAAGGTCGACCACCATATAGTCTGGCGGCGCGTCCGTTGTCCAAGCTTTTACAACTGCGCGACAGGAGCCATTGCGCATCATAAACCCAGGCATAATCTCTTCCACATTCCAAGTAATGACTTTATCCTCGGAATCGGACGGAGATATCAATTTGTTGACATCGCCGGCGACATTGCGAAAGTTCGCTTCACCAATTGAAATCCAGCCTGAATCATTGTTTGTTGCTTTTCCATTAACATTCGTTTGAATGTCGACCGTAACAATCGCCGGACTGCCGGTCAGACGATAACTAATTGTCGCCGGTGACGAGAATTTTTGGGAAAAAGTCACTGATTCACGAGCTATGAAAGGAGCCTCCGCAAATGTTGCAACAGATAATGCGGCAGAGCAAAGAAATGTCAATACTTTCATGTCTTGTCTCCTTATTTAATTATAAATAATAAGCATACCACGAATTACAGTGCAGACCGATGCCCAAAAATCTGACACCCTTGTATCTAAAGAACGAAGGAAAGTACTTTCGACTGGTGCTGTCCAAGTCTGACTGTCGCGAATTGTTGTATCAAGACCAATCCAATGGGGGGGCTCTTCAGCAACAGCCGATGCCGAGATACATATTAAAATTCCAGCAAGCAATAAACGTTTAGCGAGGCTTACCCCCCTGGGGGTATCGGTCTCAAGCAAAAATTGCTCAAGTTCAATCTTAGAGTTCTTTTTGAGCATATTTTTATCCCTTTCCTTATTTTATGAAGGCATTGTTGAAATGATGACCCCTCGCCGTCACTCCGCAAAATCCTATCACAAGTTTACAATAGGTATTGTATCACATTTCTGTTGAACGCGTAAGAGGGCGCATCTGCGTAATTCACCGCACTCTACTTCCGGATGGGTACAGTGAATCAGGCGAGGATCCCGGCCTATGACCTGCTGCGTCCTGCGTCATGACGACGTTCGACACGTCCGGCGCCGCACACGCGACCGAAGCCGACAGGGCGAACAGTCCCGCAATCAGAGTTCTCTTCATTTTTCGTAGCCTTTCTGTTTGAGTGTAATGTGGACAAGACGCCCTTCGCCTTTTTCACGCTTTGTATTATACCAAATTGGCGCGAAGGTAAAGAGACAAATCAAGAACAAAAGAGAGACAGATCAGGAACTCACCTGACGGTCAAGACTTCAATAGAGAAACCCGAAGAGCCACAGCGGAATGCGATTTCCGCGACCGACTTCCGTTTCATCGACCGCAAGGTAGCTGCGCGGGATGCCGGCAATCTGGTCGAAGCCCTTGCCCGCGCCACCGACTTCAAAGAGGTCTTGTCCGTTGGCAAGGAAATCCCCCTTTCGCGGACAGGACAGCTCGTTGCGCAATCCAACCTGGTTATTGAAAAAGGCTTCGCGAATCGTACCGGTGTCCGGCTCGCTGGACAGCGCGTACATCAGGTTCGGATTGTCGCAGAAGATCTTGTTGGGCGACCCCAGATGCTTGAGCGATTCCGCGTCTTCCGCCAGAAGCCCCAGCAACCCCGCCCTGCGCAAGGCGTAAAGGACTTTGACGCCGAGTTTCCGATCCATTTCGAGGTTGCGGCACAAGGCCGTGATGTTGGGCGTCTGCGGCGTTGACGCGGCGAGAATCGTGAGCATGCGCCGCGCCTTGCGCACGGTCTCGGGGGTTACGTCTTCAGTCTTCGTCAAGTCAACGTCAAGGACTTGGTTGACGACCTGCAGCAGCCGTTGCGTGAAATGGCTTGGATCCTCGCGAAAGAACGGATAATAGCCGATTTTCAGGTATCGTTCAAACGCAGGGATGACCTTCAGGCGTGCGCTGATGCGTTCGGCCGTCGCGACATGCTCCTGGAGCAGCCCGTTCAGCGTCAGGGGTGCAACGTCAAGAAGGCCTTCGAGCTTGAGGTATTCGCGAAAGGAAAGGCCGGACAGCGCGTAGGCCACCTGTCGGCGCGAGAGGTCGCCTTGTCCTGCGGCAAGCCGCAGGATGGACGAGCCCGTGTAGGCGATGCGCAGTTCCTTGAAATTGTCGTAGAGATTCTTGACGAGACGTTGCCAATCCGGCAGATAGTGTATTTCGTCAATCAGAATCCGCGTTCCACCATGTTGCACATGATAATTGACGAGGTCATAGATCTCCAAGGCATTCAGCCACAGGTTATCCATCGAGACATACAGGGCTGTCTTGGCTTCGGACGGATTCTCCTTGAGGAACTGCAAGAACATCGTCGTCTTGCCGACACCGCGCGGACCGCTCAGCGCAAGGAGGCGCACAGACCAGTCAAGTTCAGCCGTCAAATAGCGATGGAACGAGCAGTCCGTTTCGCGGACAAGCTTGTCGGAGATATCATAGACAGCCTGAATTGCACGATTATTCATTTTATCATCCATTTTTGATTAGGTTTAAAAACCATATATTTTTCAATAATATAGGGTTTCTGCACCCCATATTATCTCATATTCTTCGTCATCCGACAACCCACCCAACGTTCAGAAGAGCCCGACAGTCACGTCTTGCGTCCGCGCCTTCAGCCACGCGCCGATCGTCAAGCCCGTGACCTTCTTGAACACACGGCGGAGGTCTTCCGGGGACGCGAACCCGCAGGCGTCGGCGAGCGCATACTGCTTCATCGCCGGCGACTGCCGCAGGACCTGACGGACGGCCTCGACCTGCACGCGCTGGATCTCCGCAAGGAGCGTCCGTCCGGTCACGCGCGCAAACACGCGATCCAGAAAGCGGCGGCTGCAGTCGAACTGCGCCGCGACATCCGCCGACGAGATTCCCTCGCACGCGTGGACGCGGATGAACTCCAGCGCCATCGCGACGCGCCGGTCGCCGCAACCGCCGCGGCTGGAGGACGCGCGACGCACAAGCCCGACCAGGCCGAAGCGGACGCTCTCAAGCCGCTTGCGCGGATTCGCCAGCCGCGCGTCCAGAAGCTTCGCCGCCAGAAACCCCGCCGCCCACATGTCCTGCTGGACGGACGAGAGCGTCGGCACGGTGTGTTCGCAGATCCGCGCGTCGTTGTCCACCGCGACCACCGCCAGCTCGCGCGGGACGTCAATCCCCGCGCTCTTCGCCATCGCCAGCACCTGCCGCCCGATCAGGTCGTTCACGGCGAACAGGGCGCACGGACGCGGCAGACGCACGAGCCAGGCCTTGAGCTCGTCCAGATACGCCTGTTCGCCCGACTCCGCCTGCGGACAGGCGAACACCGACACGTCGCATCCGCCCTGCCGCATGACGGAGACGAACGCCTCCTCCCGCTCGATGCTCCACGTGCGCCGCCGGTGGACGCTCGGCACGATGGCGGCGTGCCGCCAGCCGAAGGACAGCAGCTCCTTCGCCGCACAGCGGACGACCGCCTCGGAATCGCTCGACACGCAGAGCCATTCGCCGTCCATATCCTTCGGCGAGATGTCGAGGAAGACAGTCGTCCGCGCGTCGAACATCTGCGGCAGGTAAGCAATGGCCTCCGTGCCGAGCTCGACAAGGCAGCCGACCGGATGCCAAAACGCCAACGACTGCCGCACGACGTCAGCCGGTGATTTCTGCGGCGCATTCTCCCATGTGTCCATGAACGCGGCGCCATGTTCAATCAGCTGAATCTGCCACCCGTGCTGACGGGCATAGTCATAGACGCCATTCATCATGTCATTGCTCAACTCGAACAATGACGACTTGAAAAGCAGCACAATCGGGGACTTTGTCGTTTTCATCGTCGCAGAAGCCCCTTTTCGCGCTCAGATGGCATAGGGAAACGTGCAGACGGCGCCTGCGTTCTCGTGCAGGATCTCGTCCCATTCGGGCGGACGCTTCGCGCCAGCCGCCAGCGGACGTGGGAAGAAGAAGTCGTTCTGCACAAGCGACAGCGTCGCGCGGTCGGCCGAGGTGCGGAACGTCGCAAAGCCGATGTCGCCCCACCAACCCGTCGAAGGAAGGCACGCCGAACGCAGGACACGCGGCCTCGAATAGCCAAAATGATGCCAGTCCTTGTCCCATCGGTGGTTATGACCGTGGATGTAGCCGCAGAACCGCTGATTCGTCTCCAAGTGCTGAAGCAGGTCCTTGCCGCGCACCTTCAGCTCTTGAGGGGGATGGTGGCCCCCGCAGAAGAACGGACGCTTCGCCGCCTCGGCAAAGGCGAGAAACCAATCCGCTTGCGCGGCATCAAGCGCGCCATCGACCTTGTTGGACGACCCCTCGCCTTCCGGATTCTCCTGGAGCGTGTCAAGCAGGATGAAGTCGGCCGTTCCGACGTCCACCACCGACACGAGACGACCGGGCACAGGCGTCCGCTCGAGCTGATGGGGATGAAAACGGAAAAGCGGCTCGCGATGATCATGGTTGCCCGTCGTCAGATACACGTCAATGCCCGCCTCCTTCAGGCGCTTGATCTGCGGAAGTGATTCCTCGTAATCCGCGTTGCGCCCAGACCACAGCGCGACGTCGCCGAAGATGAGCGCGCGTTTCGGTCGCGGATTCAGCGCAAGGACCTGATCGATGGCCTTCTCGAACAGCGGATTCTGGTAAGTCGGCTGCTTTTTCACGTTCCGCCCGCTCACGTGGACGTCAGAGAGGAAGGCGGAGAGATTCGGATCGACGACGGGGGCGGATGCGCTCTGGACACGCCATCCGGCACAGCCCGTCAGCGAAGTCGCCGCTGTCGCCAAGGCGCCAAGCGACAGAAAGTCGCGACGGCTCGTTTCCATGCCACGACGAACGGACCGCTTCTCATGGTTGTCATTCATTTGTCTTCATTCCTTCTTTTTTGTTGATGACCGGGATTAGGCCTCAGGGATCGCGGACGGCGAAATCTCAGAAGACGTTCAGCTCCCGAATGGCGGGAATCAGCACATGGCGGACAAGTTCCGCATTCAGGCGATGCCCGCCATGGAACAGGCGCGACATTCCGGGATAGTGCCGCTCAAACACCGCACGGTTCGGCAGACAGAGGGCGTCCTCGTCTCCGAAGAGTCCGTGGCAGAAGAGCTGATCCACTTCGTCAATGCCGTCGAACTGCCGCGTCTCCATCTCCTCGAAATGGCGAATCGTCTCCTTCGTGACGTGAAACTCAAGAGCTCCGTCCTTCCGACGGTTGAGCCACTTGTGCTTGCCGACGTGGAGAATGTCGTATTTCTTTGAGAACGCAAAGCAGGGATTGACGCAGATGCGCTCGAACCCTCGGAACAACTGGGCGTACATCGCGCCCATTGACGTGCCGATGATGAGCGCCGGCTGGTCCTTCTCGACCAAGGCCTTCAAGAACGGCAACGCCTCCTCCGGATCCACGGGGATGTCCGGCGCGACGACCTTCACGCGGTCGCGCTCGTTCGTGCCGAGGAACTCCCGGCGGAGGATCTCGACCGTTCCGCTTGCTCCCGACGAGGCAAACCCATGCAAATAGACGATTTCACGACTGGACATCACTTTTCTCCCGAAAGACGCGTCAGGACGAGGACCGCCGCCGCCGTGACGTCGTTCGTCCCCGCGAACCAACGGCCATCCGAACGTTGCGTCGAGACAAGCCGAATCGCCGCATCCGTCGCCGACAGGCCATTCGTCTCGTAGAGTCGCACAAAGTCAATCGCGGCCGCCGTCAACGCATTCGTCGCGACGCCAACGGGCGCACGGGCGCACGCATGATCGACTTCGTTCTGCACGCTCGGCTCCAGGACTTCCGGGCTGACCGTCGGCTGGGCGGTAATCAGCGTTCCAATCACTATTCCGACACACATCATGCGGACATTATAGCAAAAACAGCCGCACTTCGTAATTGTCCGCCTTCGCGCGCGGACACGCGTCACGTCAGCCCGTCACGCGCGTCAGGACGAGTGCTGTGCGAGCCGGGAGGTAGAGCCTCACCTGTTGGACGAGTTCATGGCGTTTGGCGTCAAGAACGAGCGAAGGCGCATAAGTGATATCCGGCTGGATACGGCCCTGACCGCCGAACCGCGGTTCGTCCGTGTCAAAGAGATGACACCAGTCCGACGCCGGAGGGACGAGGATGCCGTAGTCCGAGTAGCTGCTTGTCGGATGGAAGTTGAAGACAAACAGCAGACTGCCGCGCACAAATGCCAGCACCTTGTCCGCCTCATGCGCGACCAGCTTCGTCGGCGTCGCGCCCAAAGCCCCCTTTCGTCCGAAGAGCGCCTTTCCGGACTTCAAGGCGCACACCATCGTCGCGTCGAAGTCGCCAAGCGCCTTGAAACGAAGAGCCGGATCGTCTCGCAATGACCACTGCCGACGACAATGGCCGTAGTCCCAGCCGTTCTCGACGCGAGGGAAGTCGATCCATTCCGGATGACCGAACTCATTGCCCATGAAATTGAGGTATGCGCCCCCCGAAAGGCCCGCCGTCGCCAGACGCGCCATCTTGTGGAGCGCAACGGCGCGATCGATCTCCAGCCCGTGCTGGTCCCTCCCCATGCCCCAGTAGACGGCCGCATCCGCCATCTGAAAGAAGAACGTCTTTCCGCCGACCAGGGCCTGGTCATGGCTCTCGACATACGAAACGACCTTCTCTTCCGCACGCTTGTTCGTCAGTTCGTGATAGAGCCCGCCCATGGACCAGTCCTCGTCCCGAACCTTCTCCGCGAGGCGAAACCAGTAGTCCGGCTCGCCCATCGCCATGCGATAGTCGAAGCCGATGCCGCAATCCTTCGCCGGCGCGGCGACGCCGGGCATCCCCGAGACGTCTTCCGCAATCGTAATCGCGTCCGGACGCATCTCGTGGATGACGCGGTTCGCCAGCTGGAGATAGCACCACGCGTCATCGTCCATCGAACCGTTGAAATACATCCCGTAGTTGACGAATGCCGAGCCCAGCCCATGGTCCCAAAAGAGCATCGACGTGACGCCATCGAACCGATAGCCGTCAAAACCGTATTCCTGAAGCCAGAACTTGCAGTTCGAGAGCAGGAAATGCAAGACCTCCGTCTTGCCGTAGTCGAAGCAACGGCTGCCCCAAGCCGCATGCCAGCCTTTTGCGCCCGAATGGAAGTACTGGTAGTCCGTTCCGTCAAAACGCGAAAGACCATCCCGTTCATTGGCAACGGCGTGGGAGTGGACAAGATCCATGATGACGCGAAGCCCCATGCCGTGAGCCGCATCGACAAGGCTCTTGAGGTCGTCTGGCGTGCCAAAGCGGGAAGACGCGGCAAAGAAACTGGAGACGTGATAGCCGAAGCTCCCGTAGTAGGGATGCTCCATGACCGCCATCAGCTGGACGGTGTTGTAGCCGGCCTCCTTGATGCGCGGCAGCATCGCGTCACGGAATTCGGCATACGTGTGCACGCGCGGCTCCTCGCCCGACATGCCGATATGGGCCTCATAGATGAAAGGATAGAAGGCCGAGGAAGACGGGAGGAGCGCAGGCGGGTTCTTCCATCTGTAGCCCTTGCGCGGATGCCAGACGCACGCGGAGAAGAGTTTCGTCCGCTCGTCCTGGACGACATAGCGCGCGTAAGCCGGGATGCGTTCGCCATGCCCCCCTTCCCAGCGCATCTCAAGGTGATACTTGTCGAGATGCCGAATCTTCCGCGCGGGGATGCGCCTTTCCCAGACGTCCGTCCCCGGCACGCGAAAGACCTCGAAGTCGGGGTCGATCTTCCAGCCGTTGAAGTCGCCGACAAGCCACATCGAGGTCGCATGCGGCGCCCATTCGCGGAACACCCACCCGCGTTTCTCGCGGTGAAGGCCGAAATAGTCGTGCGCGTTGGCCCAGTCGGCAAGAGACGTCCGGCCTTGCGTCAGCTCGTGCGCCCGCGCTTCGGCGTGCGCCGCACGGCCGCGCACGGCGGCCTC
Source organism: uncultured Kiritimatiellota bacterium (assembly GCA_934635225.1). Classification (GTDB taxonomy): domain Bacteria; phylum Verrucomicrobiota; class Kiritimatiellia; order RFP12; family UBA1067; genus UBA1067. Next base: position 195,000 of record CAKTYZ010000004.1, read on the forward strand.
GAACGGTTTCAGATAAGGGTCGTCAAGAAGATGTGCCATGATGTCCTCCGTTTCAGGTCAAGGACATTATACCACAACTTTGCGTTTACGGGCACTTGTGCGGGCAATTGGCGCACCCATGGGCGCACGAGGCCGGCATGGACGGGTCTTCGCCTGTCCAGCAGTAGGTGCAGAGACGATCCTTCGGCAGACCTATTGCCGAGACCAGGTCATCCACTGTCTGGAATTTGAGCGAGGTGAGATTCAGCTTCTCGCGAATGTAGTTCACCATCGCCCTGTACGGCTCGCCGTTCGGATCGATGTATTTCGAGACGTCCGCATCCTCGCCTTCGCATTCGCGAATGTAACGACGCGTGATGAGGTCGTAGATGCTCTTTGAGCGCGAGAAGTTGATGAAACGACAGGGATAGAGAAGCGGCGGACAGGCGATGCGGACGTGCGTCTCCTTGCAGCCTTCGCGGTAGAGGCGGTCGGCCTGCTTGCCGAGTTGCGTACCGCGGACGATCGAGTCGTCGCAAAAGACAAGGCGGCGGTCCTTGATGAGCCCGGGAATCGGAATCAGCTTCATCGACGCGACATGCTCGCGTTGCCGCTGGTCGGACGGCATGAACGAGCGCGCCCAGGTCGGCGTGTACTTCACGAACGGACGGCAATACTTGATGGTCTTCTCGTGCGCATAGCCCAGCGCATGGGAAATGCCCGAGTCCGGGATGCCGCACGCGGCATCAACCGCCGTGTCCGAGTCACGCTTCGCGAGCGCCGAGCCGCAGCGGTAACGCGCCATCTCGACATTGCGCCCCTCATAAGACGAAGCCGGAAAGCCGTAGTAGACCCAAAGAAAGGAGCAGATCGCCATTTTCTCACATGGCGCGACCAGCGTCGTGACGCCTTCAGGCGTCATCTCGACCATTTCGCCCGGGCCGAGGTCGCGCAAGTGCGTGTAGCCAAGATTCGGAAACGCGCAGGACTCCATCAGGGCCATCGTCGCGTCGTCTTTCTGCCCGAGGATGACGGGCGTGCGTCCGAAGCGATCGCGCGCGGCATAAAGGCGGCCTTCTTCCGTCATCAGCAGAATCGAACAGCTGCCCTTGATCTTCTCCTGCACGTATCTGACGCCTTCGACAATGGACGACTGTGTCGCAATGAGAGCCGAGACCACCTCAGTCGGACCGACCATGCCGCTCGTCGTCGAATACTGAAGCTGTGCGAAATTCGTGCGGAAGAGCTCGTCCTTGAGCTCTTCGATGTTGGTAATCAAGCCAACCGTCACGATCGCGAACATGCCGAGACGGGAGCTCATCACAAGCGGCTGAGGGTCCGTGTCGGAGATCACGCCGAGGCCGACACGCCCGGAGAAAGACCCGACATCATGCTCGAACTTCGACCGGAACGGCGCATTCTGGATGTTGTGGATCGCGCGTTGGAAGCCCGTCTCCCCGAAGACGGCCATGCCGCCGCGATGCGTGCCGAGGTGAGAATGATAGTCCGTGCCGAAGAAAAGATCGCTCACGCAGTCCTGTTTCGAGATCACGCCGCAAAAGCCGCCCATGAGAAATTCCTTGAATGAGAGTTGGTTGTTCGTTTCAATGGCCGTGAATTATACCAAATTCAGGCGCCTCACGGCGAAGGAGTCGGATGATTCTTCTCATAAAGGCGCGCCGACTGCTGGACAATGTCGCGACAATTCCCCTTCGCGCCCCAGTAGATCGCCGAGAGAAACGGGTCGCCCCAGTCGTCAAATCGCGTCGCCTTCTCGATCTGCGCCATTTCGCGCGGGTCCATCGACAGTTCCTCCCAGGCGTTCCGGCGACGGACGTCCTCGACTTTTTCGCGCCAGATCCGACGGTAGACGGGCGCGGCCGTGTCAAGATCCGCCCCTATCTTCAGCTCAAACAGCCACGCCAGCTCACGCAGGAGCTCCGACGAGCGCGGATTGAGCCGAAGGCCCTCGTCGCGCAGGAGGACAATCGCCGCTTCGACCCAACGCCAGCGCGATTCGGCATCCGGCATCATGACAGATATGTTGTAGGCGAGATTCCAGGACGCATAGCTCCAGACCTCGGGCGTATGCGGCTCCAGAAACGTGAGCGCGCTGGCCAGCTGGGCCAGTTCGACATAACGCCCCTCGTCCTGAAGCCTGTCCGCACGGAACCAGACCACTTCCGCCGCAAGGGAGCGCAAGCCGCCCAAGACGGCAAACGTTCCTTCTGCCAGAACCGGCGCGGAATCGGGACGATTCGCGCGCAGGAGGAACTGCCCCGCCGCCGCGAGGCCCAGCAATGCCGCGACAACAAGTCCTCCGAGGATGCGCGGCACGGTCCGTGACGCGCCGAAACAAGTGCTTTTGAAAGGAAACGGGTCAGTCATGAGACTGGAATTATATCAAAAACGCGCGTCCGTGTGTGCGTCGGACGCCTCAATCAAGGCGTCCTTAGTTCGCACCCCAATGTCCTCTCGTGCCCGCAAAACCGCTGGGATTCCTCGCCACGGCGTTACGCCGCATTGGGCAGAAGCCCCTCCAGTTCCTTTATGACGTTCAGGAGGTGCGGCATCTTGTCGCCAAAAAGCTGAACGGGCTGTAGAAACTGGAACGGATAGGAGTTCACAAGGTCGTTCCTCGTAATCTCGCCGTTCTCACGGACGTAGTTGATGACCATCTTCACGAACTCCTGCTGACTGGCGTTCAGCACGGTGCCGGTCAGATACTGCCCGAACTTCTCGTTCACCGCCGCCTGGTCGAGTCCGACAAGGCTGCGGACAAACCCCGCGAGGCTGCCCTCGTATTTTTCACCCTCGTAGTCCGTCTTGCTGCCGAGCTTGTGCCAAAGAATGTCCTCAAGCTCCCCCATGTCGGCACCGGTCAGCGGTTCGAGCTTGTGTATCTTCTCGATGACCGGCAGGCTCCAGTTCTCCCGCAAAAAGTCGATGACCTTCTGCCTGTAGGTCCTGAACTCGATGCCGACATCGACCGGATCGCCGGGTTTTATCTCATCCTCGATATCCACAAAGACAATCCGCTCGCCCTCGCCACACGCATACTTCATGATGTCGCGCAGTTTCCGCCGCCACTTCTCCACCGCCTCCAGCGACGGAATCGTCCAGAACATTTCCTCGGCAAGCGCCTCGATGTCTTCGCGCTTCGCCTCGACTTCCGGGATGGAATACTTCGTCATGAGGATCTTCGCCATCGTCATGACCGCCTCGACGTCCTTCTTGACTTTTTCCGTCACCCCGCCGTTCAGCAGAATGGCGAGCTGAATGCGCAGCATCCGCAGGTCGTACATCTTCGTGCGGACGTCCTCGCACGCCCCGCCATCGACCAGCGGCGCAACGTAGCGTCCGATCTCGGACATCTGCACTTCCGATATGCACTGCCAGACGTCAGAAGAGCAGAAGCGATCGATGTGCGGCATCATCTCCCGCACCTGCATGCGGCAGGAATGGGTGTCGTCCTTCAGCTTCAGAACCTGCGCCAGCAGCTCCTTCTGCAGTTCGGCGTGGTAGTCCTTGTTGAATTGGTACTGACGGTTCGTGGACTTCTGGAGTTCGAGGAGAATTCCGACACGCGCAGAAAACGCCTGCTGCGAGACGGACAGCGTTCGCTCCGCCTCGACCTCGTTCTTCTGCCGGCCGAAGAACGTGAAGTTCTCGCAGTAGTCGAAGATGCGGAATTCCGTCTTGTCCTTGCCCGGCGCAAACACGTTCGCGCACGGCCGCGTGCCGCGCCCGATCATCTGAATGAACTTGATGCGCGACCGGACGGGCTTGAAGAAGACGAGGTTCAGGATTTCCGGCACGTCAATGCCCGTGTCGAGCATGTCGACGGAGACGGCGATGCGGAACTTCGGGTCGTGCTTGAACTTCTCGACCAGCGTGTCGGCATAGTTCACGTAGTTGTCCACGAGCTGGCACCAGTCGTCGTCGTGCGGATGTCGTTCCTTTATGCGCTTGACGATCAAATCGGCATGCCTGTGGTTGTAGGCGAAGATGATCGTCTTGCCGATCGTCTCGCCGCCATCGACCTTGAGCCCCCGCTCCATCATCTCGTCAATGACTTTGTCGACCGTGTCCTGGTTGTACACCGTGCTGAAGATGCGGCTCGACTCGATCCTGTCCGGCGGCTCGTCGTCAAACGCCTCGTCAAGCTGTTTCCGCTCTTCGTCGGAACATTCCCTGTAGGTGATGCCGCGACTCAGCACGTGGCTCGTGCGCGCCACGACCCGGTAGGGCTTGAGAACATTGTCCTTGAATCCCTGCTCCATCGAGTAGTCGAAGTCCGGGACGTCGCTCTCGCACTCGAAGAGCGAATAGGTGTTCCTGTCCACCTCGCCGCGCGGCGTGGCCGTCAGCCCCACGAGAAGCGCGTCAAAATATTTGAAGATCGCGCCGTACTTGTTGAAGACGGAGCGGTGCGCCTCGTCAACCACGATGAGGTCAAAGCGCCCGGCGGTGAACGCCTTTTCCGCGCCGTCGATCTTGTTGATCATCGTCTGGTAGGTCGAGAACGAGATGCGGGCGTTGGGGCTGCCCTTGAGTGCGGAGTCCGATATGACGGAGCGCGGATAGTCCGGCAAATGCTCCTGGAAGGAATCATGCGCCTGCTTCACGAGCGACGTGCGGTCGGCGAGAAACAAAACGTTCGTGATCCAGTTCCGCCGCGCAAGCACGTCGACGAGCGAAATGACCGTCCGCGTCTTGCCCGTTCCCGTGGCCATGACGAGAAGCCCCGCCCGCCGCCTGTCGCTCAGCTTCTCGCAAATCTTCGTGACGGCGGTGATCTGGTAGTCTCGCCCCGCGATGTCGCGGTTGATCTGGAGGTCGATGCCCTTGAGAGACTTGCGCGCCCGCTTCTGCATCAGCCGTTCCAGCTCGTCGAGCGTATGGAACGCCCGGATCTGCCGCGACGGGTAGAAGCCGTCGATGCACCAGATCTGGTAGCCGTTCGTGTAGTAGAGTATCGGCGTGTAGCCGTATTTCCTTTCGAGGCATTCTCCGTAGAGCTTCACCTGCTGGCGGCCCTTCTCCGGCCCCACGCTCGTCTTCTTCGCCTCGATGACGGCGAGCGGCTTCAGGTCGCGCCCGTACAGCACGTAGTCGCAGAATCCCTCGCCCGTGCCGTTGGGCATCCCCTCGACCTTGATCTCGACGCACGCCTTGCCGGGAAGCGTCGCGCCCTCGGCTTCGAGGACGTCCCATCCGGCCTCCTCCAGATAGACGTCGATGTAGGCGCGTCTCGTCTCCGCCTCCGTGATATCGCGGGAACGGCCCGGCGCGGCGCGGCCCTCGAGCTTCGCGTCAACCGCCTCCAGGAACGACGTGCAGGTCTCGGCGGCAAGCTGCGCATGGGTGCGCTTCACCTTGCGCCTGTGTTCGGCGTTCATGCCGAGGACGCGCACAAACTCGAGATCGCGCAGGCGGTCGTCGTCGTCCAAGAACTCGCGCACCGTCGCGTCGGCGAGCAGTTCCAGAAGCGACGCCTGGGGCGGCAGTTCCGCGCCCTTGCTCCGATAGATCGCGCCAACGCCGTCGCGCACGGCCCCCCGACACGCAATGGCCGTCGCCGCCGCGTCTTTCTTCCCGGCCATTTCGGCGATTTTCCGCATAAGGTCCTTGACTGTCACGTTGGTGCTCCTTGCTTCGGGTTCTACGCGATGAACCGCTTGTGCGAGTTCTTGACGTTGTTCTGGTTGACAAGCGCATACTGCATGGTCGTGTCGATCTTCGAGTGGCCGAGCAGACGCTGGACCTGCTCGACCGGCATTCCCTTGTCGATGGCCCGCGTCGCCATTGTCCGGCGGAACTTGTGCGGATGCACCCGGTTGATGCCGAGCCGCCGCCCCAGCCGCCGCAGGCGAATCTCCACGCCGCTGATCTTCAGCCGCGCGTGCGGCGCGGCGAGCGAGACGAACAGCGCGGGGTTGTCGTCGCCGCGCGCCGCCAGATAGTTCTTGAGGTGTATCTTTGTCCGCGCGTCAAAGTACGCGGGCCGCTCCTTGCCGCCCTTGCCGAAGACGACGCACTCGCGGTTCTCGAAGTCGATGTCGGCGCGGTTCAGCCCCACCAGTTCGCCCACGCGCATCCCCGTGGACGACAGGAGGTCGATGATGGCAAGGTCGCGGACGCTGCCGCAGCTGTCGCGCATCTGCTCCAGCGCCTCGTCCGAGTATGCCTCCTTGACGGGACGCTCCATGCGGATCTTGTGGATGCGCCGGACCGGGCTTTTCAGGATGTAGTTCTCGTCCTCAAGCCATGAGAAGAAGCTGGAGAGTATGCGCCTGATGTTGTCCATGTTCAGCTTGCTGCACTTGCGCTCTTCTTGATAGTCGGAGAGATAGGTGCGCAGATGCTCCGTCGTCATGTGTACAAGCGGCATGGCGAGCGTTTCAAGCATCTTGCAGATTGTCAGGCGGTAGTAGCGGATCGTCCGTTCGCTGCATCCCTCCAACCGCTTCGCCTCGTAGAAGCGTTCGGCTATCGTATCGTTCGGAACCTCCGGCTCCGCACCGACGGACTCGTCCCTGACAACGACGGAACCGAAGAGTGCATGTTCCAGCACCCTGTGCAGTTGCGCCCTTTGCGCGTTGTCAAGAACCTCTAACATTCCCTGTTCGACCTCTCGTATGATCTTCTCTTTCATTTTAGCGTTTCCTCGTCGCCTTGTGAACGCACCGCGTTCCCGGCGGCGTAGGATTCGCCGTGCTTGGACTACCCGAAGAACTCCTGTATCTTCGCCCTGTACAATTGCTTCGCCACATCCCGCCTCTGCCGGGCGGCAAACGCCAATTTGTCGACCTTCGCCACAAACGCCGCAAACTCACGCTGGAGGGCGAAAGGCGGGAGAGGAACCGCAATCGTCTTTATCTCTGAAAGGTTCAATGTTTTCTGTGCAATCCCTTTTACTTTGCGCTCTATCTGCTCTTGAACATTTGAAGAGAGTATTACGCCATGCAAGAATACCGAATCCACCACAGCCTTACTCGGCTTAAGGTATGCAATATGCCTCTGGAATAGAAACCGTTTATCACTTTGTACAATAGCCGGATGGCCATATGATCCAACGGTGGAGAGCAATATGTCGCCTGGTTCGATTGGCGTTCGCTTTATCAGTTCGGAATAAGTGGCTTCATCTATAAACTTCCCAGCATCGTATGTCAGGCGATTAGTCACGATATTTGAGACGAACAAAAAGGGAATGCCTTTCTCTACAAACTTTGGAGATTGATGCGTCCCGTCGGTAATTATTAAGCACACATCAGCAAGCGTTCTGGAGTTTGGCAAATCCCCGAACATCTCCACAAACCGCGATTTGTGCGGGCGTCTATATGAACGACGGTATCTCATTATGCCGCCTCCACAAACCGCGATTTGACAAGTTGATCGAGACGAGCAACTTGCGAATCTGCCAGTTCAATTATATGATTGACCTTATCCAGCGTATCAGACACGACTTCTTGCTCTCGCTCCGGCAGAACTTGTATCTTAAGATTCTTAACAAAATCGAGCGTCACACCCTTGACTGTCGCGCCTTTACCATTGGCGATTAATTCGTCGGCTTTTGATATGAACCAATAATAGAGATACCTTCGTGACAGTTCCCCGTTAGGGATTACCGCCTTAAGGTCTTGATTGATTGCCGTATCCTGCCCAAGGAAGCAGACCTTGCCAAGTCCTACATGAGTAGAGATAACAACTTCTCCCTTGGGTATTATGTTTGTCGCGCTTTGCTGCACAGCATCGGGTGTAATCGAATGCTCGGTCGTCTTTATTACTCGAACATTCATGTCTCGAACAGTAGCCCAAGGGATACTGCCATTGTAGAAGTCGGGATTCTTCTTGGATGGAGTCCCCCCGCCAACAAAAGTACAGATATCGCCAAGCTGCTTTATCATGAAAATGCCTCCGAAAGCTGTTTACGATACAGTTTCTCGGCTGATTCTAGGCTCTCCCTAACGGCAAACGCCAATTTGTCGACCTTCGCCACGAACGCCGCAAACTCGCGCTGGAGGGCAAGGGGAGGGGTCATCACCTTGATTCTTCGCGCAACAGGCACAGTCAATTGAGGAATAGAAGTGCCCGTATTCTTCGCACTACGCCCAGAAAGCGCGGCTTCGAGATATGACAGATCCATTATCTCGCGATTTGGCGTTGCGACAATAAGTCTAATAATCGGCACAAAAGGCTGCTCCCTGCGCTTTACAAAACCGATAGTGCCGCGCCCCGATATCGTTATGCTTGGTTTCGTTATTCGCGCCTCATTAGCAAAGCCATAAAGCCCATCGTTTTCAATACCATTTGAATAGATCGGTACTCTGTGATTCTCATCGCTAATCTTCACGCTATCTTCAGGTACATCTTTGCCTGCCGAAATAGACTGGCATACATCCGCTAAATTTACTATTGGGAATTTAGCGGTTCCTGCTTCTACATTCCCGAACATCTCCACAAACCGCGATTTGACAAGTTGCTGGAGCTGCACAAGTTGTTGCTTGCGCTTAGCAATAATATCGCAAATCCGGTCAAGTTTTGCCGTGATTCGCCGCTGCTCGTCAAGCGGCGGGAGAGGGATTTTCGCATTCAACAACTCTTTTGTACCAAGCCGAGGCATCTTTGCGCCAGCCGTTCTATTCATCGCGTAGGAAACAAATGTCGGTGAGCGCAAAAACCAGCAAACGAATTCTCGGGTTGCACGATCGGCATTGCTTCGCAGAGGAAGAATTTCGGAAGTTGCAACACCTTTGCAATCTGGTAGCACAACCTTGTTAAGATTTGGGCGAAGCTTGGAATACAAGATGCAATCTTCATCAAAGGCTACGGTTGATTCACCAGGCGCATTTCTATCGACATAAATACGCTGAATCACTCGCCCCGTCTGCTGTTCAATCATGTCAAGATTTAGGAGCCAGATTTCTTCTTCACAAGGGAATGATGTCGAAGTATCGATTCGGCACACATCCCCCAGCCGCGCCTGCGTTGCAACGCCGCTCTCCGCGCCTCTGCGCCTCTGCGTTACGACATCCCCGCTCACTTTCCGCCTCCCTTCGCCGCGAGGCCTTTTGGCGTGAGGCGGTATTTCTGCGTGGGCGAGCGCGGCGAATTGGGCTGCGTCATCTCGACAAGGCCAAGTTC
>CAKTYZ010000005.1 GCA_934635225.1 uncultured Kiritimatiellota bacterium
CACTTTACGGCATACTCCTTGCCCTTTTTCGTCTGTCGTTGGAATACTCGCTTCTCAAGCCATTCCACCTCATTCACAGAAAAAAGCTTGAGACTGTGAGTATTCGTCTTCCCTAGAATCTGTTCTATCATTCCTTTCTCTCCTTTAATTTCCGCGATTTGCAGAACGGGCCCGTCTGAAGCAAGTTTTCCGATTTGCTTTCTTTTGATCCCATTTACCCACGCTTGTCATTCGCCTACCTCCCAATATCCGCCCTTTGTCAGACCGATGCGGCGAATCTTCGAGGCCTTTTTCAAGGCGGAGATTGTTTTATGGACGCCGCTTGTTGAAAGTCGGGTCTTTCGGCAGAGTTCAACAATAGGAATCTTGCCGAATCCGCTGCCGCGACGCTCCATGAGCGAGAGGCGCTGGAACGAATCGGCTATGACAGGGTTGCGGCATTTTGAGGCGACGGCACGCGTGTCAAGCGACTGGATCAACTCGCAGCTGACCATGTCGCCGGGCGAATACACTTCCAGCCTGTCGTCGAACATGTCGATGTGGACTTCGCTTCCGATTTCAAGATAGTCACGGTGCATAAGGCCATTCACAATGGCCTCTTCCATGGCAGCGGATGGCCATTCCGGATACTCGACACGTCCGCTGCCGTCTTCAATCTTCTGCCATTTTATCTTTGCGCTTACCTTCACAAATCCTTTCGCGGCATCAAGGAGATTGAGCAGTCCTCCCGAAAACTCGTCATCGTCCAGGGCTTCGGTCAACAGGCCTCCGCCCTCGACAAGCCCGAAAGAATCAAAATCGCTTTCCACAAACTTCAGCTTCGCCCGTGCGAAGTATTCAACGCGCAATGTCTCAAAAGCGAAGTTCGCCCGCTTGTGGCTCGACGGCAACGAATCCCCTGACCGCTTAAGCGGTTCTTTTCGCTCAAGCATCAGTTTCTTGTCGTAGGCCGTCGACTCGCCCATGTATTTTGACATATCCATACATACCTAATGCACCTTATCGCAGAAGATGGGCACATTATAGTATTTTCTGGGCGACATATCAAGGATGTGATGCATCACGGCTGCGGTCAACCCGCCGGAAGCGTCATAAGGGCATTTTAAGCAAGCCAGCCCAGTTGGTCATGTCCGAGGGGCGTAGGCGGAAGACGAGAATGGCGGCGTATCCGTGCGGCCTTCGCGCCATGCGCGGACGGCTTCAAGACGCGCCTTCAGGTTCGCCTCGCGACCGAGTCCCGCCGGGGTGTAGTAACGCCGCCCCGCCAACGCGTCCGGCAGACAGCTCATGCGCACAATCTTCTCGTCCGTATCATGCGCGTAGACGTAGCCCTTGCCGTAGTCGAGACTCTTCATGAGCCTTGTCGGCGCATTGCGAATCTGAAGCGGCACGGGTTCGGCCATTCGCTCCTGCGCATCCGTTGCCGCACGGTTGTAGGCCTCTTCCATCGCGTTCGACTTGGGCGCAAGAGCCAAATAGACAACAATCTGCGTCAAATGCACATTGCATTCGGGAACGCCCAGATTGTGGCAGGCGTCCCAGACGGCATTCGCCAGAAGAAGCGCGTTCGGGTCCGCCAAGCCAACGTCTTCGCTCGCGAAACGGACGCATCGCCGCGCGACATAAAGCGGGTCTTCGCCGCCTTCCAACATCCGAGCCAGCCAATAGACCGCCGCGTCAGGATCAGAATTGCGCATCGACTTGTGCAAGGCCGAGATGACGTTGTAATGCTCCTCGCCGTTCTTGTCATAAAGGAGAGCCTTGCGGCTTATGACCTGAGCGAGGACCTCTTCCGTGATTGAGGGACGCCCTTCGGCATCGAACGCCGCATTCGCGACCGCCGTCTCCAACGTGCCGAGGGCATTGCGCGCGTCGCCGTTCGCATAGACGGCGATCTTGCGCAACATCTCGTCGTCCGCCTGCACGCCCAGCTTGCCGAAGCCACGATCCGAATCAAGCGCACGCCGCAAAAGACGAATGAGATCATCCTCGCAAAGTCCCTTCAGGACAAACACCTTGCATCGCGAAAGCAAGGCAGAATTGACCTCAAAGCTCGGGTTTTCCGTCGTCGCGCCAATGAGAACGATTGAGCCTTGCTCGACGAACGGAAGAAACGCATCCTGTTGCGCCTTGTTGAAACGATGGATCTCGTCTACGAAGAGAACCGTCCGAATGCCGACGCGGCGTCCCGATTCGGCGTGCGCCATGATCTCCTTGATCTCCTTGATGCCGCTCGTGACCGCCGAATAGTTGACGAACTCGGCCTTCGTGAGGTTTGCGATCACGTTCGCGAGCGTCGTCTTGCCCACGCCCGGCGGTCCCCATAGGATCATGGACGGTATCTGATCCCGCTCGATCATCTGGCGGAGAAGCTTGCCCTCGCCGACCAGATGCTCCTGCCCAACGAACTCGGAAAGGTCTCTCGGTCGCATCCGCGCGGCAAGCGGCTCGGACGCGGCATTTCCGCCATCGCCCAACGCACCTTCGATCAGCGACATCTGCCGCATAGCCGTCGCGCCGCGCCGTTTACGCGGGCTTGTAAGAGTCCTTCAGCGTGCAAGTCCGGTTAAAGACAAGTGCACCTGGTTTTGAGTCGTACGCATCCGCGATGAAATAGCCCGTACGCTCAAACTGGAAATGCTCGCCCGAAAGAGCCGCGCCCAGCGCCGGTTCGACATAGCCCGTCACGACCTTGAGCGAATCGGGGTTCAGGTACGAGAGGAAGTTGTCACGGCCGTCCTTCAGCGGGTCTTTCTCCGTGAAGAGACGGTCATAGAGCCGAACCTCGGCCTTTATGCCCGTCGCGCAATCGACCCAATGGATCGTCCCTTTCACCTTGCGCCCATCCGCCGCATTGCCGCCCCAAGAAGCCTCGTCCCACGTGCCGTGGATCTCGGTGACGACGCCGTCCGCATTCTTGGCGCAACTCGTGCACTTGAAGATGCACGCGCCGCGCAAACGCACCTCCTGCCCCGGCGCCATGCGAAAGTACTTCTTTTCGGGAACTTCCATAAAGTCCGCGCGGTCAATCCAGATCTCGTGCCCAAACGGGACCTGCCGCGTGCCGGCGGTCTCGTCCGTCGGATTGTTCGGCAACTCGACCATTCGGCTATCCGCCGCGTCCCAGTTGTCGATGACGACCTTCACGGGATCCAAGACGGCCATTCGACGCGTCGCCGTGCGGTTCAGCTCCTCGCGCACGCACCACTCCAGAAGCGCAGGATCGGACTCGCTCTCGACTTTCGAGACGCCGACACGCTCGCAGAACTCACGGATCGCACCCGGCGTGTAGCCCCGACGACGCATGCCACAGACGGTCGGCATGCGCGGATCGTCCCAGCCATGAACGCGCTTTTCTTCAACCATCTGCAGAAGGAGCCGCTTCGACATCACCATGTAGGTGAGGTTGAGCCGCGCAAACTCGCGCTGTTGCGTGCGGATCTTGACGCCATTTCGGACGGGCAGAAGCCCCTGTTCGTCCATGCGGTCCACGACCCAATCGTAGAGCGGACGATGCACCTCGAACTCCAGCGTGCACATCGAATGCGTCACGCCCTCCAGCACGTCCTCAATCGGATGCGCAAAGTCGTACATCGGATAGACGCACCACCTGTTGCCGAGATGGTAATGCGCAACATGGCGGATGCGATAGATCACGGGATCGCGGAAATGGATGTTCGGCGAGGCCATGTCAATCTTCGCGCGCAAGCACCATTCGCCGTCGGCATACTTGCCGTCGCGCATCTCATGAAAGATCTCAAGGTTACGCGCGGGATCCGTGTCACGCGAGGGCGAGGGCACGCCCGGCTTCTCCGGGACGCCGCGATAAAGCTTCCACTCGTCTTGCGTCAAGTTGCAGCAATAGGCCTGTCCACGACGAATCAGCTCCTCGGCAATCGCGAACATCGCGTCGAACATGTTCGAGGCATTATAGAACCCCGGTTCGCCCGAATCACCCGGACCCGACCACTGGAAGCCCAGCCAATTGATGTCTTTCTTGATGTTCGCGGCGTATTCATCGGACTCCTTCGTCGGATTCGTGTCGTCCAAACGCAGATGGCACTCGCCGTCGAAGAGCGCGGCCATACCGAAGTCCACGCACACGGCCTTCGCGTGCCCAATGTGAATATAGCCATTGGGTTCAGGCGGGAAGCGCGTCACGACTTTGCCGCCGGTCTTTCCGTCCGCAATGTCCTTCTCAATCCACTGCCTCAGAAAATGCCTTGAAGTGTCTGATTCGTTCATAACGAGCGGTATTATACCAAAAAACCGTCAATCACGAACAGCTGGATTGAGATAGATCGGCAACGGTTCCGGCATGAGCGCCGTCGGATTCGCCTCGGCAAACGCCCGAAGTCCGTCCTCCGTGGGGGTCTGTCCCCCGAGATACCGTGTGGCAAAAGTCTCGGCGAGAAGCGCGCCGATGCGAGGCTCGTCTGAGGTCACCACCGGAAAATCGCTTGGAATCGCCCCTAAAATCGCGTCAGAATCGACTTGAAACACATCTCTAACAAGCGAATAGCCGTCAAAGAGAGCGACCCAGAGTTTGCCGCGCCGCGCATCGCCGACAACCGCCAACGGACCTTTGCCGCCGCGTTGCGCGGCAATCGCGCAGGGCGAGGGGAGCCCTAAAACCGCACAGCCATGCCCCAAAGCAAAGCCTTGCGCAAAGGCAAGCGCCGACCGGATGCCTGCAAACGAGCCAGGCCCCGTCCCCACGACAATGCGTTCAATGCCGTCAAGGTCCAGCGTCATGACCCAGTCTCCATTTCGTCCAGATCCGGTCGAACGTTCAAGGTACAATGTTTTCATAGTATTGTTCCACTCCATAAGGAAAATCCGTCGGCTGATAGTTGCCGACATTCGCGCGCGTCAGCGAATACGTCTTGTTGTAGTGCGTAAAGACCCACGGACAGTCTTCACGGACGATTTCCTGGCATTTCGCCCAGTGGGCCTTCCGTTCGGATGACGTGGCTGCGTCCAACGCCGCCTCGTATTCACGGTCAAACGCGGCATTCGCATACGCCGCACGGTTCGGGCCTGGCGCACAGTTCTTCGAGTAGAAGAGCTGCAGATAGTTCTGCGCGTCGGGATAGTCCCCGACCCAGCCCATGCGAAAGAGCTGGACGCGCCCTTCGCTCGTCGCCTTGAGGAAGGCGTCCCAGGTCTTGTAGTCACATTCAAGCCTTATGCCGATCCTCTCATAGAACGCCGCCATCAACTCCGCCGCCTCACGGCTCTCCTGTGAAGCGCGCCCGATGGAGAGCGTCAGGACGAGGCGTCGTCCCGTCTTCGGGTCGATTCCTCCGGGATAGCCCGCCTCGACCATCAGTCGCTTTGCCTTGTCCAAGTCAAACGCGTAGGGGAACGGCGTCTCCAGCCGTCCCTCGACACCTGGAGGAACGGGACCGTCGCCGCGCTGGATGCGCCCATTGTAGAGCCTCTCCCACGCTTCTGAATCAAACGCCGCGTTCAATGACTGCCGAAGCTTGCGGTTCGGCCCCAACACCGGATCGCGCATGTTGAGCCCAACATAAAGCGTATCCAGCGCGGACATCGAATACAGTCGCACGCCGTGCGCCGCCAATTGCGGGTCAAGCCGACCGTCCGCGCCGATGACGGAATCCCAGTTGTCGCGCGGGACTTCGCCCAAGAAGTCGATTTCTCCCTTCAGGAACATCAGCCATTGCGTAGACACGTCATCAACGACCAGGTAACGGATCACGTCAAACCCGCGTTCTTTCCTTTCCCTCCTCTCAAACACCATTTCATGGTTTTTGCGCCATCGCATCAGGCGATACGGCCCGGTCCCTTCGCCATTCGGACCTCGCACCGACGTCGCCGGCATGGACAGAAGCCACGGAAAGAACGGACAACGACGCTTCAACGTCAGGACGACCGTTCGCGCGTCTGGCGCGGCAGCGGTCGCGACATCTTTCATGATCCAGCCATTCGGCGAGACGTCCTGCGGGTCGCGCAAACGTTCAAGCGAACGGACGACATCCTGCGCAGAGAGCCCTTCGGACGGGCGTATCACGCGCAGGGTATAGACGCGCCCGTCGGACGAGACCTCGGGCAGGTCGCAGAATCCCGGGACCAGCCGATAGGGACGCGCCTTGTAGTCGATCTTCAACGGCGTCTCATAGAGAAGTCCGACGGCGTGGGCGTCATAGACAGAACGGGCGCGCGACGGATCCAACGACGAAACGCGCTCCATGGGACGCGTGAAAGTCGCCGCCAGGACAAGCACCGGAACGAGGGGAATGCTCATGTTCGGACCTGTCCTCAGGCCAGCCGGCGGGTCGCGGACATCGACAACGAGATTGCAAAGAGAGCCAGCAGCGTCCCCAACAGGAGGAATGGCACGAAATGCTCGCGCCAGCGGTTGTAGACATCCGCATCAAGCCGCGTCGTCTCCAGCTGGTCGATCTCGTCCAGAGCCTTTTCAAGGGAATCCCGGTCGTTGACGGCGAAGTAGGTTCCGCCCGTCTTCTTTGCAATGGACCGCAACTGTTTCTCGTCGAACGTCATGTCGGCATACTGGACGATCTCACGTCCGAAGAAGTCGCGCCCAATGATCGGCGTCCGGCGCGCCCGCGTGCCAACGCCAATCGCATAGACCTTGACGCCCATCTTCGCCGCCGCCTGCGCCGCCTCGTCTGGCTCGACCGCGCCCGTGTTCGACACGCCGTCCGAAAGGAGGATCGCGATCTTCGTCTTCGGTTTCGCATCCTTCAGCCGAGCGAGCGCCGTCGCCAAGCCGTCGCCGATGGCCGTCATCTGCTCGTCCTGCGAAATTGGCCGGCCCTGCGCGTCCAGCGCGACCGAGGGAATCTCGACACCGCGCAGAACGTTCAGCAACGCCGTGTGATCCGCCGTCAGGGGTGAACGCGTCGCCGCATAGCCGCCGAATGTCACGAGACCGATGAGGTCGTCCGGACGCTTCTCGACGAACTCGGCAAACAACTTCTTCACAACGGCCAGCCGCGTCGTCTGACGCGAGAACCGCTCGCCCTTCGGCGTCAGGTCCAAGGCGTCCATCGACCCCGAGACATCGACCGTCATTGCGATGGCAATCGCATCGACGGACTTCTTCTCGCGTGCCAACGAGGTGCGCGGACGCGCCGCCGCAAGGACCAGAAGCGAAAGGGCCGCCAGCAGGAGAAACGGGGTCAAGGCCGCGACCTTGGCGCGCAAACCCGCCGCCTTCGCCGGCAGACGCGAGACGGTCGAGAAGCGAATGCCGCGCTTGCGCCCGCAACGGAGCAGCCGCCATGCGGCAAAGGCAAGCGGAACAAACAAGACGAAAGCCCAAGGATTGGCAAGATTCATTTCACGACCTCCGCGTCACCCTTCAAATAGACCCGTGCCGCGTCCGTCGCCTCGTCTGCCATCTCGGGCGTTGCCTGCACACCCGCGAACTTCACGAGATCGGCACTCTCCAGAAACTTCTTCAGCTCGGCGATCCGACTGCTTGACAGCTCGACGATCCGCCGATCCCTCAGGAACTCCTCCGTCGTCAGCTGCGGAGCCTTCACACCGTATTTGCGCTGGACATACCGCCGGACGACCATGGTCAGCTCGACATAGAAGTCCTTGTAGCGCCCGCGCCCCGGAAGCCCCTTCTTGAGCAGTCGATCCAACTCGACCCAGGCCCGTTCAATCGGGCTCATGCGGTGTTCCTTGACCTTGCGGACAGCGAACCGCACAAGCACGAACAACCCGGCCAACACCACGCCGACGACGAGAAGCCCTAACGCGACAAAGCCCACCAACTTCCAGCTCAGCGGCGGCAAGTCCTTGCGGGGATCCGTCTCGATGCCGCCCGTCACGGGTTCGCGCGCGGCGGGAGGCGCGAACACGACGGGACCGGCGACAAAGGAGAACTTGCCGTCGTCCGACTGATAAGACAGCATCTTCGGCGAGGCTTTCACGGCAAACGGGCGAATCTTGTAAGCCTTTGCGCAAGCCTCTGGAACGAGACGCCAGTTCGCGACCTGAACGGTCGAACCGTCTTTCCGCTGCACAGGCTCCTCAACGAAGTCCTCGGCCAAGGAGAAGCCGACCACGCGGTCGCGCAAGTCCGGCAGGATGGCGGTGCGGTTCGCCGGGGTCGTGAGCTCGACGCGCAGGAAGACGCTGCGCGCCGGATCGACCTGTGTCGTTTCAGACGAAAGGCTGAACGAGACGCCGTCGTTTGTCGTCTCGAAAAGGATTGCCGCAAGGAGAATAAACGCTATCATAGGTACGGATGCTTGTCGTTTGCGTAATTATATCAAAAACTGTCGCATCAGACGCAACGGCGAACACGAAAGGCCGACATCTTCATTTCCCCAGCGGCTTCATGTACATGAGGCAATGGGAAATCGTCCACGCCCAATCCATCGGCATGCGCTTGAGCTCATGCCCAGCGCCCCAGCTGTCCGTATAGAGGATTTCGCGCTTCTTGTCATTGTAGCCGATGATGAGACGCATGTGCCCGCCGCGTGTCTGCGGCAAGCCCGGCTCGGGATAGACGCCAAGCGTCACGCCCCAGAAGAGCGGTATCCCTTTAGCGACCTGATCATAAATGGCCTTGCGGAACTTCGTGTACTTTGCCTTCTGGATGCCGTTGACGCGCATCTCCTTGCGAACTTCAATGTCCATCTTCTCATCGACCGCCCGCGAACTGTAATAGGTCATGTTCCCCTCATGGCGAATGTAGTCATCATCGGCAATCTCGGGCTTCTTCAGCCTCTTGGCGGCCTTGTTGTACGCTCGCACCTCATCGACGATTCCGGCTATGCGCTCCTTTGCGCTCTTCTCGAAGTCGCCATAGCAGACGACCGTCGCCAGCTTGTACTTTCGCCCGATCGCCTCGACGGACTGCTTCATCGCACGCGTACTCGTCCCCGACTCGGCAGACGTCCCGGCGGCGGTCGCCAGTTCATGTTCGTCCACATTGACGCCATAATAGCGCAACACGCGCTCGGCCGTCGCGACCGAACAGTAGCCTTTCCGACCCTGATCGACCATTGGCAGATTGTCGATGAACACATCGCCGCGCGGGTCACGAACGACATTGTCAGCGATCTTCGCCGCGCCTGCGGCCATCTTCTTCCCCGCAGAAGCGCCACCGGCCGCAAGACGCAACGGACCGTCCACGGACAAGCGGATGAATCCCGGTTCAAATGTCGAGAGGTCATTCCCGCGCTGCTCGTAACGCCAGACAAGCGTCGCCTGAGTCGGAAGGTCCGTCTTCGGCCATGTCTGGGACTTCTGCACGGTCGCCGTGTCCGTGCGCACACCGTCCATCCTCGCGACCGGAGCCTTGCCTTTCACCGTCAGCCTTGCACGCGCCGTCCTGAGCGCCGCGATGAACTCCGCGCGCGTCATCGTCTTTTCCACGCGTTCGAGACGGCGAAAGGCCTTGCCGTCCGCACCCGTGAACTCCCGCAGGGCTTCTGTGCCGGCATTCCCGTAAAGCGTCAGCTCAACGCGAGAAATGCCGCCCTCTGGCGCAAAGGCGACGCGCGTCTCGTAGACGGGAAGCCCAAAGCACGTGACGCCGCCGTCCAGACGCGAATCCGCGCCTTCGCGCGCATCGGACGTAAACTGAAAGCCCTCCTCTGCGTGCTGGCGCACAAAGAGGACCGGATCGCTTCGCCAGAACGCGGCGTCTTCCAACGCCACGCCAATCTCATACGCCGCCGACGCACGACAAGCGACGAGCGAAGCCAACGCCCATGCACACAAGAGGAGGCCTTTCATCCTGCTTCGACCTTTCCGTTCATTCGGCGTCAGCCTCGCCAAAGGCCGTGGACGTTGCAGTACTCGTAGACGTTCTTCACCTTGTCGTGCGGCACGAGCGCAAAAGTCGCTTCCGGCTTGTCGCCAGGCCTGAGTTCCTTGCGCTGGTTGCCCGTCTCCGTCTCAAGGGCGATCCATTCGATGTAATGGGCCTCCACCATCGGATGCTCAACCGAACCGACCTTCACCGTGACCGCGTCTCCCTCAACCGTATAGACCGGAACGTGCTTCTCCACTGCGCCATCCGTTGTCGCCGGCACGAGTTCGCGCATCGGCTGACCGCAGCAGACGGTCTCGGCTTGGGTGCCTTTCACGATTGCGACGATCTTGCCGCAGACTTCGCATTTGTAGAATTTCATGACTTTGCCTCCATTTTGCCGTTGATCGGGCGCACCGTGCACTCGCCACCCGACGAGGCCACACCGCCCGCTTGACCTCACTATTATACACCATCGAAAGAAAGATTTCCATCGCGAAGGCAGAAAAATGCCGATTTCTCTCCCTTCAGATGCAATAGTCCAGCGCGGCGGACGCATCCGGATCGCGACGCAGGATCGACGCCAGCGTGACTTCCGCCAGCGTATTCCGAAGGGACGTGTTGACGTCCGCCCAGACGCGCCGCGCCAGGCAGGTCTGTTCGCGTTCGCAAGTCGCGCCCGGCGCCAGGCAATCGAGAATCGCGAGCGGGCCTTGCATCGCCTCGACGATATCCAACAGGCGGATGTCTTCTGGGCTCTTCGCAAGCCGGAAGCCGCCGACATTGCCGCGCACACTGCGAAGCATGCCCTTCTGGCGCAACGGAATGACAATGCGCGAGAGGAATTTCTCCGAGAGGTGCTGGTCACGCGCGAGGACGACCCCCGTGCGCGGCTCGCCTTCGTCGCCGTTGGCGTGCGAGGCGATGTCTATCAGCGTGCGCAGGGCGTAACGCGCCTTGGCGGAGACTTTCAGCGCTTTCTGCGCACAGGCCGAGCCTTTTCGAGCGGAGGCTTTCATCTCACTTCTCCCCGAACGCCCCAAGGAACGTGAAGTGCTCGATCTCGGGATCGGACGACAATTCGGCGAGCAGCGCCCGCACCTGCGCGTCGTTCGTGTTCGCCTCAAAGTCGAAGACGAAGCTGAACTCAAAGTCCCGGCCCGGGACGGGACGCGATTCGAGCTTCGTGAGGTTGACGTCAATCGCGGCGAACTTGGCGATGATGCCGTTGAGCGCGCCCGGGCGATGCGGCAAGCTCAGCATGAGGCTGATCTTGTTCGCGTCCGCACGGACTTCCAGTTCTTTCGCAATGCAGATGAAGCGCGTGTAGTTGTAGGCCGCGTCGCAGATGTCCTCGGCGATGACGTCCAGCCCGTAGAGTTCGGCGCAGACGCGCGACGCGATGACCGCACGATCTCGTGCGCCGTGCGCGGCGAGATCCTTCGCCGCCACAGCCGTGTTCGCGCCCGGCTCCGCCCGCATCTCGGGATGGGACTTCAGAAAGCGCGCGCACTGCGCAAGCGCATGCGGATGGCTCGTGATCGTCCGCACGTCCGCAAGTTTCACGCCCCTTGGCGCAAGAAGCACATGATCGACCTTGAGACGCAAGGCACGGACAATGTGAAAGCGGTGCTGACGCATGAGGTCGTAGACCGCCGCGACCGAACCCGCCGCCGAATTCTCGACTGGCAGGATGCCGTACGGGCAGAGCCCCTTTTCGACGGCCTCGAAGACCTTTTCAAACCCCTTGAAGTAGAGAATCGTCGGAATTGGAAACATCAGCGACGTCGCCTGCTGGGCATACGAGCCTTCAACGCCCGGACAGGCCACGACGGCCTTCGGCGGGAAACGCTCCGTCGTCGTCGCGCACGTGATTTCGTCCAGCAACGCGCAACCTGCGCCGAGACGGGCGCGCTGAAGCGCCTTTGAGAGCCCGAAAAGAGTCGTGAAGAGCTGGCGAACGCCAATCATGTGGTCTGGCGGCACGAGGCCCGTGACACGCGTCAAGATGCTCCGCTCGCGCACCGGATCGGAAACGGGCCGTCCCGACGCGCGTTTCAGTTCGGCAACGCGCGCCGAGACCTCCAGCCGCTTCTCCATGAGACGGGTAATCTCGTCATCGAGGGCATCAATCTCCTGACGGCACTGCGCAAGGTCCTTCATCGCATCACTCCCCTTCCTTCGCCCATTTCTCGACGAGCGCACGGACTTCGGCGACCTTCTTCATGGTCCGCGCGAACATCTCGGGCGTCTGGCTCTGCGCGCCATCGCACTTCGCGCGCGGCGGATCGTTGTGCACCTCAATGATGAGACCGTCCGCGCCGATCGCCGTCGCCGCGACCGCGACGGAATCGACCATGTAGGCATGGCCCGTCGCGTGCGAGGGATCGATGACGATCGGAAGATGGGACAGGCGACGCAACATCGTCACGACACCAAGGTCCAGCGTGTTGCGCAAGGCCGTCTCAAACGTGCGGATGCCGCGCTCGCAGAGGATCACGTTCTCGTTGCCCGAGGCCATGATGTACTCCGCGCTCATCAGGAGTTCCTGCAAGGTCGCGCTCATGCCGCGCTTCAGAAGGATTGGCTTCTTCGTGTACGCGCCAACTTCTTTGAGCAAATTGAAGTTCTGCATGTTGCGCGCGCCAATCTGGATGACGTCCACGTCGTTGAAAAGTTCGATGTCGCGGAAGTCCATGAGTTCCGTGACGATCGGGAGGCCCGTCTCCTTCTTCGCCGTCGAAAGCATGTCAAGCCCGACCTTGCCGAGGCCCTGAAAGGCGTACGGCGAGGTGCGCGGCTTGAACGCGCCCCCGCGCAGGAGTTTCGCGCCCGCCGCCTTCACCGCCTTCGCGATGCCGACGACCTGCTCTTCGGACTCGACGCTGCAGGGCCCCGCGATCACGCCGAAGCCGCCCGCGCCAATCTTCACGCCACCGCAATCGATGCACGAGTCTTCGGGGTGAAATTTGCGGTTCGCGGCCTTGTAGGGCTCCTGCACGCGCTGGACCTGCTCAACGACGTCAAGCGCCTCAAGGATGCCCGGATCAATGTGCGCGACATCGCCCACGCAGCCGATGATCGTCTGCAGCGAGCCGATTGACTCGTGCGGTTCGACGCCACGGGAACGGAGAAGGCACTTCAGGTTCTCAACCTGGCCCGGGTCCGCATTCTTCTTCAGTAGGATGATCATGTACTGGTTTCCTGTTGATTGAGTTTCTTGAAATCAAAACGGCCCCGCTTTCCTGCGGGGCCGCCCTTGCCGTCTCAACTTTCGCCTTTCATCGGTAAGCCAAACGGGCCCCGCGCCGGATAAGCGCGAAGTTGTCAAACCAAAAGTAATAGAGCTGATTCATGAGAACAGCGCGTATTGTACCAAAACTCTCACCCTCGCGTCAATCGTCAGACTCCAAGGGGAAAGCGGAGGTGTCTCCGCATCGCAAAAGCCCTTACTCGGTAGGGCGGAGATGAAGTGAACGCGTTCTCTTGTCCAAGCGAACGCGTTCGTTGATGCAAGTGAACGCGTTCATTCACTCAAGAGAACGCGTTCGTTTGGTCGAGAGAACGCGTTCGTTTACCCAAGAGAACGCGTTCGCTTGGACAAGAGAACGCGTTCACTTGCGGTCGGCGCGGCTTGGACGCCTGGCTTTGTCCCGCAAAGCGCACGGCGTTGTCCGCCGAAAGAGGGTTTTCTTCCGCTTCAGGGTCGCCGCGACAACTCCGTCGAAGAGCAGATGCGACGCGGTCTCTCAGTCCCGCTCACCCGACTTGCCATTCTCCTCGGTTGGTTTTGCGAGTTTGATCTCAATCGGAACGAACAAGTCTGGGTTTGCGGCCCGTCGCATGATCTTGTCTGCGTATTCGTCCGAATAGTAGCGGTCGGTCTCCGTCCTGTCGCGCCGCCCGTTGTAGCGGCGAAGAGCCTGAAGCCAGCCATCGAAATACCCCTTGGGGCGTTCGGCGGCCGGACGCGCAGCGGACGAGAAGCCCTTGCGCGAGAGATAGCGAATCGCTGCGCGGACATTCTGCTCGACGGTCCCCTCGTTGCGCTTCTCGGGTTTCGCCAAACCGACAAGCACCTTCTCCGCGCCCCAGTCACCCGGCACGTTAACTTGCAGCGGATCAACCGCCCAAGCCGCCTTCGAACGCGCACCGTTCCCGCCCGACTCTTCGATCATGTGCGCCTTGACCAACGCCGGCAAAAGGTCGGAGATCCGCTCGGCCTGCCCCGCCGTACCGCCACAACCTTCGGCCTTGTTTGCGTTGAACTCCGCCGTCAAGCGCGCAATCAGCTGATCATGGGCTTGATAGCGCGCGTCCTCAAACCCGCAGAAGACCGGCAGCCCCGCCCCGCCAGACACTTTGCGCGGCTGCGCACGGTGCTGCGTTTCTTTCGGGAACCACTTCGCAATCCAGCGTTCAATGGCACGAACGGTCTTCATCTCCTCACTTGTCACGAAACGACGGTCGATGTAAAGCTCACCCCAATCGTTAAACACGAGCGCCCCCAAGCCCGCCGTATCGACGACATGCCGCTGGCCCGCGCTCGGCGGAACTTCCGCAATCCCCTTTTTCTTCAACTCGGCCACATGCCTCGCTTCGCGCGCGCGCGCCTTGGCAAAGACGTCCGCCGCATCCAAGGCCAGCGGCAGGATTTCCATCACGGCCCGCGGATCGACCCAAGTCCGCACGTCCGCCGCCCGACCGTTCCAGATCAGCGGGAGAAAAGCGACGAGCGCGACCATCAATCTTCTTCTCATTCTCATGGTCGTATTATACCGACAATCGCCGCGTCTTGTCCAGCGTTCCCCTGTCACTGTTGCCAGACAAAACGTCCAAAAGTCCCTTCAAGGAGCTTCTGGGCGGCGGCATCGGCACGACGACGGATGGCCGGATCGGAGACCCCGTGAAGCTTCGCGAAGAGTTCCAAAGCCTCACGGTCATGTCCAAGATTCGCCAACGCAAAGCCAAAGTTAAGCATTGCATGCAAGTTATTGTGACTGCGCATCGGGGCCGTCAGAGCAGCCCCAAACAGGCGAACGGCCTCTTTGTCGTCCCCTTCGCGAAAGGCGACTATCGCCAGCGCGTCCAACAGCAGGCCTTCGCGGTCCCGTCGAGGGTCTTTCAACACATTCAGTCCCAGCCGGCGAACTTCCGAAAAGTCACCCGCCTCGCCCCGACAAGCCAGCACATACGCAAGCGACGCGGCCGTTGAGGCGCTTGGACGAAGGCGCAGACTCCTTCGCAGCATCGCGACACCTTCCATCATGCGGTTCTCCCTCGCACACGCCTCACATCCGAGAACGCGAAGCGCACGCCAATGGTCTGGATCGTCTTGCAACACGCGCGCGTAAATCGTGCGGTCACTCTCGAACGCACGGACCGTCGGCACGGTGAGAGCGACGAGAGCGGAAACCAACGCCAAAGACACTGCAAGCATACTGCGCGGCCAACGTCGTGCGCCCGCTTCAAGCGCTGTCGCGACCAGCAACGACAGGAAAACCGACGGCAAATAGGCATAGCGGTCCGCAAACGCCTTGTCGCCCGTCACGCCCAACAGACCCAACACCGGCAACAACGCAACGAGCGCCGAGAGCACCGAAAAGCCGATCAGACGGCGAACGTCGGACGAAACGAGCTTCTGACGCGCAAACCCAACGACGATCACCGCAAACGCGAGAACGGTCAAGCCCAGCTCACCCGAGCGCGGCCATCCCCCGAAAACCGCACGATAGTCCAATCGCAACCCGACTGGGCAGAAGAAATGCGAAAGGTAAAGGCCAAGGGAGACAGCCGCATTGAGAAGCCGCCAGCCCACGGTCGTATCCGCATAATCCACCGACTCAAGCCCGGTCGGACGCGCTTGCGAGACGAGCGCAACACAACCGACCGCACACGCCAAAACCAACATCGGCACATATCGACGGAACCGACGTGGGGCCTCCGACGCAACGAACCGCGCCATCAAGCAGGCAAGAACCGGCAGGCAGACAGCCGTCGGCTTCGACAGCATCGACGCGGCAAACAAGACCAGCGTCATCCCGTAACGCCATCTGCCGCCGCGCACAAGGAACTGCCGCCAGGCAAGCAAACCCGCCAAGGCGAAAAACGTCCAAAGCTCTTCCTTGCGTGAGGCAATCCACGTGACCGCCTCGACGCGCATCGGATGCACCGCCCAAAGCAACGCGGCGAACAGGCAGACCCACGAACGTGCGCGCGCGCCAAGAAGCGCGCGCATGAAAACGAAGACCAACACGGCATTGAACGCATGCAGAGCGACATTGACGGCGTGATGGGTCATCCAACCGCCGCCGAAAAGCGAGACATCCGCCATATAGGAGACGAACGTAAGCGGCATCCAAATGCCCCCGTGTCCAAGGTCCGCGAACGCCGTGCGCAGGTTCGTCCACGAAAGGCCGCCCTTGACGAACGCGCACCCCGCCGTATAGCCCCAGTCATCGAGGTTCAGATGTCCGTTCGTGACGCCACAGGCATACGCCATGACCGTCACGACGAAAAGAAAGACGACTGGAAGGAAGCGCCGCATCATCTCAAAAACGCGGCAGTCTCGACAGGGACTCGACGCGCCCTTCGGGTGCGCTGCGCAACCGCCAGATGCGCCCATGTTCATCCCGAAGCGCCCGCAACATCGTCTCGTTGCGACGGTGACAGGCACAATCAAGGAGATTCGCCGCATAGGAAATCTCCTTCGCCCAGTCATTCCGTTCTGTCCAACGCTCCAAGGCAATCCGCACACCACGACAGATGCCGGAAATCTCGTCCAACACCGTCTGCGTCAGGCCCGGATGCCGCGAATACCCGCAGTCTCCTGCGAGGATGTTGAAGAACTCGGAAGCGTCCGCCCGCAAGGCGCCGCCACGCAGATAGAGCGTGCCGAGCTTTTGCAAGAGTCCTCCGACGGGCAGGTTCATGACCGAGCAGAGTTCCTTCTCGAGATCCATCTTCGCCGCCGACGCGCCCACCGTCATGAGGTTGCCGGCCAAGATGATCGCCGGCAGGGAAACGCAAAGCGGATGCCAAGCGTAACCGTCCGAAAAATCGGTCACGAGAAAGCGCCGCGCCTGTCGCGTCCGGGCGGCGAGTTCGCCCTTCTCCATCGCATGCCGCATCTCCTCGATGCGACCGCAAAGCGACTTCGCCGCAAATGTCGCAACGGTGACGTTCTTCGGGTCAAGCAACAGCTTCTCGTAGCCTTCCGCGTCCAGTTCGCGGAAATCAATCCCCTGCATCTCACAGTAGGCCCGGATTCGAGGAGCAGGGGCCACCACATCCACGCGGGCGGCATACCAATAGAGTTCGTTGTACGAATAACGCGCCAGCACATCGACCAGCTCTTGAAGAAGAAGGTCGTTCGGACGGCGGTCCGTCACGTCAAGAAGATACGCGCGACGGTCAATCATTGTCCAACTCGTCAAAACCGAGAATGCGCATGTTCCGTGCTCGTGCCGTGCGCAAAATCGCCTCCAACCATTCTGTCTTCATGTTAATCGTCTTCGCATCGGGACGAATGTCGTGCGAATAAGTCACTAAGACCTCATTGCGGTCTGCCGCGCGGTTGACACATGCCAGGATCTCGTTGATGTCCGTGCGATACGATTCGCCGATTCCGATGCCTTCCAGCACACGCTTGCCCTTCAACTCCGACACAGGAAAGAACACCGCATCCGTATTGACGAGATCGGGCTTCGGATATTGCCCCTTCGGGTCGAAGCGAACGACATGCCCCGCGCGAAATCGCCGGATGCCGCATTCCCGCGCCAAGTCCTCGTCCGAACGCGCATTGCGGCTGTTGTTCGGATAGGCCATAGACCGGACGACATGCCCGATCTTCGCGTACGCCTCCAACTGAGGACGGACCTCGCGCACAATGTACGTCGCGCCATTCCCCTGCTCGAACGCCAGACGGGCGTTCCCGTGATGTTCGGTGTGGATGCCCACGGTGTGCCCTGCGCCCTTAAGCCTCGCCATTTGCGCAAGCGCGTGATCATCAAGATGTCCATTCGGGAAGAAGGACACATGTGCACCGTATTTCTCGAAAAGCGGCATCGCCGCGACCCACCGATCATAGTTCGGGTCGTCAAACGTCAGCAACAGCACGCCGTTTCCGCTATTCCTTGGCGCGAAGGACAGACACCCCGCGAACATGAGAATCAAGCTCAAGCCGACCAACATTCTTCTCTTCATGCAAGCAACTCCTTCATCGTCTCGGAAAGCGCCGCCAACGCTTTCGTCAAGTTGTCGTAGTACTGTTCCGTCAGCGCGCCCCTGCCCTGCACGTCGCTTAGGCTCTTGACGAGACGGCAGGGAATGCCGTTCGTCTCGCAGACATGGGCAATCGCCGCGCCCTCCATGTCGCGTACCGTCGCCTCAAGGTCCGTCAACGTCACGAAGTCCGCCGCGCTGTCGTTGAAGCGATCCCCCGTTCCCAGCGTCGCGCGCGGCAAATCCGACGCGAAGTCCGTCGCACAGGCAAAATAGGGCGTCGTGCGCTCATTGTGAACGCCCACGCGCGTGCCGTTGACCTTCGCAAGGTCGAAGTCATACTCGACGGCGCGGTCGATGACATAGCATTCGCCAACCGCCATCGCCGGATCAAGGCCGCCCGCGACTCCGACATTCCAGATCTCGGTCGCGCCTGCGGAAATCGCCTTCTGCGTGGCGGCGGCGGCATTGACCTTGCCGACGCCCGAAACATACAAGGCTTCACCCGGCTTCAGACAGGCCCGAACAGTCTCCGCCTCACTTTTCATTGCAACGACGAACGCACGCATCGAATTCCTCCCTCACCTTGTCAAAGTCAACCGTCGGGAACATCCCGTGATCATAAAGAACCTTTCCGTCAACGACGGTCTGCACGACATCCGACGCCTGCATCGAATGAACGACGAGATTCGGCAAATCAAACGCCGGGCGGAGATGGAGACGGTCCAAAGCGACAACGCAGAGATCCGCCGGCTCGCCAACCGCAAGCCGATTGCCATATGTCGCCATCTCAATGACGTCCCAAGGAGAAATGACCGTCGGATCCTTCGCAACCCCCTTGTGAACCAACGAAGCCAAGTGCATCTCTTCAAACAGGTCAAGATTGTCGTTCGATGCACAGCCATCCGTTCCGAGAGCGACCTTCACCCCCAGCTCCAAAGCGCGCGGGATGCGCGCAAAGCCCGAACCGAGCTTCATGTTGCTGGTGGGGTTATGGACAAGGACAACGTTCTTCTCCCTCAGGATCCGAAAGTCGTCATCCGTGCACCAAACACAATGCGCGGCAAAACCGCCGCTGTCGAGAAGACCCGTCGAGGCGAGATAGGCGACAGGCGTCAGGCCATGCCGTATGAGGCAGTCGCGATGTTCCTTTTCCGTCTCGGAGACATGAACATGAACCGGACGCTTGAATTCACGGTTGTTTGCCTCCGCCAGAGCGCGGCAGAACGGCTCGTCCGTCAGATATTCGGAATGGATGCAGACATGCGCCTTCGGATGCGCCCGCGTAAAGGAAACGCACTCGTCCAGCCGTCCTGGAACAAACGAGAGGCCAACGCGCGAGACGGAAGCTTTCAGTCCAACTTCCGCAAACGCCGCCTCGCCCGCCGCCGGAAAGTCATACATGTCGAGAACCTGCGTCGTCCCACCCGCAAGCATTTCAAGAGCACCCCAGCGAACGCCCGCTCGGATGTCGGATTCCGTCATTTTCGCCTCAATCGGAAAGATCGCCTCCTTCAACCAACGCTGAAGCGGTAGGCCGCCGCCGACGCCACGCACGAGCGTCATCGCCGTATGCCCATGGCAATTGACGAGTCCCGGCAGAATCAGCCGCGTCGAAGGCGGCGGAAGTGCCGGCGGGATGCCAACACAGTCTATCTTCGAGATGTGCGAACCCGACGTCTCGAGCGTGCCAAACCCTACCGTGCGGTCTGGCAGGAGGAAAATCGCGTTCTTGAATCTCACAATTTCTTCTGCGCGTCGGCAAGAGCTCGACAGACCGCTTTCGAGGTGATGGTCGCAGACGTAATGGCGTCGATCATGCCACCCTTCTGCCTGAGCTTCAGCTTCGTCGCGTCCTTGTCCCTGAACTGTCCCGCGAACTCCGGGGTGTTGAGTTTCATGCCTAAGCCGGGCGTCTCGGAAGCGACAAGCGTCTTGTAGCAGACAAGCGTCCTCTTGTCCGCCCGAAAGCCAACCATCAGCACGATGTCGCCGCCGTAGCCACCCGAATCCTTTCCCTTCGCCGCATAACCGATGACCCGACCGGCGGCATTCTTGCCAACGAAGACATCGCCTTCCGCCGTGACCGTCGTCACTTCAGGCGGCAAGACGGCCTTCACGGCTTTCTGTTCGTTCGTCGCCGCCATCGCGGCAATTGGTCCGGCCGTGAGCGCGTTTACATACGCCAGGACCGCCGCGCAAACGCCGGAAATGAGCGTGAGAGAGAGAACAAGCCAAAGGATCTTCTTCATAGTCTCCGTTTCTCCTCTTCTTCTTTATTTCTTCCTCTGTCCAAACGGCTTCGGCTGCGTCCAGCGGTTAATGAGCGGGCAGACGGCGTTCATGATGAGAATCGCAAACGAGCAACCCTCGGGATATGCGCCAAACTGGCGGATCAACATGCACAGGAGACCACAGCCAAAGCCGAAGACCAGCTTGCCCTTCGCCGTCGTCGGCGAGGTCACGTAATCCGTCGCCATGAAGCACGCGCCAATCATCACGCCGCCTGTCAGAACCTGCAGATGCGCGGGGGCTCCGCCCGCAAAAAAGGCGTAAAGCCAGACCGTGACAAGAAAAACGATGGGGATATGCCAGGTGATGACCTTGCGCCAGAGAAGATAGACGGCGCCCACCGCGAGCGCGAAGGCCGAGACCTCGCCGATGCACCCAGGCATGTTTCCGACCAGAAGATCCCGCAAACTCGGCAGGTGCTCAAGCGCCTTCTGCACATGCGGCGTCGCCTGCGCGACGACATCGCAACCATAGAGCCGCTTCATCGCCGCAAGCGGCGTCGCCGTCGTCATGGCCTCGGGAGTCTTCCACCAAAGAGGCCGCAGCCAAGTCGTCATCGGCCCCGTGAACGAGATGAGCATGAACGCGCGCGCGGCGAGCGCCGGATTGAACGGGTTCATCCCCAAGCCGCCAAAGACCTGCTTGGCGACGCCAATCGCGAAGACCGAACCGACGACCGCCATCCAAAGCGGCAGCCCCGCCGGCAAGTTCAGCGCCAGCAAAAGCCCCGTCACGACAGCGGAGAGGTCGCCGATCGTGTTCTCGCGCTTCATCACGAGACGACAAAGCGCTTCAGTGACAAGGCATGTCGCGACACATGTCGCGATCATCCAGACAGCCGGCAATCCAAAGAACCAGATGCCGACCGCCGCCGTTGGCAACAAGGCGACAATCACGTCCAGCATGATGCGCGTGACGGAGCTTTTCGCGTGCGCATGAGGCGACGAGCTCAAGATGTAGTGTGCAGCTGTTTCTTTCGGTTTCATTCCTTACAGACCTTTTCTTCTTACTTGGCTTTTGCAGCCGCAGCCTTGGACTTTTCGGCCGCGAGACGCGCACGGATCGAAGACTTCGCACGGCGACAGAACTGGGTAATCGGACGATACGCCGGGCATCCGAACGTACACGCTCCGCACTCGATGCACGACATCACATGCGCCTCCTCAGACGCCTTGATGTCGTCCGCCTCAACAGCCTTGGCGATTTCCGCGGCATTAAGTCCCATTGGACACGCCCGTACACAGCGACCGCAATTGATGCAGGCCTGCGAGGAATACTGGAAGACGCGACGACGAGAGAGAAGCAGGAGCCCCGAAGTCGTCTTCGTCGTCGCGAGTTCCAGGTTCGGCACGGCAAAGCCCATCATCGTGCCCCCCGAGATCACTTTCGCAGGCGTTTCCTTCAAGCCTCCGCAAAACGAGACGAGGTCGGCATACTTCGTGCCGAGCGGAGCTTCGACATTCTTCGGCTCGACGACCGCATCGCCCGAGACGGTCGTCACGCGCGAAAGGAGAATTTGGCCTTTCTCGACGGCATCCGCGATCGCCGCAACGGTGCCGACATTCTCAACGACGCAGCCGACGTCAATCGGAAGCGCCGGCGGTTCGGGCACGACACGACCGACCGTCGCGTAAATCTGGTGCTTTTCAGAGCCTTGCGGATAAAGAACGGGGAGAATGACAATCTCCACATTCCCGTCAATGTCCGCGAACGCCTTCTCCAAGGCCGCGACGGCCTCGGGCTTGTTCGCCTCGACAGCGATACGGACAGCGCACCCGCCGAGAATCTTGCGAATGACCTCGACCCCGACGCGCACACGATCGGCGCGCTCCACCATCAGGCGAAAGTCCGCACAAAGATAAGGCTCGCATTCCGCGCCATTCACGATCAAGTACTCGCACCGCTTTCCCGGCGGCGGATTGAGCTTCACGCACGTCGGGAAGCCCGCGCCGCCCATGCCGCAGATACCAGCTTCCGTGACGCGAGACAGGAGTTCCATCTGCGTCGCGGTTTTCCAGTCCAGCGGGGATAGCGTCCTTTCCGCCGCACCCATGCCTTCGGGCGCGGCGGAGACCGTGTCAAGGACAACCGCCAAAGCCTTGCCTCCGGCCGGACCGAGGCGCAGCTCAACGGCTTTGACGAACCCGCTTGCCGGCGCGTAGACAGGCACGGAAATGAACCCATTGCGTTCACCGAGAAGCTGTCCCTTGACGACATACTCGCCTGCCTTCACGACGCATTTCGCAGGGGCACCCAGATGTTGGCTCATGGAGACGACGAGCTCCGCCGGGCACGGCATCGGTTCAATGGCCTTCTCGCGCGTGAGCTCCTTGTTGTAGTCAGGGTGGACGCCCCCTCTGAACTTAAATGCGCTCTTGACTGTCTTCATAAAGCAATGCTCCTCAATGGCCTGATTCAAAATGCGGATCGACACACATGCATTTCGCCGGACATTTCACCACAATCTGCTCATCCGTCGGCGGATTCGCGTAATTGACCTTGGCGAGGAAACCCTCGAAGATGAAATGGCCCGCCTCCCTGCCGCCGGAATTCTTCTCGCAGAGATGGCATCCCAGGCATCCGACGCCGCAGACCTTGCGGACAGCCGGACCTTTGTCAGGGTTCGCGCAGAGGACGTGGATTGTCGCCGATGCGGGCACCAGCTCAATGAGGCGCTTCGGGCACACCGTCACGCACTTGCCGCACCCGATGCAAAGACGCTTGTCAACCTTCGCGAGACCGTCCGCTACGGAGATCGCGTGCTGAGGGCAGACGTTCGCGCACGCCCCATAGCCGAGACAGCCATAGGCGCAGCCTTTGTCGCCACCCGCCGTTGACGCCGCAACATTGCAGTCGCAAATGCCGTTGTAGTCACCGACACGGACGGCCTCCGTCCGCGTACCGCAGCACCGGACAAGTGCGACTCGCCTCTCCGTCTCCGTCGCCGCAACGCCCAGAATCTTCGCGACCGCCGCCGCGCACGCCGCGCCACCCGCCGCGCACGCTCCGTTCGGAGCCGTTCCCGCCACAAGCGCACGCGCGTAACCGTCACATCCGGCGAACCCGCAACCGCCGCAGTTCGCGCCTGGCAAAGCCGCCGTGACGAGTCCGATGCGCGGGTCCTCCCGCACGGCGAGATACCTGTCGGCGACCGCCAACACGAAGGCAGCCACAAGGCCAATGCCTGCAATAACAAGGATTGCTGTTGTCATTTCGAGTTTCCCAAGTCAATAGTCAGTACGGCAGCTTCACCATTCCCGAGAAGCCCATGAACGCCAAGCTCAACAGGCCACCCGTGACGAGGGCCACGGCGATACCGCGAAAGCAACGCGGCGGATCGGCGTGCGCCAGTTTCTCACGGATACCCGAGAAGACGAGGAGCGCAAGACCAAAGCCAAGCGCGGCCGAGAACGAAAAGAAGACCGCCTCAAAAAAGCCCGTCCCTTGCTTACAGTTGATTTCCGCGACGCCCAACACAGCACAGTTCGTCGTGATAAGCGGCAAGAATATGCCAAGCGCGGCATGCAAGGACGGCAGAAATCGCTTCATCGCGATGTCAATGAACTGGACAAGCGCGGCGATGACGAGAATGAATGCCAGCGTGTGGATGTACCCCAGCCCGTTCGGCTGAAGAAGCCAATGGTCCAGACACCAGGTGACGGCTGCGGCAATCGTCATGACGAAAATGACCGCACCGGACATGCCAAGCGCCGTTTCCGTCTTCTTTGAAACGCCCAAGAACGGACAACAACCAAGGAAGCGACTGAGAACAAAGTTGTTCACCAGCACTGCCCCAACAAGAATCATCAGATAATAGCTCATAACGGTCGTTTAGTATGCATTAATTCGGTGAAACTGTCAAGTCAGGCGAAGCCTCATAAGTCGTGAACGAATCCCAACACGCCACAATCAGGCCCCACCCAATAGGAACCTTCAATCGCCGCATGAACGTACCGCTTCGCGCCTGCGACCGCCTCGGAGGCTGAATGTCCGCGAGCCAATTCGGCCGCCAGCGCCGCCGCCAGCGAACAACCTGTGCCATGGGTCGAAACGGGATCTGAAACCCACGGAAGCGCAAACGTGCGGACCTCATTCCCGTCGAACAGGACATCGACAGCGGACGATTCCGCCCCATGCCCACCTTTCACAAGGACGCTGCAGCCGTATGTCTCGTGAATCTGCCGCGCCAACTCTTCCGCATGCGCCGCGTTTCCCGCACGCCTCGCGTTCGGGTCGCCGACAACGCCCCCGCACAGGGCCTCCGCTTCCGGCAGATTCGGCGTAATCAACGTCGCCAACGGCAACAGCCGCGCACAAATCGCCTGCATGGCGGATTCCGGAACAAGTCGTACGCCGCTCGTCGCAACCATCACAGGGTCAATGACTTTCGCGATTTCGGGATGCGCCATAAGTCGGTCAGCGACAACCTCAATGACCGCCGGATCCGCCAACATCCCCGTCTTGAGCGCACGAATCGCGTAAACGCCGAGAACGGCATCAAGTTGCGCGGCCACGAAATCCGCCGGAACGCCGTGAATCGCCGATACGCCAAACGGATTTTGGGCCGTGAGCGCGGCGAAGACCGTGCACCCATGAAGACCGTAAGCATGGAACGCGCGAAGGTCAGCCTGAACACCGGCATTGCCACCAGAGTCCGAACCTGCGATGGTCAGACAACAGGAAACGATTTCTTGCGACTTCATTCAATTCCTCATTCAACATCCATTCGATACCGTTGCAATATCCCTGCAACATGGATATTATAGCATTTTCGGCGTTTGAAGTCGCACGAGACACCTATTCCCAGTCGTAGTCCGCGCGGCTTTCGTCGCCGAACAGCCACAAACGCGGTCGCGGCGTCTCAAGCCAGTCAAGCGGCTCACCGGTCGCCATCGGGCGTGAGGCCTTTTTCCAAGCCATCCCAAGCGCATGGACGATCTTCGGATCGGTCGCAAGCTGACGTTTCCAACTGATGAAAAGCGCGGTGCCGCTGCGCGTGACAAGGTCGAGCCACCGTCGATTCAATCGCCACGGCACATCACCCTCTTTCACAAGACCGACGCAGTCACCGTCATTCAGATAGAAAATGCCATTATGAATGGCGCGCATTCCCAATGTGTTGGGGCCCATCTTACGCGTCCGCGCCCACTCCCGTCCGCTCGTATCGTCGCCTGTACGTTGCAGTTCGAAAAGGCCAGCGGCAAAGTGGTCGATTGCATTGCACCCGACGATCAGCATCCGACTGCCCGCCGCCTCACGCATCGTCCGATAGAGTTCGAGAATGACTTCAGCCGTCGTATGCGAGCGGTCACGCCAAGCGGGGAGCGGCTTCTTGACAGGAGAATCTTCGAGTTCATAGCCCCAGACGTCGTTCCAGTCGTACGTAATGAAGTCGATTTTGACGAGTTCCATCCCCCATTCGACGAAACGGGCCATTTCCTCCCGAATGCGATGCTTCCATTTTGGGTCGGTTGGATCAACGGGCAGGGCCGTCCTTCCTTCGTCTGGCATGAGTGGACGATACCAAAGGCCTGGATGCGCCCGAAGTGCCTTCACTTGCCGCGCAAATTCAGCCATTGGCATCCCCCAACGCGCGTTGACAGTCCCCCATTGTCCGCCCGGCTTCGACGGATCGCCGCCGCGATGGCGGGCATTCTGCCAACCGTCATCCACAACCATGAAGGGGCGGTTCGTCACAGGATCGCCGGGCAACGCGTCCATCGCCTCGAGCAAGAACTTTGCATCGGCAAGGAAGTTTGTCGCGGTGTTGTGTCCGTACGCGCAGTACCAGTCGTTATAGCCGTAGACAGGTGCGGCGGCCAGGCGTGGCGTCGGGCACATTGCGCGACAGAACGCACGCCCCGCCGCAAACGCCGATTCGCCCGCCCGCCCTCGGCGCGAGACAAGCGTGCAAAGCGCAAGTTCACGGCCCCCAAGCTCGACGGGCGCAGACCCGGCCCGAACATCCAATGTCAACTCAAGGCAATCTGCACGAACCCGCCAGCAGACAAAGGCGTTCGGCTGAACCTTCACGCCGTAGCCATCCGTGCGCAATCCATCTGTCGTAAGTACATACCACGCATGAGTTCCGCCACGTGGCGCGCTCGTCGCGTCGAGTTTCCGCCAGGCGCTGTCACCGTAAGTTCGTTCCCACATGCCGCCGAACGCCTTGGTCGTCGTGCCAAGATCACACCGCCAGACAAGCGTGATGCGCGAAGCCGTTCCGCCGCGCAGAATCAACGTGCCATCGGCATTGCGCACAATGCGTCCTTTCTTGTCCAAGCGACCGTCGATCAGGACTTCCGTCGGTTCAGCCAGAGGAACGAAGTCCATTGCCCGAACAAATCCGGCCGCAAGGACAAGAACGACGCATCCGATTCCCTTGCCAGACAGCCCTCCGCACCTCGGCTTCGGCGCGAAGGATCTTCCTTCACCATGCCCTCTGTTCGGATTGCCTTCAAGTGCGTTTCGCTTTGTCATGGGATGTTCCTTCAATACCGTTGCAAGAGTTCCAGCATCTTCCGGTCAAGCCGATGTCCGTCGCAATCTTCGTATTTGACATCCGCACGATTCGAGTCAAGGATGCCAAACGTGCCACGCCAGTTCCAGAGCGCCCAGCTCCAGCCACGCTCCTTCAACAGCCGAAGATTATCCTCCATCCATGCAAGGGCAACGTCGTGGGGACAGGCCCTGAACGCGCCAAACTCACCCATCATGACGAACGTTCCCTGCGCGGCGAGATCGTCCCATGGCTTGAAGTTGTTGCGGTAAAGCCATTCAAGCCCGGTTTCGGCATATCGGCGCGGCGTCTTGTCCGCCGGCTTTTCCGCGACGAACGGACATGGCGC
Source organism: uncultured Kiritimatiellota bacterium (assembly GCA_934635225.1). Taxonomy (GTDB): domain Bacteria; phylum Verrucomicrobiota; class Kiritimatiellia; order RFP12; family UBA1067; genus UBA1067. The sequence goes on from CAKTYZ010000005.1 coordinate 27,130, forward strand.
GTCAAAACCAGCGAACCGTTGCGCAAACCTCCGAGCAGGAGCGAAACGCGGCAGGATGCGCAAGAGAGCCTCCCGTCCGTCAGGTGCCGTGAAGCGCACGCCCGTCAGATGGCACCAGTCGCCGGCCGCAAGGCTGATCTCCAGTCGGTTTACGGCCCGCGCCACGCGCACCGTCTCCACCCCCAGATAGTCACCTTGCAGGATCTTCCATTTCGGATGCTCCGCAACCGACCGCCATTTCGGGCTCCCCTTTTCGGGTCGAAAGGTGAAGTCCTTGACAACTTCTCCGTCGCCCGATACGCGCACGGTCACTTTCTCGCTCACTCCGCCAAAATAGAGGGCGACTTCGCCAGGCGGCACGTCCTCGACGACGAGCGGCGTACGCAGGTTCGGCTTTCCGGGGCCCGCGAGAATGCCCATCGGCGCGTCCTCCGAGAGCGGCCAGACAGGCGGCAGGGAAGTCGTCAGGCCCGCGCACCATGGCGCGCCGAAGTGCGAGACGGACATCGGCCTGTAGCCCCGCATCGCCTGTGCGACGCCGCGTTCGCCTGCAAGCGCAAAGGTCGGCTCGTTGCCACCGTCGCGTCCGTCCGAAAAGACGAGTCGATTGGGGTCTTCTGCGCGAATGGCCTCCAGCGCCTTGCGGATCGCCGAGACGTATTTCGCCTCAGGGATCTTTGGTGGTTCGTTCACGAGGTCGAACGAGACGCGACGATTCGGCCAGCGTTTCCACCGTCGGGCGAAAAGACCCCAATATCGGGCAAACACCGCCTGTGCCGCCGCGTCTTCAAACAGGTTGGCAGGTTCCTTTCCCGTCGGGTTTACGCAATAACCGGGCGCACGGTGCAGGCAGACCTGCACATGGACATCGTATTTCTCACCCCATTCGATAGCCTGATCGACAGCCTTCAGACGGTTCTCGTCAATCTCGTTCCAGTTGCCGCCATGCGTGAAGTAACGATAGTCAATCGGCAAGCGCACGAAGTTGAAGCCCCATTCGCGAATCTTCCGAAAATCCCATTCCTGATAGGCGGGCGTCGGATCGCTCGTCGGCCAGACAAACATCTCCTGCAGATTGAAGCCTCGCCATCGTTCGGACGGGCATCCGCCTGCGCGGCGCGAATCGTCGGGCGATGATTCACGCAGACACCCGGATAACGCAATCAGGCAGACGGACGTCCAAAATGCTCGCTTCATGTTTCGTTCCTCTCAGCGAATGAACATGACGGAACCGGCACGTCGCGCACGCAGAAAGTCGTCAAGGCCCTTTTCGCCGTCCCAGACGATGATCTCGTCAAACCATCCCGCCGAACCGCCGCCCACATAAAAGCGCGAAACGCCAGACGCAACTGCAAGCGCGCCATCCAACATCGTCTCGGAGACTTTCACATAATCGCGATAAAGCGTGACGACGGTGTTCGCGTCGACCGTTTTGAAGTTCGCCGCATAGTGATGCCACCGCCCGTCGAGACTGTCCGCCGGATAGGTCGCGACAACCGCATTTGCCCTCGTCTCGGTCGAGGCGACGAGTTCCAGCGTCTTCCCCGTCGAATCCGTGCGAAGGCCCCAGACGAAGTCATTGACGTTCGTGTTGTTCACATGTCGCATGACGCCCGCCGTCGCCTTTGTGGCAGAGGCACAGAAGAAGAATTCGAGCGTAAAGTCCGCGCGGTCCAGAATGCTTGCCGACTCGTAGGCGAGATAGCGGTTGTCATAGCGAAGGGAACGTGCGTTCGACTCTCGGACGATCCGCCCCTTCGCGTCCACGAGCGACTTGCCCGGCACTCGCGCCGAGAGCGTCGGCGGATTTGCCGCGTTGTTCGTCCATCCGCCGCCGAACAATCGCGCGTTCACGCTGGAGTCGAGCACATTCTCCTCGTAGGTCAAGTGAATGAGCTTGCCGTTCGCATACGGAACGGTTGTCAGAAACTCAGCGGGCTTCAGCGCGCGTCGCGTGATGCGGACCTCGTCAATTGCGCCACGTGCGATCTGGTACTTGCCGCTCGTGTCCCACATGTTGCCGGCGATGGTCGTTTGATATGTCGCAGCCGTCGCAAGCGAGCCGACGGTGCCCTCCCATTCGGACGTGCCATCAATGTAGACGCGCATCCTTCCGGCATTCTTGCCGTAAACGAGCGCGACATGATGCCAAGTCCCATCGACGACGGACGACCCGACCGCGAACCGCGTGTTGTTCGGGAAATAACCCGAAAGCTTGCCATCGCCGCGCATGACTCGCAGTTTCCATGTCGGTGCGCAGAAGAGATACGCGCAGTCACCACTGCTTTCCGACTCTTCTCCGAGGTCGTCGATCTTGAAGAAAATCTCGGCCGTGAAGTCGTTGTCCGAGACGCGGTTCGCGCGGTCATCGAACGAGAGACGTCCGGTGAAATAGGCACTTTCGGCGTTCGTCGCCAGACTCAACGCCGCCGTGTTGCCTGTGTCTGTCACTGCCCAGGCGTTTGCGCGCACGACCGTGCCGGGCACGTCATCTGAAAGCCCCGTATCCCCTTTCAGGATCGCGCTAACTGAGTTCGGTGATTCGCCTGGCGCCTTGTTGGCGACGGAACGAGAGGAGAAGTCAAGGTAAAGGGCCGTGTCGGCGGCGGCGTTCGGGGAAATCTCACGTGCGCTCAGGAACTCCGTCGGTTCGAGCACGGCATCCGACAACCGCACTTCATCAATCAAGCCAGGGAAATCGCCGCCGATGAGAAGCGGATATCCGTCCGCGTAATGTATGGGTCCTGACATCTTGCACGTGCCGATTGGAAGACAATCCGCAAAGCACTGCGCTTGCCAGACTCCAGCCACCTCACAGACGCGCACAGCCACATGATGCCACTGACCATCCGCCAGACTGTCTGCAGCACAGTCCGCAGACGCATTCAGTGTTCCTGACGCGTCATGAAAGCGGAGCGAGAGCGAAGGACGCGGCGAATTCTCGGAAGTCTGATGAAGCCGCAGGTAGAAAGCCTCCGATGACTTGCCGTTCCGCATGCCGACAAGCGGTTTCCAGCTCGGCAGTCCGGCCCCTTCATACTTAAAGAAGAATTCAAGCGTAAACGTTTGCGGACGCAAAGACACATCGGAAGCGACCTCTACGCGCCCGACGTTGCCATTTCCATCAGAAAGACGAAGTGCGCGGATGTTTTCGTACGACCAACCAGCCGACGGATTCCAGACAGCCAGACCCCCGAATGCGTCCGTCTGCTGCGGGAATCCTTCGCCCTTGACCGAAACGGCCGTACCCGGAAATTTCGTCACATCGACTTCGTTCACAAACGTCGTGGCGACGCTTTCGGGCGCACCATCCTCAAACCGCCACCAGGCGACCGTATCGGCAAAGAGCATTTCAGACGTGGCGACCGCAACAGCGATGCATGACAATCTTCCAATCATGTTGTTCATTACTTGCCTTCCTTTCGGATATTCAGAATGAAGCAATTTTACCAAATGAATCGCCCAAAAGGCAAGACGGTCCGTTATCGTACACAACAAGAGTTTATTATCAAATCACACAACACGAGGAAGGCATCATTTGCTATAATGTCGGGCATGAGGCAGATTCTCCACAGGCATCCGCTCAGGCGGGTTCTGGTCGCAATCAACATCGGCGGCGCGTCCGGACGAGACGCGCTGTCGGGGTTCTTCCGTTTCGTCAACGCCGGGAAGCGCTGGCGACTGAGGCTTCTTGACAGCACATCCCGCCTTCACGAGACGCTGCTCCGCGAAACCACCGCTTGCTATGATGGCATCGCGACGGACTTCCCTGACGACGAGACGGTCGATTTGCTGTCCAGAAGCGGTCTCCCAATCGTCTTTACCCACTTTGAGAGCGAACGTCGGCAGGACTGCCCCTCGGCCTCGTTTGTGAGGCTTGATGACGAATGCGTCGGGCGGGCGGCGGCAGACTATTTCTTTGGCATTGGAAAATTCGGTTCCTTCGTTTTCGTCGCCGGTTCGCCAGGACGCGAGGAGTGGTCGATTCGACGCGAACGCGGCTTCCGCACCGCTCTCGGCGAACGCCGCGCCTCCTGCCGCACGCTCGTCCTGCCGCCTGACGCCAATGTGCGCGAGAGTACCGCGTTCGCCAAGTCCCTTCTGAGGCTTCCGGCTCCCGTAGCCGTTTTCGCGGACTGGGACAACGCCGCCTTTCGCACGCTTGAAATCTGCCAAGAAGCTGACATTGATGTCCCGGGGCGCGTTTCGATCCTCGGCACGGACAACGACGAGATCCTCTGCCGCGGCATTGAGCCGTCGCTCTCCAGCATCCTCCCCGATCACGACTGCCTCGGTTTCAGCGCCGCCGGCGAACTCGAACGGCTCATGAACGGCGGCAAGCCACGTCTGCTCGTCCTCAAGGCCGCCGTCCGCGAGATCCTGACGCGTGACTCCACGCGGACGCCACAGCCCGCCGAACATCTTATCCGCATGGCAAAGCACTTCATCACGGCCAATGACACGAAACGCCTCACGCCGGCGGAAGTCGTCGCGCATCTGGGCGTTTCGCGCTCGCTCGCAGACCTGCGCTTCCGCGAACTGGCGGGCCGGACTATCAGCGAAACCATCGCCGCCGCCCGCATCGGCGCGGTCAAGCGCAAGCTGATGTCATCGCGCATGACCGTCACCGAGGTCGCGCACGCCTGCGGCTTCCCAAGCACGCCGTCTCTCGTGCGCTACTTCAAGCGCGAGACGGGATTGACGCCCGAAGCCTGGCGCAAGCGATGACCAGGCTGCACCTCCCGACATTTGGACGCCTCTTCACGACGGTCCGCCCGTCCGGTCGGCATCTTCGGCAATTGCGGTGCGGCGTTCGCGAAAGATCCAGCCGAAAACCTCAAGTCCGATCAGGGACAGCACGGTCGTCGCGACGCTGACGGCGTAGAGTCCTGAGGCGACCGCCATGCCGATGCCGGCGGCAACCCAGATGCCCGCCGCCGTCGTCAGCCCATGGACGGCGTGCTTGTTGACCATAATCGCGCCCGCGCCGATGAAGCCGATGCCACTGACGATCTGGGCCGCGACACGCGAAGGATCCCCTTGCCCGTCGAATCCGTAGCGCGAGACGATCACCATGAGCGCCGCACCGATGGCAACCAGCAGATGCGTGCGCGTACCCGCGACCTTGGCACGGTATTCGCGCTCGGCTCCGATCAGTCCGCCCAGAAATCCCGCCAGCAGGAGCCGCAGGACCAACACATGCGTTTCAGTCATTTGCATAAGACGTTTCCTTTCAAATCAATGCCGACCGCCCGGCGGAGAGAGAAGCTCTGAGGGATCGAATCGAGCGGATGGCCACGGATAGGCGTTCAACGCGACCAAAGCCTCCCCAGCAAGAAAGAGGGAGCCGCAAACCAATGCGGCTGGAGCGGATGTCTCGCCAAAACCGCCCGAGGCGCGTACGCGCGCAAGCGCCTCTGTCAGCGACGCGCACGGCGCTGCCTCCAGACCCACGGCGCGCATCCGCATCGCAAGGTCCTCCGCCGCAAGCGAACGCGGATTGTTCGTCCGCACGGCATAGGCACGACGGACGAAGGGCGAAAGAATCTGAAGCACATCCACGACATCCTTGTCTCCGCAGGCTCCGAAGACAAGATCGAGCGCGCGCGACCGTTCCGAGAGTCCGGGGAAGCGCGCCAAGGAGTCCGCCAATGCGCGTGCGGCCGGCGGATTGTGCGCACCGTCCACCAAGAACGCCCCAACACGCTGGAATCGCCCTGGCCAGACGACATGAGAGAGAGAAGCCGACGGGAGGAGTGACGTGACGGAGGTCGAAGAGGCGCGTGAGAAAAGAACCTTCAGCGCGGCAATCGCCGTGACGGCATTCTCGCGGTTGAATGCCCCAAGGAGCGGAAAGTCCGCCGGGATATCCGCCTCCGACGCGAGATCGGGCGCATAATGGAACGGCGCGTCTTTCGCGCGTGCCGCCGCACGAATGACGGAGACGACGGACGGCTCGTTCCGCGCCAGCACGATCGGAACGCCGCGCTTGATGATGCCGGCCTTCTCTCCGGCGATCTTCTCGACCGTATCGCCAAGCCAGTCGCAGTGGTCAAGGCCGATTCTCGTTATGACGCACAGCTCGGGTTCACAGACGTTCGTCGCGTCCAACCGCCCGCCCAACCCGCATTCCAACACCGCATGCGCCACGCGATTCTCCGCATAAAGGAGAAACGCGATCGCCGTCAACGCCTCGAAGAAGGTCAGAGAATCCACGCCCGAACCGACGGCTTCAGCCGTCTCGTGGACCTTGCGCGCCAGACGTTCCAACGTCGCGTCATCAACAGGCACGCCATCCAGAAAGAAGCGCTCGTTGATCCGAACGAGATGCGGCGAGGTGTAGCGGCCGATGAGACCGTCCTTTCGCGCGCCCAGCACAGCGTCCAGAATCGCGCAGACCGCGCCTTTCCCGTTCGTCCCGGCGACATGAATCGCCTTGAACTGCCGTTGGGGATCCCCCAACGCCCGGCAAAGCGCGGTAATCGTCCCCAGCCCCGGTTTCATGCCGAAGCGCCGCCGCGCCGCCAATTCGGAAAGAAACGACACGCTCATGCCGTCAACCTAAAAGAACGGCCAGAACCGCCGCCATGCCATACCCAGCGATGACCAGCCACAGAGGCTTGTCCGTCAGGAGAATGCGCTCGGGACGCCCCACGTCGGCCTTCTGCACGACGAGGACAAGGTAACGGACGATGCCCGCCGCGACGAAGAGAGCCGTCACCCACAGCAGCGGGAAGCGCGCTCCCATCTTCGACGTCAGCGTGTAGGCGAGATATTCGCCCACGGAGGCCACGCCCGCCAGCAAAATCAGCGCCGTCAGCGCACGTGGGTGATAGTGGCGCAGGACTTCGCGCGACGCCTTGGCGGTCTCCATCTCGGCACGGCGCTTGCAGAACGCCAAGAACATCGACAGCGTAAACGTGCAGATCAGCAGCCACGGGGAGATGTAGGCCGAAATGATCGCCGCGCCCGCCACGGCGCGCAGGACGAATCCCGCCGCAAGCGTGACGACGTCAAGATACGGCACGCGCTTCAAAAAGCCCGTGTAAAGGCATTGCATGACCGTGTAGGCGAGCATCGTCGCGAAGGCAACCGTGCGTGACGGGAGAAAGATCACGACGAGTGCCGGGTACATGAAGCCGATGGCGAAGAGGACCAGCGCAACGCGCACTGCCGAGATGCGGGAGATCAGGCCCGCCGCGAGAGGACGGAAACGCTTCACGGGATGAAGCTTGTCGGCCTCATAGTCGGAGACGTCATTCAGAAGATAGAACGCCGACGAGACGAATGAGAACGCGCCCGCCATCGCGATCGCCATCAGAAACGACTCCCAGCCGCGCGCGATCTCGCGCTGAGACACGTCTGCGACCGAGAAGAACCAGGCCATCATCACGACGCCGTTTTTCGTCCACTGTTCGATGCGCATTGCGCGCGCCCACAGGAAGAGATCTCTGATCAACGTGCTCATGGCGTCTGCGTCGTCCAGCGAATAAGCCCCCAGAAGAGCGCATGATCCGTCGTGCCCGAACGAGAGACACGCTCATAGAGAGTCCAGAACTTTGACCAGTTGCGATCTACCGCCGGCACCCAGCGAATCGGAAAGAGCGAGAGAAAACGCCCGAAGCGCACACCGTCTTTGTCCACTGCCGACTCCCAAAACGGCCAAAGGCGGAAGTAAGTGCCATCAGGACGGCTCACCCAGAACGGAAAGACGCGCGTCTCGTCCGGCAGAAGTTCCACAAGCCGCCAGCCGAAGCGCGTAATCTCGTCCTGCTTCGTTCGATCCAGATAGCGAAAGTTGTCGATATGCTCGTAGAACGGGAAGATGCTCGTGCGCGCACGTTTCGCAAACCGTTCGATCTCGACAAGCGGCAGAGGAAAGCGCCCACGCCAGCCGTCAGGCGTCTCGACATACGAGAAGAACGGCGGCAGGAAGAGCCACTGGCTCTCGCGTTCGCGAGCGACGCGCCCCACCAGCGGCCAGAGCATCCAGCTCGTTCCCGCACCGCCCGTGTCACGGTCGGCAAAGGATGTCTTCCAGTTCCAGATCGGCCAAAAGACCGTCGTGTGGTCGTCGGCCCGATTGTGGCTCGTGACATAGAACGGCCAAAATCCCCAGGAGCCGTCATCGCGCCAGTGGAAAAACGGGAAAAGGACGGCATTTGTCGTCATCCACTTCGTGTCTTTCGGGCGCGGCATTCGATAGCGCATCCAAATGGGCCAAAGGCAGAATTCCCAGTCGTGCATCATGAGGATGTGCGGATGCCGCCCCCAGATCGGGAAAAACCCCCAATAAGAGGTATCATCCTCGACAACGCCCCTCTCCCCTTCTTCCCTTCCCTTCTCCCTCCCGTTCCACCAAATTGGCATGACCTCAAACTGGTAGCCTCCATCGGCGTTGGACTGGTAATGGGTGAAGAAGCAGAAACGCCACCAGTCGCGATGCGCCGTGAAGACCGGCCAGAGCACATCCGTCACCTCGTCTTCATGCGACCAGAACGGACGGAGCGCATAGAAGTCCGCCTCAGGCCGCTGCTGGTAAAACGGCAAGACCTGAAAGGCCGCGGATAGGAAGAGAGAGAGAGACATATTACATTACACTCCGTTGTAATTCTCCCAACGCCAGCGGACGAAGTCAAGATTGACGACGGCGGGGAGCCGTATCGACGGCGGAATGAGCGCACCATAGTCCAAGACCTCTCGGCGGAACCTCGCCTGATTCTGTACGTCATTCAGCATAGAGGCTTTTCCGAATGGCGTTGCCGTAGACATTGCCCTCTGGCAGGCTCACGGCGGAGAACGCCTCCTGCACCTTGTAGACAGTCGTGCAATGCTCTTCGAGAATGTCGAGCGGGACAGTCGCGCCGTTTGGCGTTTCGTCGAACGTCGCCGCATAATCGTATGCGACAAAATGGATTGCGGCGGGCTGTGTCGGGAATGCCGGGATCTTGTCTTTGCCGCCGAGGCGATTGAGAACACGCTTGTAGATTGGCGTCGGGCAGACGAAGTAGAGACCCGTGCGACAGAGTTCTTCACGCTGGAGAACCTGTCCCTTGTAGATGATCTGCGAAATAATGCGCTTTGACACGTTCTCCCAGTTTAGACCAACCGTGTCGGAAATGATCGTGCGGTCTTTCTTCAACGCCTTTTGAGCATCGCTGTATTTTCCCGTCGTGTCGATGGTCTGCACCTCAATGGCCGTAAACTCTTTGAGCTCCCCCTTGCCGTCAAGCCGCGCCAATACCCAATCGACAAAATAGGAGCCAGTGCCTTGCCGTTGCGGCAAGCGCAACTCCCCGCCCCAGCCATGACCAAAGACGGCAATCGCACCATCCTCCTTCCTGGCCTTCGCAACGGCGGCACGTCCGGCATAAAGACTTAACTCTCCGCCGAACGCTTTCTTGCTGATCGTCTTGAGCATCTTGTAGTCTTCGGCGTAGATGCGATTCGGGCAGCAGATGACAGACGGAGACCCCGCCCTCTTTTGACGGATTGCGCAAACGCCGGAGATCGTGCGCTCACGGCCCAGCATCTTCGTACAGGCCGATCCAAGGAACGGGCATTTCTTGTCTGCCGCCGCTTTAAGCGCGGCGGCAGATTTGTCTTCGGCGCGATAGCCAAAGAACTCGGAAATCGTACCTGCCATTATTTCTCCTCTTCCTCAAGAACCGCTTTGAGCGCAACGCCGACAGACTTCGCCAGCATGGGCGGCACGGCGTTTCCAACCTGTGCGAACTGCTCTTGCTGCGACCCGTAGAAAATGTAGTGATCGGGAAACGATTGACACCGCGCCGCTTCGCGCACCGTCAGTGAACGGTCTTGCCCATAATGGAAATATGCGCCCCAGTGCGGATCGCATTTCGTCAAAATCGTTGAAGCAAGGCCATCGGGCGTGAGGCGGCCATACCGCTTTGTGTGATCGGACTTTCGCGCCAGCCTCATGCCCTTGGGCAAGAGGTCATGGGGAATGTCCGTCCAATTGCCTCCGGGCTTGATGTACTGAAGCCGCTGAAGGTTGATTGACGACAAATGCGGGGCGTCATGGTTGTAGATGCCCGTACTGCCACGACGCACGGCGCGTTGATAATCGCACTGCGGATCGCAAGCGTAGTCTTTGCACTCCGCGCCGCGCTCGCCCGCCTTGACAGGCGGCAGATCGCCGATGGCATCCTTGACCGAAACGAAATTGCCTGGAATGTCCGCCGCCGGGACCTTCAGCAAAGAATGGCCGTCAAAGGTCGCCGTAAAGTTCGGGCGGATCGGCGCGTGGCAAACAGGTTCGGGGAATGCGTTGCGCGGAAGCTCCTTGCCGCGCAAGCCAAGAATCACGGTACGCCAGCGCATCTGCGGCACGCCGTAGTAAGCCGCGCCAAGAATACGCACGTCTGCGCCATAACCCAACTCGCCCAATGCCTTCAAGATAGCGTGGAGCGTGTCGCCGTCCTCAAACGAAACGAGGCCGGGCACATTCTCAATCAAAACAGCGCGCGGCTGAAACGCGTCAACGAAACGGAGGTACTCCTTGAAGAGGTGGTTGCGTTGGTCGAGCGTACTGCGAATCGGCGCGTTGATTGAAAAGCCCTGGCAAGGTGGACCGCCCGCGATCAGCGCCAACTGTCCCTTCTTCATGCCAAGTTGCTTGCGGATGTCTTCCGCGTCGAGCTTACGGATGTCTTGCGTCATCACCGTCGTGCCAGGATGGTTACGGCGATAGGTTTCGGCATACTGTGGCACGATCTCGGACGCAAAAATGCCGTGAAAATTGGCCTCTTCAAGCCCCTCGGACAGCCCCCCCGCACCGGCGAAGAGATCAATCATTGAATACTTGATTCCCTCGGCGGGCTTCCTGGTGACGAGATTGAGCCGCGTCATGTCCTTGTCAATCACGCCGAAGAAGTCGAGCTGCACAGGATCGAACGCGCAAGCGGCGTTCCATCTCTTGAAATAGGGGCGCAGCCTCTCGAAGACATTCGGAATCGACCGTCCGCCGCAAGCCGGAAGCGGCTTGGAGAAGAAGTCCGCGTCGATCTTTCCCGTCCAGCGAGTGGAGCAGACGCAGATATCGGCAGAAGGAGTGGAAAGCAGTTTGGCCGCGCTCGTCTTTTCGCCCAGTTCAAAGAGGGCATAACGACTGCCGTGAGGCGTTTTCGCGACCGTGTATCCGTCTGCCTTCAGCCAGTCCTTGTCGACGACGCGAGAGAACTTCGCCTCGTAGGCGAGAGTCTGAGCGTTCTCGGCGTAAAGCACAAGCGCCGTGAACCGCGCATAGATCGACGAATCTGCGGAAACGGACAGCGGAAGGTTGTAGTGTTTCTTCCGCTTGATCCAGTTCGCATTTTCAGGACGATAAGTCCCGACCAATACGACGCATCTATCTCTTTCTCTCCTCATGGCGCACATTATATCAAGAAACCCGCTTATGCGGCAATGACACGGTCCTTCATGCGCCGCAAGCCATTCGGATGCGGCAAGATGACGCCGCCACCCTTGTCGTCGCCGCGCGCCGTCACGGTCGACGCGGGCTTTGCGGAACCAAGCGGATGATCGTCCGCCACGACCGTCCTTCTCGTGCGTCGGCTCCGGGAACGCCTGCTCAAGCCCGACATCGCCCCTCACTTCACCATCTTCTTCACTTCCTCGAATTCGCGCTTCTCGAAGTCGGAAAGCTCGCTGATGCGCATCTGGATCTTGCGGACGGTCACCTTCGCATGCTGCTTGTCCCCCGCCTTCAGCTGGACGCGCGCGAGCGAGATGAGCATGCGCACGTCCGCCTCGCGTCCGTTCTTGCCCTTCGAGAGCTCACACGCCTTGCGGATGCATGATTCGGCCTCGGCGAAATCGCGGTTTTGATCCATCAAGACCGAACCAAGCGTCTCCCAGGCGACATACAGTCCCGGCGCGGCCTTGACGGCCTTGCGGGCGAAGGTCTCGGCTTCGGCATACCTCTTCGTGCGCCGCAAGATTTCCGCGAGGTCATTCAAGGCCAGGGCGACTGGCTGGGGCGCATTCGCGGCCTTGCGCAGGAACATCTCCGCCTCCGACAGTTCGCCGCGTCCGAGGGCGAGCGAACCCATGACGTAGTTCGCAAGCGGCGCATTGCGGTTCCGGCGCAAGACCTCACGCGCGTGCTGCTCGGCGTTCTCCTTGTCGTCGAGAGAGATGTCGAGCCCCAACACGAGGTCCTGCGTCGCGGCAATGCCCGGACGGGCCTTCGCGGCAGCCGCGAATGCGTCGCGCGCCTCGCGCCGCTGGCCATCGCCCTTCTTCATGAGGATGAAGCCCTTTGTCGTCTGGAGGTGATAGTCGTATGCGCTCGTCGCCCGCTTCTCCATCGCCGGAAGAATCTCGCCTTCGAGCTTCTTCTCCAGCGCGGCCTTGGCCTTCGGGTCCTTTTCCGCATCGATCTGCTGCATCACGACCGCCGCCAAAAGCGACCAAGGCTGAAGGTCTTTGCCGTCCTTGTCGATGGCCTTCTGAATCTCGACCGTCGCTTTCGCGAAGTCGTTCTTCATCATCGACACCATCGCGCGCTCCATCGACGCGCGCTTGTCATCGCCCGCGACCGCCGCCGCGCGCTCCAGAAGCTCAAGCGCCTTCGCGCTGTTCCCGTCAAGGAGTTCCAGACGCATCAAACCCATGAGCGCATCGTGGTCGCGCTCGTTCTTCGAGAGGACGCTCTCGTAGATCTGGCGTGACTTCTTCTGGTCGTTCTCGCTCGCATACAGCGCGGCCATCATGTTGAGGAGAACCGTCCGCTTGTCCGTCGGCACGAAGTCGATTGCGCGGCGAATCTGCGAAAGCGCGTCTCCGGGACGGCCTGACTTCGCCCATGCGTGTCCGAGACGCACGAACACGTCCGGATTGCGGATGTAGCCATAGTACGTGCCGAGACGCCAGAGGATGTAGCGACGCTTGGCGTCGTCTACGGCCGACTTGAGCAGACGCTCAAGGTCGCGGCGTTTCGCGACGGCGGCGGGATGCTGCGCACCGATCATCGCGACCTCGTTGAAGACGGCGCAGATGTTGTCGCGGTCAATCTCGTTCAACACGAGTTCGTACATCTTCCACGCATCGTCGTCACGGTGCTTGTCCTGCAGCCAGACGCCGCGGTTGTTCGCGACGAAGCCGAGATGACGGCGAAGCGAGTAGCGCAGACGGTCAACGGGATTCGCCACCGTGCCCGCGTGATAGCTGCCCCAGCCCTTGGGCGCCGAGAGAATCGCGTCGTATGTCTTCCACTCCGACCAGTCTGGGACGCGCGATTCATCCGCGCCGAAGAAAAGGAACTCCGGAACGGGCGTGACGTTCGCCGTGTACCAAAGGTCCGGTGCGCCCCAGATCGCGACTTCTTTCGCGGCCGCCGGATCGGCGGCGAACCAGTCCTGAAGGAACGGCAAGACGCCCAGCGTCAGCGTCACGCGCAGTTCTGCGTTCTTTTCGCCGGCCAGTCCCTCCTTCGCGACAAGTTCGCCGAGACGCGCCAGATAGGCATCGTCCAAGTCACGCGCCAGCGAGATGATGTGAAGCGGTGTGCCCGACTCGGCCGCAACGAGCTTCAGGTGGTTGTCGAGGAGACCGTCGGTGACGAACCAGCGGCGATTCCCCAGATCCTTCACGACCTTGCGGGCGATCTCGTCCGCAAACGCGCCGCGATCACCGTCGAACGCGAAGAGATTCCAGAGGCACGAGGAGACGAGGACGAACGCGAACACCCCGCCCGCAACCAACGCGACAACCTTTGCGCGGCGAAGCCACCAATAAGCGACCAGATAGCCCGCCAAGCACGCGGAGAACGCGCTGGACGCGACCGGGAGCACGCCATACGGCTCCAACAGCGCGCTCGGCGCGAGCGGCGTCGCAATCGAGAGAATCGCGACAAAGGTCATGGCCGTATGAAAGATCCATTGCACGAGGCTCGGCTGGTCGTTAAAGCCTTTCGCACTCGCAAAGAGCGCCGTCACGAACGGCAAGGTCGCGAAGATCGCCACGAAGAGCCAGCCCTGCACCGTGTACCAGCTCTGGAACTCGCGCGCGAGACGCCCGAGATGGTCCGTCAGGTCAAGGCCAAACCCGCGCATCGCGAAGAGTGACACCACGAACCCCGTGAAGAGGAAAAGCACAAGAGCCAAATAGGGCTTGCGGCCTTGGCTTCGGGCGGCAGACGCCACAGCCGTCAGATAGAACGGCAGAAACGCGAGAACCAAAGCCGAATCGCAGAACGCGAACCCGCAGAAAACGCCCATGAGCGGCGCAAGGCCCCAGACGGCGCCGCGCGGCAGATGGAAGAAGGGAACGACGAGCAGGAGAGTCAGCAGCGCCCAGAGAAAATCGAAGAGACGCGGCTCGAGGTGCGTCGCGGCGCTGCGCACGCTCGGCGAGAGAATGAAGACGACCGCCGCCACGACACCCGCAAGATTCGACAAGCTCTCCTTTTGCGGCAACGAGGCTTCCGCATGAATGCGCGCGGCGACAAAGGTCGACACGAGCCAATAGAGGGCCGCCGCCGACAACGCGCCGCAAATCGGCGCGATGACGTTCCCACCGCCCAGAAGCTTCGCGAACACCGCCATCAGCGGGTATTCGCAGACGCCGGCCTCCAAACCGCGCCAAAGCGCAATCAGCCGCGCGCTCTCACCGGGATAGGCATACCCCGCAAGCGAGGCGAAATAGATGACAGCCGCAACCGCGCCGAGAAGCAAGGCGATAAACGATTTCTTCTTCATGTTGATGTCTCCTTAAGAGGGAACAGCGGATAGTATAGCAGTTTTCGGAGCATTCTGCAAAGAGGAGACGGGGAACGGGAGCCAAGTCCGAACGTCCCCCGTCGCGGAGACGGCGGTCATGCAGCCGTCCAAGCCTCAAATGCCGACTGCCGCGCGCACCTTCTCCATCGTCGGCGCGGCGGCGGCGCGCGCCTTCTCGGCCCCCGCCTTCAGGATGTCCTCCAGCGTGTCACGGTCTTTCGCCAACTCTTCGCGCTTGGCGCGGAACGGGTCGAAAAGACGGTGATACGCCTCCAGAAGGGCTTTCTTCGCGTGGCCGTAGCCGTAGTTGCCCGCACGGAAGTGCGCGGCCATGTCGGCGACCTCTTCCTTCGTCGCGAAGAGCTTGTAGAGCTCGTAGATGGAATTCCCCTCCGGTTCCTTCGGCTCCTCCATCGTCTTCGAATCCGTGACGATGCCCATCACCTTCTTCTTGATGGAGCCGTTCGGCTCAAAGAGCTCGATCGTGTTGTGGTAGCTTTTCGACATCTTCTGCCCGTCCGTGCCCGGAATCGTCGCGACCGTCTCGGGAATGTAGGCGTCGGGCATCTTGAATGTCTCGCCATAGGCATTGTTGAACTTCTGCGCAAGATCGCGCGTCACTTCGAGATGCTGCTTTTGGTCCTTGCCGACCGGCACGAGGTCAGATTGCATGATCAGGATGTCGGCCGCCATCAGGACGGGGTAGGCGAAGAGACCGTGCGTCGCCTCGAAGCCGTGCGCCATCTTGTCCTTGTAGCTGTGGCACCGCTCCAAGAGGCCCATCGGCGTCAGGCACGAGAGATACCACGCGAGTTCCTGCACCTCGGGAACATCGCTCTGACGGTAGACGACCGTCTTCTCGGGATCAAGCCCGCAGGCGAGATAGTCGAGCGCCACGTCTGCCGTCGCCGCGCGAAGCGCCGCGCCGTCGCGAACCGTCGTCATGGCGTGGAAGTTCGCGATGAACATGAAGTTTTCGCCCTTCTCCTGAAGGTCGAACATCGACTTCATCGCGCCGAAGTAGTTGCCCCAATGGAGCTTGCCCGAAGGCTGGATACCTGTCAAGATTCTCATGCCGCGTATTATACCAAAAACGGGCGCACGCGGCTCTGCCGAAGACATCGGGCCGCACTCCGCCGAAACTCCTCAGCCAGACGTCAATCCCTTTCGATCTGCGCGAATCCGCAGCCAGACTATTCGAGAAACGACTTCCATTGGACCCCCCGCTCCTCCATGACGCGAAGGCCGAGGTAGCCAAGGATGGCGACATTGATCATGCCGTTGTTGAAAGCGCGTCCGCAATTGTAGTTGGGAACGCGGAGAAAGTCCTTCCAGCCGCGCTCGACGCGCCAGGTCCGGTCAAGCGTCGCGCACCATTCGGAAAAGACCTTGTCCTTCCCGACAGTCCCGCGCCAGTCGCTGAAGAGCCAGTAGAGGTACGGCCCCGTCCAGAACTCGGGATAGGGCTGATAGCGCTCCCCGCGCACGACGCAGCTGTCGGTCACGTAGCGATAGGCCCTGTGGGCGGCCGCGAAGGCGGCCGCCGCCTCGCCCGCCCGCCCGGCCAGACGGCTGGCGACGCCGATTCCGAAAAGGGCCTCGCCCGCATAGATGTTGCCGAGGAAGGTGTGGCAGCCGTTCTCAACGAAGTCAGAGCATTGCCAGTCGAACCAGCCGTCCTCCTTCATCTTCGCGTTCATCCAGCGGACGGTCGCGTCAAACGACGTCCACCATTCGGTGGGGACAGGCTCGCCGGCCTTTTGCATCAGCGACGCCGCATAGGCAAGGCCCGCCACCAGACGAGGCTGATAGACGTCACATTGGCGGTCTTCCTGCTGATAGGCCTCACGGGAGAACGTGCCGTCCGAATTCAGCTGAATCTGGAAGTCGCGCAACACGCCGGGAATGCCATCGGAGTCTTGACGGCAGTTGGCGATCAGGAAAGAACCGGCTTTCATGATGCGCGAAAGGAGCGTGCGCAGCTTGGCCCGCTCGCCGGACTTGAGATAATATCTTCCGACATAGGTCAGGGCGCGCATCCACTCGCCCGTCTGGTCGGCGTGATACCGCCAGTCGTGGCGCTCGCCCTTCAGTCCGGAGCCGTATCCGTCAATGCTCATCAAGTCGTTCACGATCGTCAACGTGCCGCCGCAGGCGTCCTGCATCGTGAACATCGCCTCACAGCAATTCCACATCAGCCGCTCCGCGAACCTCTCCCGCACCGCATCGCCCGTCAGGCGATAGGCGTCTGCCGCGATTGCCAGCCCGGTCAGTCCCGCCTCGTAGCCCTCGCAGACCTTCTCGGTGTCCGGCACGAACAGTCGAATGAACCGGCTGTAAGACGTGCGGCCGGCGTCATACGGATCGTACGTGTGCGGAATCGCGATGCGCGTGTAGGCCATCCCACCGCCATGCACGCGGTCAATGATCCAGTTCGACATGCCCAGCCGAATCGCCAAGACCATCTCCGCGTCTGACTCGCCCTTGGTCCGCACGTAGAAGTCGTCGCTGCCCTTTCGGATGTCCAGGATCGACTGGCCGTCCAGCAGCACGTCGGCAAGCGCGTGATAGTAGCCGCCCTTCAGCCCGGCGATCGACGGGCGAAGCGTCACCTTGGCCTTGACGCCGTCGGGGATGCGGGTGCCGAGCGGCATGTCGACAACCGTGTCCTGCCCCGTGAAGACATTCCGCAACCGAAACCGGACCAGCGCGTCCGGCGGCAGATCCCTTCCCATGCCGTTCTCCACATGCAAAGTCGCGTCAAGCCCCGCCGCGCCCTCGCGCACCAGCACCATGCTGTCACTGGAATCGCCGCGCCGCCCCAGCCAGAGACTGACGCCGACCTGCCCTTTGGGCAGCGGAACGAAATCGCGCTTGGCGACGCCGCGCCGAATGCCGGAAATCTCGAAGGAGAAATCCTCTCCCATCTCATACTGGTCGGTCGAGACGTAAAGGTGAATCTTCCGGACCTTCCGCTGCCACGTGTGGTCGCCCGGGTCAAACTCGTAGTCGCGCCACTGGCCGTCGCCCTTCGGCGTCGGCGAGAGCGCGACATTGATCTGGGCGTCCTCACCGTTCATGATGACGCGAACGGGACATTCCCCGCCGCCCTTTCGACACGCGCGCAGACGAAAGCGCAGTACGCCGCCGCGAAAGTCGACCAGCGGATCCGGCAGCACGGTGATTGACGGCCAGTCGGGCGTCTTGCGCACCGCGATGTCCCATCTCAGCCCGTCCGGGAGCGTCGTCACCTTGCCGTTTTCGCCGCCCGTGTCCGTCCACTGCCAATTCGCCATCCCGTCGAACGTTTCGTTCACCCCCGGCAGAATGTCACGACGGATCTCCGCCCATGGGTAGCGTTCGGGGTGTTCGGCTTCGCTGAAAGCCGAAAACCCGCCAAAAAGAAGCGTACACGACAAGGCCATGCGAAAGGGTCGGAACATGGATCTTTCTCCTTTGATGAGGTTGCAAACGTTCAAGCGAATCAGCGCAGAAGGACCGCAAGGCCCGACGGAATCAGGAGGAGCCGCCCCTCACGAACGCCCAGTCGGCATTTTGACGGCGAGCCGTTCAGCGTGACCGTCCATCCCGACAAGTTCGCCGGCATCGCCGTGCCGTCCAAGGCAAGCGGAAGCAAGACTTCGCCCGACAGGCTTTCCGAAGCGACGACGTCCAGCGTGCCGACGGCGGACAAGGAGCCGCCCTTGATTGCGCCGGCCTGCGCGACATCGACCTGCAGCGCGGCCAGCGTCGTGGCCGTTTTCGTCAGGTCGAGCGACGCCCCTGCCGCGACCGACACGACGACCGTCGGGTCAAACGCCGGCCGCGTCGTGTCGCGCACCGCCGTGAAGAAGTACGGGACACCCCTGTTGTAGCCATACCATGTCTTGTCATACGCCGGATCGCACGCTTCCGCCCGGGCGTCCAGCAAGGTCCAGTCGTCCGCGTCCGACTGCCGCGCATAAACCTTCCATTGGCTGGGGGCCTTGAGCCAGTTGTTGTACTGCGAGGTCGGAGCATAGAGGTATCCGGCCACCGAATCCGCCGCCTTCAGGGTGAACTCGACGTTGAGAATGTCCGAATTGCACCAGTTGCACGTTTCAAGGTCACCATCAAACAGGTTCTCCCCGACGTTTCCGTCGGCCTTGAAGGACGCGAGGTTCGCCATGAGGTTCACGCGCTCGCCCGTGCGCCCGTAGAGCGCCAGCTCGCCAAACTGGTAGGCATCGCCGCCCGAACGCGCCTCGAGGACAAACTTGTAGTTCAGCCACGGCGCGTCGCAACCCGGCTGCGGCTTCAGCGTGCCGCCCGACACGGCCAGCGAACGGATCCCTCCGAGAGTGCCCAGGACCGTGACGGTCCCAGCCCCGGTCTTCTCAAACGCCGCGCCGCCGTCAAAGCCCGGATAGGCAATCGTCACGTCCGCCGCATCTCCCACGGCCAGCCGAGCGTCCTTTCCGCTCTCCAGCACGCCACGGCAGTCGTAGCTCGCGCAAGACAAGGCGACGCCCTCCGCCAGCGCCAGCGTCGCCCCCTTGGCGACGGTGACGTCGCCGCCCGTGATGACATTGGGATACGCAAGGTCAAACACCTTCGATTCCGCTCTCCGGCCCGGCAACGTGTATTCACGAAAGCCGACCCGCGAAAGCTCATGCCATGTGCCGCCAGACTCTCGGCCGAACAGACGCCAGGAACCCGGGTCGCGGCAGTTGTCGGCAGAAGGCGACGTATCGCCAGCCGAAATCCAGGTATAGCCCGAGACGGGGAGGTTTCCGTCGTAGAGGATGTCCACGTAAGCCTCGCCGAAATCCGGCTGGCTCTCGTGATGGCAGTTATACCACCACTTGGCGTAGTCGTTGTCCCAGACGCCGTCAACGAGCGCCGGCGCGTTACCGGACGCGTGATCCAGCCGCAGATAGGGGCGCGTGACGTCCTTTTCCGCGTTGTACAGCCGAAGCTCGGCAATGTGCATGCCGTCAAAGGTGTTGCCGTAGGCAGAATCGACCTTGAACCGATACTGGTCATATCCGACGTCCTTCCTATTCTGGAGACGCAGCGTTCCGGCCTCGACGGAAATCCCGGCAAAGGAGTCTCGCACGATTTCCAGCGTCCCTTCGCCGGATTTCGCCAGCCTGACGACGGGCAGATGCGCGCATTCGCAGACTGCGGACACGCCCTCGGGCGCCGTGAAGCGAATCATGCCCGGCGTCTCGCCCGAATCGACGACCTCACCTGTGCCGAGCAACGAGCCGACGCGGAGTTCGTTCCCCCGGAGGTCGATGTTGCACCCCTTGCCCAGAACCATGTCGCTGGCCGGCGGAAACGGTGAAGGAGCCGCAAGGGCGAAGCCGCCCTCTTCGACACGCGTCGCTCCCGCATACGTCATCTCAAGGCAGTCCGCTTCAGCGGCTTCGACCAGGACCTGATCCATCTTGCCATGTCCTCCCTTGACGAAATCGCAGTCGCCGACAAGACGGAACTTTCCCGCGCCGCCCGACTTCTTGAAGTAATAGGTGATGTTGTCCCAATAGGTCTCATTGGCGGCATCGAAAGAGGACCGCAGGTGAAGGCGGATCGGGAACTCCGGCGTGCCGTCAAGGACCAGGTCGCCATCGCCCGACCGGCCCAGACATTGGGCCTCCAAACGCCCGCCGCGGAAATGGATGTCACAGCGCACGTCATTTCCTTTCGAGAGACGCCACCCTTCCAAAAGGGACTCGGACTCCAACGTCACCTCTGCCGCCGCCTTGTCGTTGTCGAGCGGGCAAGCCAGAACGTCGTATTCCTGATCGGCGAACGCCAGGCTGTTGACGGCGTACAACCGGGCCTTGTCCGCCAGACGGACGGCTGTCGAACTCGGCTTGTCCGCCGTGCGCCCATAGGCGAACCTCGCCCGCCAGCATCGCAAAAGAGTGCCTTCGCCCGACATCTCCACGTCCGCATGTCCGCCGTTCAAGCCAAAGTAGAAGTACGAGCCGTCCTTGTCGGGCGAGATGAGCTTCGCGCCGTCTCGCAGGACCAGCCGCCCCGCCGCGCCCAGGCCGTCGCCGACCTTCAGGATCCCGAAGTTCCAATTGTCGGGATCGTCAATCGTGACGGTCGCGCCCGAATTGATCGTCAGCGTGCCGTTGACCGTAATCGTGCGATACGTGCAGTCGCTTGACAACGTGCGCGTCTCTCCCGCCGCGACGACAAGATCCTCAAGAGTTCCTGCCAACGATGCCCACGAGGCCATCGTCAGGGCAACAAGCCCGACAGTCAGTTTCCTGCCGCGCAGATTCCACGCCTGCAGCTTTCCGTTGAGTTTTCGCGTTGTCATTGGCATTCACCTTTCTTTGGTTGTTGAAATGAACGTGCGTTCAGTTCGGCATAATGTCGGCGCAGGACCTCTTGCGCCGCACCCAGCGGCCTGAACGAGACGCCGGATGCGCTCAGCACCTCGGGGTCCTCCACGGACGAATCGGAGAGGGAATGGTCGTTCCAGCACCACCAGTAGAAGCCGTGGCACCACGGCTCGTCCTTGAACGTACGGACAAACGCCTCGTAATACGTCGCCTGTTCCTGCGAATCGATGGGCTGGCGCAGATCGCAACCCGACGGGCTGGACGCCTGGAAACGCCGTGGCCCGCACCCGCATTCGCCGAACATCATCGGCTTGCCGTATGCTTTTGCAATGCGCCGAAGCAGGTCGCGATGAACCTCAAGGTTTCTCATCATCTCGGGAACCGAAAGCTCTTCCCTGCAGCCCTGCGGACGAGCCCCCGTGTAGTCGCTGACGGAAAGAATGTCAAGGTCGTAAAACCAGTGCGTGCGATCCGAGATGACCTTCTCCCAGTCAAAGTCATTGCAGTGAATCGTATGGCTGCTGGTGACCGGGCCTGAATAGACCGTGCGCACCGCCGCAATCACGTCTTTCCATTCCGCGCTTTTCCAGATAAAGCGGTCGAACTCCGAGTCGAGACAGTACATCTCGCACTTCGTCCGCTCGGCGAGCCGCGCGTACCAGACGCTTCGTGCGCGCATGGAGGCGAACCAACGGCGGCAGTAGTTGCGTGGCTTGCCCGCCACGCGCGTCCAGTCGTCGCCGACAATCACGCCATGCCGACCCGTGCCGTCATGGCACTCCAACATCGGCCTGAGCTGGACGCGCATCCCCTTTCGATGGATGTAGTCGATGATGTCCATCAGCTCGAAGTCGGGAATCGACCGCTCGAAATCGGCGAACTGCCGCGTCGAGCAATACTGCTCCTGCCAGACGTTCGGCGTCAGGACTATCCAGCGAATGCCAAGCGCGCACATGTCATCGACGTCCTTGCGGGCCTCCTCCGAGGCGAAGAAGCCAGGCCGGGCCGCGAACCCCCATGTCATGCCTGTCTGGAATTCGCGCGGCACTTCAGCCGCACCCGAAGCCAAAAAGCCCGCCGTCAGCGCAACAGCTATCAGAACCCGCACGATGGCACTCTCAGTGGACGGGGGGGGGGCACAACAGAACGCATTTCCATGCGTCTGCAAACGCATCCCACAACATTCAGCAAATGTCTCCGCATAACCACCACCTCGTTTCGCTTTTCCAAGTTCATTGCCATTCAGTATACCACACCCTTTCTTCCTCGTCAACTGACAGCCCTCGCTTTGCAGTTCGGCCTTGGGAACGGCCCACCGCGTCAAAGGAAACGTCCGAACGCCGCCGCAGACACAGAGAGAGGGCGCGGACTTTCCGGCTATGTGCATAAAATGTCCACGAACGGACACGGATGATCACGGATTCTGATCCGTGCCCATTCGTGAGGATTCGTGGACAGTCCCCGTGTCGCGACGGCCTCGGCTACTCGACGACGGCCTGGAACGTCTGGGGCTCCTTCCCCTTGACGGACAGCGTTCCGACCGCATCGCCGTTGTCCGTCAGCCCCGTCAGAGTCATCTGCCGCGTCTTGAGGACGCCAGTCTTCGCGTCGAGGTAGCTCAGGCGGATCGTCCCGCGCAGGATGCCCGTGTCCTCGCCCACGTCCGCGCTCGCGACCGTCCCTTCGCCCAACTTCCCGACGAACCCGTCGTCGCCGAAAGTCACGTCAAGGGCACCGATCTTGCCGACCGCCGTGCGCACCGTGAGAAGCCCGTCCTGAATCGTCCCCTTTGCCGTTTTCACGCTTTGCCTCCTGCCGTCCTCGAGCATCACGAAGCCCTTGACGGACACCGAGCCGTCCTTCGCGGCCTTCGCCGTGGCAAGCTGCACCAGTCCGGCCATGTTCCCGTCCGCGTCAAACGCGAGCCCGCCAAACGTGCGCTTCGCGAGCCCGTCGAATGCCGCCGACAGCCGCTCGCTGCCCTCGACCGGCACGACGACCTCCGTCCAGTGCGCGTAGTACGTGACGCTCCTCGTCACCTTTGTGGCGGACGTCGCCCGCGTGCCGCCGCTCGCCCTCGCGAACCAGCCGACGAACGCATAGCCGTCGCGGCTCGCCGTCGGCAGGTCGCCCAGAGTCTCGCCTTTCGCGTAGGACGCGGAGGCAACGGACGCCGTGCCGCCATTGGCGTCGAACGTCACCGTGAAGGACTTCGGCACGACGGGGGCGGGATCGTTGTAGTCGGAGAAAAAGCGGATTGGACAACCCTGCCACACGCCAGGAACCTTTCCCCAGCCTGTAGCCGTCGGGTTGACGTATGTCGTAAGGCCCTTGATATAGCCGGCATAGACCCAATCACCGTCCGAATCGAAGGAACTGATGGCGATGTATAGATTGCCCCACTTTCCTTCCGTCTCGTCATAATCCGTGTTCACGAAAGGCGCATCGCCCGCGAACACGACCGTTTTGAGCCTGTTGTCGCCGCAGAAAGCCCCGCCCCCGATCTCGGTCAGCGTGCCCGGGAAACGGACTTCAGTCAGCGACAAGCATCCGCAGAATGCCTGTTCTGAAATGAATTCCAGACCCGTCGATGAGAAATCGAGTCTCGTCAACTTCGTACAAGCCGCAAAAGCCTCGTCCCCGATTGCCTTCAACGTAGCCGGAAAGGTAATTTGCGTGAGAGACACGCAACCCAGAAGAGCGTACCGCCCCAGAGCCACGCAACCGTCCGGCACGACAAGCGACGTCGCAAACGGGGAGACGACGGCAATCCGGCCTTGTCCTTTGTCATAAACAGCCCTCCCGTTGCATGTTTCAAAATATTCATTATCGCCGTTTCGAATTGAGATGGTCCGGATGCCTTTCGCCTTTGAAAAAAGAGCCCCCTCATTGCTGCGGGTGAAAGCACCTTCTCCCAAGTAACGTAGCGTTGACGGCAGTTCCAACGACGTCAACGGGCACTTGACGAATGCGTTGTCGTAGATTTCCTCGATTCCCTCCGGCAGACGGACGGTGGTCAGGTATTTGCATCCCTCAAAGGCCCACGACCAAATCCTCTTCACGGTATTCGGGATTTCTACCGAGGAGATTCGAGTCCCGCACTCGCCTAAGAAACCCCATCCGATGGATACTACGGAATGTCCGTTGAGTTGTGAAGGAATCTCCAATGCACCAGACGGAATCGGCTTCACGTCTGTCACTTCGGCACCCCCGTCATAGTCGTCAACAAACCGATACGACCATGTCAATCCGTTTACCACAGCCGTCTCCGCGCTTGCAAGTAAAGAGGATAGGAGACTTATAGCAATAAGACACAATTTTTTGCAGGGCGAAGACATGTCGTTCGACCCTCTAGAGTTAGGCTTCCCTTTATCTATACTATGCATGGATTTGGACCTTTTTTGAATCTCGAGTGCGCTTTTCAGTGCATCTCCCGTCTGTATTGTTCCGCGCCACAAGTTTTACAGAAGGCACAGCCGCCGGGCGCAGAAAAAGGAGCGGCGTGCCTTCACATCATGTTCTACATGAGGCACGACCAAGCGCCTTACCAAAAACACGGAATAGAAGACACGCCGCGTGGATCGAACCACGTAGCGCGTCTCACATATTCGGCTTATGGTTGAAGATTTGGTCGATTTTCATGTAAAGCCAAATACGCAAGACTGCGTACGCCTCGCGGGCCTCGGATGGGTTTCCGCGAGTCCTTCTCCTGTCGGCCCAGTGTGCGGCCGCAGGTAAAGGTTTCGCCGTCCAAATTCTAAAATCAGGTCAGACCTGATTTTAGAATCCGTTCGACCGGTGGCTGACGTCTGTGCCCGTCAGCCGCTGTCAAAGAGCCATCCGACCTTGCGGTCGTCATCGGGCAGGGCACATCCCACCCAAAGAAATCAGGACGAATTATACCACTTTCCGCCGAAACCCGTCAACTCAGCGGAAATTGTAAAATCTAACGGGTCAGCAAAGAGGGAAAGCGAACACCGTCCCCACAGCCCATCCGCATGGAAGCCCCTCGTCCATCCGCATGGAGGCTCCCCTTCCATCCGCATGGAGGACCCTCCGCCTTGCCGCTGGCACAGAAAGGATGTCCGAGCTTCTACTGGCAGGTGCCGGCAGGGGTCATTTCATCTCAACAAGGGCGAAGTCATGGCGCGGGAGCGGCAGGCGAAAGCCCTCGTCTCCCCTTCCAAGGGGCATGCCCGTTTCGAGGTTATGAGCCGTCTTCACCCCTTGAGCCGAGAGGATCGCCGTCCGATCCTCGTTCGACCAACTCGCGACAATGCACAGGAGACGTCCGCCGCGACGGTAGGTCGTCACGAAGACGTCCTTGTCCGAACAGATGACCGGGTTCGTCCCGTCCCAATAGAGGAATGCGTCGCAATCGTCTTCCCCGACGCCCCAATCGACGAGCCGCTGGCACGTCTGCGCGACAAGCGCCATATCCGAGCCATGCGGACACGTTGGGCGGAGGTCATGCACGAGCGTCGTCGCGAGCAAGGTGCGCGTGACGCGGATCTGCTCGGGCTTGCTGTCGTCGCCCACGTCCGTCACACCGTCGATGACCGTCGGATAGACTCCGAGCTGCTTGCCCTGGCAGACCGCGCGAATGTATTCAGGCGCATAGCGCGTCTGGAAGTCGCTCTTGCCGTACTTCCATTCCATGCCCATCGTGTTCATGCCATACGAGAGCTTCGGCAGGATGTTCCCGTTCGTGTGGTGCATCGTGATCCACGGGAAGAGGCCGCGTTCCGTCATCGCGACGGCCTGGCGACGGTGATATTCGCGCCCCGCCCAAATGCCGCACGAGGGATGCACCTCGCCCTTCTCGTCCACCCACGCCGCGCCCGTCGCCCAGTTGTAGTCGAGATTGACGAATGTATTGTCGTTGTAGACGCCCTGAAAGCCCGCTTCCAGCATCCGGTCGAGGTACCAGAGCGCATAGTCGGCATACGAAGCGACGGCCACGCTGCAATTCGCGCCCCAGCTGTCGCCGAACGTCGCGTGCTCGGCCAGCCGAAAGGAATGGTCGGCGTCGCATGTATAGGGATAAAGGATCGGGTTCGGCTTCCCGTGAAGTTCCTTCGCGATGCGGTAACCGCAGGAGACGTGCGCACGAACATAGGCCAGAGCCGTCTCGGGCGTCTTGCCCCACAGCCAATTCGTCTCGTCGTCCCTCTTGTCGAAGCTCGCGGCGACGCGTTCAATGAACGCGCCGAAATAGTCCGTGTCGGCCGCGCCCGTGTCCATCGCCGTGCGCAACTTGCGGACGCATTCCATCTCGCCCCAGACAGGATAGCGTTGCGCCCAAGCGCAGAAACCGCCCCAATACGGCGGCGCGTAGAGACACCGCGCGTTGCGCGTGCCGACATACGCGAAGCCGTCGCTCCAGCCGCGCCACCCCTGCGGCTGTCGCTTGACGGGCGAAGCCATCAAGCCGAGCGTGAACGTGCGCGGCCTCTTCATGTCGTACGGCGCGTTGAGGAGGTTGAGGACAATCGCCACCGTCCCGTCCGTCTCGCGCACGATTTCCACGGCGTCGCGCGTCACGCCGTGCGCCCAGTCTCGGTCGGTGTCGGCGGCATAGCAGATGCCGCGCGTGTCCGTGCCGACCCAGCAATACGGGATAAAGTTCGAGAGGTGCGTCTGAGGGATGTCCCGGCTCTTGAAGACAACGCCCGTACCTTCGGGGATGCGACCGGCGGGATTCGCACGCACGCCCTCGCCACAGGCATGAAAGAGCGGCGCGTATTTGGCCTTGACTGGGATCTCCAGCCAAAGGCGCGCGACATTCGGCACGCGCGGCAGTTCAAGGTCGAGCGTGAGAAGCCCGTCCTGCTCGAAGCGCGCACGCACGGTCTTGTACTTGCCTTCGGCGACATACTCGACCGTCGTGTCAGAGAGCCTTCGGGGTGAGAACGCCCGTTCGCCGCCCGAAAGGCGATGCGTCACGCCGTTCCGTTCCGCCATCAGCGCGACCGGCCGCGCCAAGATCGCCTCGCCGTCCGCCACGATCTGCATGGGCAGACCGTCCGTGCCCAGTTCATAATCGCGCAAAACGCACGATAGCGTCCGCCCCTTCACCGCGACCGGCGTGAATCCCATCAGGACGCAATCACTCTTGCCGACCGAATTGCCAAGCCATTCGTAACGCTTGACGCGGAACGGCTTCTCGATAAGAACGTCATCCTCTGCGCCCGCGACAGAGACGGACGCGACATAGTCGCCTTCGGGCAACCGCCCCGTCGCCACCTTCTCGTGCAGAACGACAAGCGACTTCGCGTCCCCCGTCCGAACGCCTGCGGACAGCGGCACGACCGCCTGAAAGAGGGGCTCCGCCGTCTCGGCACCGCGCACAGCGACCGAGAGGCATCCACCTGGCACGCGCACGGGATCGCACATCAGCGCGAGCGCGAGGCTTTCGCATTCCTGATACCAGCCGACCGTGCCCGAGAGCGGCGTCTCCCCCATCGAGAGAGCCTTCACTTCCGCCGCGTCAAGCGTTCGGGAGTAGAGTCCCCACTCGGGAATCTGCAGACCTGATGCACCGCCACCCAGCGTGAGCGGGCCCAGCTCCGCCGTCTTCAGTTCGGACACGAGATCGGTCTCGCCCTGCTTGACGCCATTCAGGTAGTAGGTCAGCTTTCTCGGCTCGATATTGACCACGATGACGGATTCCCGCCCTGCCGCCGGGCACTTGAGACGACGGTTGACCGCCGACGCGCCCTTGAAACCATGCGCGAAGAGAAGCATTGCGCGCCCGTTGTCCGCATCCTCCTGAAAGCCGAAGTAGCCGTGCGGGCGATACGCGCTCGCGAAATAACGCCGCCAGCCCTTCGTCAGGGCCGCGTCCGTCCGAGTCCGCAGGAGAACGGCGCCCGGGACGGGAATCTGTGCGGCCGCCTCCACACTCTCCCCGTCGCAGAAGGCGAGGCCCTTGCCGTCTGCGACAAGCGCGGCTTCGGGCGTCTTCCAATCGAACGCCGTCGGCTTCGCGGCACCGTACCAGTCATGCGTCAGTCCCTCCGTCGCATCAACCAGACGGTAGCTCGGATAACTTGACGAATCCGTAAAGCTCGTCGGCGTGCGGCCAAATGCCTTCTGTCCGTCGCCGCCAATGCGGAAGTTACGCACCGCGAGAATTGGCAGGTCGATGCCGGCAAACGAGGCAAGTCCAAGGTCTGCCGTCGCAAGCACCAGTTCGACATGCCACTCGTCTCCGTGGATGGCCGAGGCGCAGGACAGCCCGCCGGCACCCCACTTCGCGGACGGCAAGCCATAGCCAGGATCATGATGGCAGAGGAACGGCTCGCCCTTCCACGGCAGGATGATCTGGAACGAGCCAAACTTCTTCTGCTCAACCGTGCGCCGCGCACGCGGCGGATCAAACCAGAACTCGACCGAGTCACTCAGCACGGGATTGGATCCCGTCGCGAGCGTCAGCTTGCCGCGTGGCGCGGTCTGGCTCTTGACGGCGAGATAGAGATGTCCGTCGGCCCACTTCGCGAGCAGTTCGGTCCGCCGCGCGTCAACGGGCTCGCCAGCCCCCACGAGCCGAAGCGCCCCCGCCCATTCGCCCGCATCAATCTGTCCGTCCACGATGGGCGCGAACACGGCGCGCGGAACCTCGAAGCGCTCCGGCGCGGCCTGCACACCCCACATTGCCGCGAGAGTCGCGGCGGCAACGACACTGGTTCGCGTCATTCGTCCTCCCGCTTATTTGAGGAAGAGGATGAGCCCCGACGGCCTGAGGACGCGGAGCGTTCCCTCACCCGTAATCCCGATGCCGCTCGTCCGGTCGTAGGTTCCCATCGGCTTCGGCTCTCCGTTGACGACAAGGCGCGACACCGTGACCGTGCCGCCCTCCAGCGCCAGTTCGCTCGACGCCCCCTCGTCTGTCGAAAGAGCGAGCGTCGCCCTGCTGCGCCCATTCGCCGAAAATGCGGCAGCCGCCGCATCGACGCTCACCACGAGCTTCGCGCCCGCCGCGACCGTCACGTTCGAGACCGCGCCGAACGACGCACCCGCGTCCAGCTTCACGCCGCCAGACAAGACCGAAAGCGAGCCCTTCGTGTCCGAAGGCTGCGTAAACGCATAGGTTCCCGCGCCCGCGTGCGCGTAGCCGGCAAGTCCCCCAAAGCTCACCGCGAGCGTGCGGTCCGCCGCGTCATACGAGGTCAGGACCGCCGGTCTCGCGCTCGTGATCGCACCGGGCACCGCGCCCTGAAGGCCTCCGATTTCCTGGTCGAAGCCGCCAAGGTCGAGCGTCGCAGAGCCGTCGCCACCGAAGGCAAAGACGCCCGTCGCGCACAGCGCGTCGTTCGTCAAGCAGACGGTTACGCCTTTCCCCTGCGTAATCTTCTCAAAGACGTTGCCCGTGGAACCGACGTAAAGCGTCGTGTTATCCTGAAGGAGCGACCCCTTTGGCATGTTCATCGGCTGGCCTGTGATCGTATAGGTACTGCTCACCGTGTAGAACAGTCCCTCGCCCGACAACCCTCCTTCAAACGTGCAGGTGCCGTTCCCCAGGACCCAGACGCCGTTCAAGCGTGCCTCGCCAGACTGCGTGAACGTCTCGTCATACTTTTCCGTCAGATAGTAGACCCACGACCCCGACAGGTCAATCGGCACTTCGTTCCGAAGGCCGTTGGCAAAACTCGGCTTCTTTTCAGACGGTTTCGCAGAAGTTCCCTGTGCTGCCTTGATCAACGTGAAACGGTTTGTCGAACCGAGCGCAAAGGGCTTGTTGATCTTCAGCGCGAGGCCGTCAAGGGCAAGCGGAGGCTCCAAGTCGGGGCTGTCGGCATCCAGAACCAGTCCGCCTCCGCCCGAGATCGTCACGCCCAGCTCCAGCGCCTTCACGCCCGAGAGCGGCGCGGCAATCGTCAGTGAGACGTTCGTCGGCACCGTCCAACTCTGCGGCAGGCCCACGACCTCAAGCGGCATCTCAAAGCGATGCGTCCGCGTCGTTCCTTCCGCCGGGGCTTCGCAAACGACACCCGCCGCGCCGACAGCAACCTGCCCGCCAGCAAGCGTCAGATCCCTGTCCGCCTTGACGACAAGCCCGTACACTTGCCCACCTTCAGCAGGGAAGTTGAGCCTTTCGGGAGAACCCGCACCACCGAGATGGACAATCGTCTCCGCAAGGTTCGCCGGTACCTGCCCATCCGCCCAGTTCGCAGAAGAAGAGAAGTCGATGTCCGCGCCCATGCCGACGTAGGTCGCGTCTTTCTGGACGATTGGACGGGAAAGAACCGTCAACCGCCCCCGACCCGTGAAGTACCCGCTCGACGCATCCAGCGTTCCAGACGGAAGATAGGCCCCGCCCACCTGCGCGGTGTAGACGGAAACCTCGCTGTTCAGCTCCAAGTTCTCGGCTTTCGCCGCGACAAGCCGCGCCGACTGTCCATTGAAGATCGAGTTGATGACCAACTTAGCCTCATCTGCCGCGCAGAGCACGGCCTCTTGTCCGAGGGTCGAGTTAATCTCCAGCGTGCCCGCGCCCGATGCCGTCAGCGTGGCCTTGCTGTTGAGGTTCGCCGTGTTGACGATCAGTTTGCCCGAACCCATCGCGACAAGCGCCGTCACGTTCGGGAAGGTCGTTTCCGCCCCCAGCGTCATCGTGCCGCGCTTCGCCGTGAGCGTACCCGTCGTCGTGTGTCCGGGAGAAACGAGATCAAATACGCCAGGTCGAGCCTCGTCGTTGTCCGAATCGAGCGTCAGCGAAAGCTTGCCCGTCAGGATCGCCTTGACCGCATTGGCGGCCGTGCCGTGCACGGTGAGGGTCGCCGGATCGGATGCCGTGATGACCGCACCGTCTGTCACGTTCGCGTTGCACTCGAAGTTCCCGCACTGCTGGTCAAAGCCCCCCTGCAACTCCAAGCGCGGCTGGTAGGAGGTCGAATACGGCACGAATGCAATCGGAATCGTCTTTTCGCAGACGTTCTCCCGGTCAAGAAGGCAAATCCAACCGCACTGGTCTGCGAGACGTCCTGAGATCATCTTCTTTCCGAGCCGGATGGCGAAGACGTCAGCCGCCGCGTGGCGATAGTCCGCCAAGGCCGTACCTTCCCCCATGTCCAGCGTACCCGCGCCCTTGAAGTACGTGCTCTGGCAGATGAGCGCATTCCCGGGCGGGCCGTCATACGACACGTCGTTATCGAGAAAGACGAAACGCCAGACGCCGCTGCCGATGACGCGCGCGGGAGCATGGAAGATATGCGTGCCTGTCAACGTCTCATGTGAGTCCGACGAGGTCGTGTATTCGTTGGGGCCGCCGAAGTACTCCACACAAGCCGAGGTCGTCGCGTTGCCCGTATTGTACTTGCAGACGCGGTTGTCAATGCCGCCTGCGGGACGGATACGCGCATTCCCATGATAAGTGAGCCTGCATCCGGGCGCACCAAGGGCCGTCGCCGTCTTAACCGTCACGCCGCACTTCTCGAATTGGAATTCGCCCGTGAAGTCCTTGTTGTCGCTGTTGAGGATGACGGAAGCATCGACGTCATCCTTCGTGCAGACACCCCTGAAGAGCCCTTCGCCCGATAATGGCACTCGATGTTCGATCGAACCCGAAAGGTTCGTGACCGTCAACGTGCCGCCTTTTTCGATGCGGATGCCCGCGAGCGTATTGATATAGGCATAATCCACGTTTCCAGCCAACGCCTCCGCGCCATCGGGAATCACGGCCGTATCGCCCGCCAAAGGCCTCTTTCCCCCTTCCCAAGTCGCGTCGTCGTTCCAGTCGGGCATGCCGTCACCGCCCTTCCAGACAATTTCAGAAGCCAATGCACACGCGGTCAAGCCCATGCAGACCGGCAACGCAAGGATACAGTTCACGAGCCTTTTCATGGCAAACTCCTTCTGTAAGCGTAATATAATCTTGTGAAGGCGCACACCAGCGCACACGCCAATGAAACGGCGCAATTATATCATTTGCTCACCTTGCCCAACAAGAGCGAATTACGCAATCCATTATTCTATTTCCGCAACCGCGTTCCGTCTGGTTCATCGCCAGGCCGCGCATCCAAATCACGCAGAATGAGACGACAGGCCAAGACTTTCTCCAAAACGTCATTCGGGATGTAGAAATAGTGGTTGGAAGACTCATAGCCGATTCGACTGTCGCCCCGCACGAGCGGCCAATAGGCCTTGGCGCGGGTTCGTTCGCGCTGAACGGCCGTGCGCATCGCGGACGTGTCGCCCTTCGCCCGGGCCATCACGTAAAGTGTCAGGTCGCGGCACGTCTCGAAGTGCATTCCCTCGGCCCTGAAAAGCGCCAATTCCTTGGGGTCGGCCACGCCCTCCATCAGGCGGCAACCTTCCGCAAAGCCATCGGCGACCGCGCCCATCAGCCGCGCATAGACGTCTGCCGGATATTGGGCGCGCCAGCTCTCCAAGTCGTCATACGGCAGCCCCACCATCGTCGCCGTATAGCCCGTCGGCTTGGGATAGATCGGCGCGGCTGGCCCCCACTGCTGCGGCCCATGGTAGAGTGCACCGAGCGCAAACGGATACTGCTCGAACCCACGCGCGAATGCCCGCCAGGCGGCTCGCACGCGGCTCACGCAGTTCGAGCCGTAGAGACGCACGGCGGTTCGGTCAAGAAGCGGATCGACCGTCGTCTCGCCCTTGCGCAGGTCGCGGTAGAGGCAAAGGTTCGCGGCGGGGTAGCAACCGAGCGACCAGCTGAGCATCACGCCGTGAAGGCCTTCGTTCGCCAAATTCACCGCCTGCCGTGCGCTCAGCTCCATCGTCGGCAGGTACGGGAAGGTTGAGAGTTCCCACGAGTTGTTGACCTGCACCTTGGCGACCGCCTCGAACTGCCGCTCTCGCGCGAGGCGCCAGAACGCCTTCGCGCGCTTACCCGGCCCCACGATGGAGATCGAATAGTCGTTCTCGACGGCCTTGACGCCGCCGCGACAGACTTCCATGCCGTTCTCACTGACGGCCATAAGCCGCACGTTCGTCTTCGGCAAGGCCGCGACGATCTCGGACTCCGCCTCGACCGGCCACTGCCAGTTCCAAATAAGAGCCTCGGCTTTCGGATCGCCCTTGGCCATTCCCATCACCATCGCACGGTTCACAGTCGCGATGATTTCCGCGCGGCTGTGGCTGCGGCAGACGGGGCACGAGTCCTTGACACCCGGATTGTAGGCGCAATTCGTGAGGTTCTCGCTGGCCGAGATCGTGAAGATGCCGCCAAGGCCCTGAACCGTCCTAAAGACCTTCTCCAGCGAATCCGAGAGCCAACGCTGCGTCTCGGGATTCAGCGTGCACATCGTCTGAAGCCCGCCCTGTGTCGCGCCCGCGAGCGTCTGCCGCCCCAGCTTACGGAAGAAGGACGGATCGAGTCCGCGCGGCTCGTTCATGTAAAGGTAGACCTTGATGCCGTAGCGCGCCGCACGGTCCACGAGCCCCTGCAGGTTCAGCAACCGCCGTTCGGATTCCGCGCCGAATTCGGGATAGCGCACATCCTTGACAAGCGTCCGCAAAACCGTGTGCAGCCAAACGGCATTCACTCCCTGCGCCGCAAGCCGTTGCAAGAGGCCTTCCGGGTACGAACCGACTTCGGGATCTCCCAGCGGGTCTCCGTAGTCGGCGAAGTACGAGAAGATGAGCCGAAAGTCAAAAGGAGAGTCCGACTCGGCGACTGGCGCGGACGGCAGAGGCGTCGAGATGTCGCGGATGAAGCTAAAGCGCGGTTCTTCTGCCGCCGACGGATCAAGACCCTCCTCGTGCAGGATCGTCGCCAAGTCCAGCCGCGCCGCACGTGTCGCGGACATCCGCCGCGCGTCAAAGCGAAGCGGTTCGCACTTCGGCTTGAGAAGGCCCAGCTTCACCCAGAGGAAATCGTTCTCCATTAGTTCAAAGCGCATCTCCTCTGACGTCAGCCGCAACAGCTCCAGGAGTTGATCATACGGCAGGAGATGCCAGTTTCGGCGCAAGACCGTAATCCAGCCTTTCGTTCGCCATTCGGGTAACACGACAGGATCCGGGGGCAGTCCCATCTCGCGGGCAACCGCCGTAAGATCCTCGGGCGAGGCCCCGACGACCGCAGCGAGACGCGCTTTCGGCACGACAGTCCAGTTACGCCAAATGTACGCCGTGAGACGGTCCGGGAACGGGAACGGCGACAACGAGGGCTTCGTCTCGGGCACGCCCGGAAGAGCCGCGACGCCTTCGGCGCGGGCGACGAACGCCAGCCCCCCGAAGAGAATCAGGCACAGGGCCGTCCGTCTCACGTCACCACCCGTTCTTCGCCAAGCGAACCTCCGACAAGAGGCTCGGTCCTCGCGACGCCCCCCTTCCCCTGCCCTCCGAGAACGCGGCGGAAGTGGTCGAGAATCATCCGGACACCGCCGTCTCCCGTCTCCTTCGAGGCCCTGAGGGCCGACTGCGCGTACCACGCCATCTTGTCGAACTCGGCCATGTTGACCGTGTCGGGGCAGAGCGACATCATCAAAGATGTTTCGCCCTCACCCGCATGGTCAAACGGATAGTTCGCCAGGACCTTCGCATCCATGAGCGCATGGTTCCGAATCCAGAAAAACGGGTTCGCGTCAGGGTTCGTGTGATCGGTGTAGTAAGTCGCCGAGGACGGATTGCCCCACCAGCCGTCACCTTTCTTCTCCTCAAGGTATTCCATGATCACCTGACGCGACGCCAGACGAAACGCGAGATCCGTCGGCATGCCGGCGGCAAAGTCCTCGGACTGATGGTGGACAAACGTGTGAATGTTGCGGAAGCCGACGTCAAGAAGCCCCCTGAAAATCTGGCGCGCAATCGGCACGAGGGTCTGCGAATCCACGGGGATCGAGCCGCGCCCTTCGCATGGGGCGACGGCGCGCGACGACGCCCCCCAGTAGAAGCTGGGGAGAATGACAATTTCCGCCTCCTTCTCGTATTCGCGAAGCGCCCGCTCGACGGCCAGCGTGTCCATTCCAACCGGCAGATGCTCAGAATGGTATTCGAGAACGCCCAGCGGCAACACGACGGGCGTGCGCTTCGCAATCGCTACGCGGATTTGCGACGGACGCATCAGTTCGTAGCGCATCTCAGTTTTCCACCTCGATTGGACCGCCGAGGCCAATCTGCTCCGGCGCGAGGTTTACGCATCCCGTCGCGGTAATCGCAACTGGCTTCTCCCAGCGGAGGCCGAACATCAGCGAGGTCACGAAAGTGTCGATCTGGAACGTCATGTTCGGCTCCAGCTCGTAGTCCGAGATCGTCTCCATCCACGGAGCCTCGACCTCGATGAGACCCGTGCCGTGGCACGGCCCGTAGAAGTAGTTCGCGCGCCGGCCATGGTCTTCGTAAAACTTGATGAAATCCTTCGCAACCTGCGAAGCAAGAATGCCAGGCTTCAGGTGTGACTCCGTCCAGTAATGGGCGTCGAGGCCGAACTGCACGAGTTCGCGCTTCTCGGGCGAGAGCCTACCGCAACAGACCGGAAGTCCAATGGACGGCGAATAGCCGCAGACCTTCGCGGAAAGGTTGAGCTGGACGATGTCGCCCTCCCGGATCACCCGATAGCTCGAACGCGAAATTGCGTGGCGCGTGGACTTCTCGGCAAAGCAGTACATCGGCAGACCCTCGTATTCCGCGCCGTTCTCGTAGATGCACTTCTGCGCGACTCCGACAAGCTCCAGTTCGGACCTGCCTGGCTTCAGTTCGGCCATGACGGCCTTCGTGGCGAGGTCCGTAATGCGCGCGGCCTCGCGGATGCAGGCAATCTCGTTCGCCGACTTGACGCGGCGCAGGTTGAGCATGATGTCGTCTGCCCATTCGATTGAAGCGTTCGGATAGCAGTCTCGCAGACCTTCAAACTGCACGCAGTTCGTGTTGAGCTTCGCCGCGACGCCAATCCGGATGCTGTCGCCCGTGACGCCCATCTTCGCGAAGACGTCCCTGTAGGTCTCGCTCTTCAGCTCGGGATACGACGGGTCGGCACTCTCACGATACTGGTAGACGACCGCAATCCTATCCATCCAGCTGAAGTCACCCGCGAAGACCTGACTCTCGGGTCCGACCATCAGCGTGTAGGCTCCGTTCGCCGCGATGGCGACGCCGACACGCTCGAAGACCGGCCAAAAGTTCGAGAAGTAGCGCGTGTCCGCGTAATCCGCCTCGCTGCCGTTGACCACAAGGACATCAAGGCCCTTCGCCGCCACCAACTTCGCAGCGTTCGCGACGCGCTGCCTGAACTCTTCAATTGGAATAGTGATTCGTGACATTCTTCTTCTCTTTCTTTTATGTCCATCATTATACCATGGTCATCCCGACACAAGCAATAACGAATTCCGCAACCCTCCATGCGATTATCGCAACACACGTCATCAAGGCAAATATGGTATACTGCTCCCCTGTCATGGAAGCCTATCGAAAAATCGGACTGCTCATCGAGCGCACGCGCGCCTACGGCCGCGAGTTGTGCGAAGGCATCATCACCTACGCGCAGTGCCGCCCGTGGGAGATCCAGTACCTGGCCCCAGCCGATTTCCAGCACCGGCGGCAGAATCGCTTTGACGGGTTCATCGCGCGCGTAATGACGCCCGAGATTGCGCAGCTCCTCGCCAACACGAAGAAGCCCGTAGTGGATGTCTTCTGCAATTACCCCGCGTTCCATTTCGCGCTCGTCAAAGAGAAGCACGCCGCCATCGGGAAGCTGGCTGCAGAGCACTTCATCGACCGTCGTTTCTCGAACTTCGGATTCTGCCCCTATGGCGCGGGCAAGACGTCCGCCTATTGCAGATCGGCCTACGTGCTGAGCCTTCGGCGCGCGGGGTTCAACTGCCACCTGTTCACTTCATCCTCCGAGACCGCACACAAGGCCGACGCCCACGAGGTCATCGGAGACCAGATTGCCCGCCCGCGCGACGCGCGCGCCCTGAGCACTTGGATTAAGCGTCTCCCAAAGCCAATTGGCATCTTCTGTCCAGACGACCTCAGAGCCTGGCAGGTCTTGGGGATCTGCCGCGACAACATGATACGGGTGCCCGAGGACGTTGCCGTGCTGGGCCTCGACAACGATCTCTTGATTTGCGGCGCAACACACCCCATGCTGTCCAGCATCGATCCCAATACGCGCGAAATCGGTCGCACAGCAGCCGAAACGCTCGACCAGCTCCTTCTGGCGACCGAACCGCCGAGTCGCCAAATCATCCGCCAGATCGAACCGCGCGGCGTCGTCCCATGTCGCTCAACGGAGACCTATCCACTTGACCCGCCCTGGCTTTCAGACGCATTGGTCTACATCAGCCGCGAGGCCACCAACGGAATCTCCGCCTGTGATGTCTTCGCTCATCTGAAGAAGTCGCACACCCTCGTCACGAGGGCCTTCGCCCGAACGCTGGGCCTGTCCGTCCAAAAGCAGATCGCCAAGGTCAGGCTCGAAAAGGCCTGCCGTCTGCTCACCAGCACCACGCTCGGCCTTGCGGACATCGCCCAAAAGAGTGGCTTTTCATCAACCACCTACTTCTTGCAGTCCTTCTCGGCCGCGTTCGACATCTCCCCTACGACCTATCGAACACAGGCGAAGGCCTGAAGCTTCTGTAAAGACCCGCACGGACTATTACACCACCTGTAATGTTTGGCGGGGGTCTCGCCAAAGGACTTGTCTGGCACGGGCTTTGCAACGAAATCCTTGAATGTAAGGAAGATCTCATGAAAGCAAACACACACACGGGAATGTATGACCGCCACTTTGAACACGATGCCTGCGGCGTCGGACTTGTCGCCAATCTCGACAATGTCGCCTCGCACACCGTCGTCATGAACGGCTTGACGGTGCTCAAACGCCTCATGCATCGCGGTGCGACGGGGAACGACCCCGAGACTGGCGACGGCGCGGGACTCCTGGTGCAGATTCCCGACGCTTTCTTCCGACAGCGAGTCCCGAACCTTCCGCCCAAGGGGGCCTACGGCCTTGCAATGGTCTTCGGGGGCGTCGGCGAGGAACGCCTGTTTGAGGAAGCCGTGCGCGCGAATGGCGCGGAAGTCATCTCTTGGCGCGACGTGCCAGTCGTCCCGAATGCGGTCGGTCCCGTCGCGCGCCGCGTCTTGCCGAAGATCCGACAGTTGTTCGTCACGGTGGACGCAACCACCTCGGTCGCCCGTGAACGCCAGCTCTTCGTCATCCGTCGCGCGATTGAACAGCAATTGAAGAACGGCTACATCTGCTCTTTCTCGACCCGCACAGTCGTCTACAAGGGTCTGCTGCTTGCGCCGCAGGTCGAAAAGTTCTACCCCGACCTCGCCAGCCCCGACTTCGTCTCGGCCCTCGCGCTCGTCCACCAGCGGTATTCGACCAACACCTTTCCGACATGGGAACTCGCCCACCCCTTCCGCATGCTTGCGCACAACGGCGAGATCAACACCCTCAAGGGTAACCTCAACGCGCTCAAGGCCCGCGAGAAGGACCTCGCCTCACCGCTCTTCGGGGACGATCTGAAGAAGGTCCTTCCGCTCATCCGCGACGGGCAGTCCGACTCGGCCTCGCTGGACAACATGTTCGAGCTGCTTGTCGCAGCCGGACGCGACCCAGCGCACGCGATGCTGATGCTGATGCCACAGGCCTGGGGCGCGAAATACTACATGGGGCATGACGTGCGCGGCTTCTACGAGTACCATTCCGCGCTGATGGAGCCATGGGATGGTCCCGCCGCCGTCGCCTTCACGGACGGCCTCTCCGCCGGTGCCGCGCTCGACCGCAACGGGCTTCGTCCCGCCCGCTGGACGCTCACGAAGGACAACCTCTTCGTGCTGGCCTCCGAGACAGGCGTTCTCGACATCGCTCCGGCGGAAGTCGTCCGCCACGGGCGTGTCAAACCAGGCGCGATGATCTACCTCGACCTGCCCAATCACCGCCTCCTTGAGGACGCGGAGATCAAGACGCGCTATGCCCGCCGCCGCCCCTATCGTCGCTGGGTCGAGGAGAACCACATCGCCATCCAAGGCCTCTTCTCGGAGATCGTCCCCTCGAAGGTCCCAGGCGACCTGACGCGCCGTCAGAGTCTCTTCGGCTATACGGACGAAGACCTCGAGCTCATCCTGACACCCATGGCGCGCGACGGCAAGGAACCCGTCGGCTCGATGGGGAACGATGCCGCGCTCGCTTGCCGCTCGAAGGTGCGCCGTTCGCTTTTCGATTACTTTCACCAGCTCTTCGCGCAGGTCACGAACCCGCCGATCGACCCAATCCGCGAGGAACTCGTCATGTCGCTCATGACCTACATCGGCAACCGGGGCAACATCCTCACGGAAACGCCCGAACACGCGCGGCTCATCAAGCTGCGTCGTCCCGTGCTGACGGACGATGAACTCGCGCGGCTCTCGAAGGTCGGCGACCGCGGCTATCCGGCGGCAACGCTCTCCACCTTCTTCACGGGTTCGCTTGAAGTCGCTCTCGGCAACCTCGCGAAACGCGCGGTCGAAGTCGTCGGCTCGGGCGCGAAAATCGTCGTTCTCTCTGACCGCGAAGCGGACGGCGCGGACAAGCGGCCCCTGCCGATCCTGCTTGCGCTCGCCGCCGTCAACCGCGCCCTCATTGAAGCGGGACTGCGCAGCGCCATCGGCCTGATCGTCCAGTCGGGCGAAGTTCGCGAAGTCCATCATTTCGCGGTCCTCCTTGGCTATGGCGCAACCGCCGTCAACCCTTATCTCGCGTTGGAAAGCGTCTCGGCGCTCTTTCCGGGCGATCCCGTCAAGGCGGCGGCGAACTACATTCAGGCCGTGGACAAGGGGCTGCTGAAGATCATGTCGAAGATGGGCATCTCGACCCTGCGCAGCTATCGCTCGGCGCAGATCTTCGAGGCCGTCGGCCTCGCGCCCGAAGTCATCGACCGCAACTTTCCCGGCACGCCTTCACGCGTCGGCGGACTCGGATTCAAGGAGATCGAACGTCTTGTGACGACTGCGCCGTCGGCCGCGCCTCTTCTTGCCCCCGGCGGCCAATACCGCTATCGCAAAGGCTCCGAAGACCATACCTGGACGCCGCAGACGCTGGCCGCGTTCCGTCAGGCTGTGCGCACGAACGATTTCGCCAAGTTCAAGGAATACTCGGACGCCGTCAACGCCGCCGAGAAAGCAGACTGCACCCTGCGCGGCCTGTTCCGCCTAGCTTCGGAGACAAACGAAACATCCGCATCTCTTCCTTCTTCCTTTTTACCTCATCCTCCACCCATTCCCCTCTCCGAGGTCGAGCCCGTCAAGTCCATCCTGCGGCACTTCGTCGGCGGAGCGATGTCACTCGGCTCCCTCTCGCCCGAGGCGCACGAGGCCATCGCGCGCGCGTTCAACTCGATCGGGTCCATGTCCAACTCGGGTGAGGGCGGCCTGAACGCCGAGCGCTTTGACACGGACGCCGACTGCGGCATCAAGCAAGTCGCGTCGGGCCGCTTTGGCGTGACGCTCGACTACCTGCGCCATGCGAAGGACCTTCAGATCAAGCTCGCGCAGGGCGCGAAGCCAGGCGAAGGTGGACAGCTTCCCGCGCACAAGGTGAACGATTTCGTCGCGAAGCTGCGGCATGCCCGTCCCGGCACGACGCTCATCTCGCCGCCGCCGCACCACGACATCTACTCAATCGAGGACCTCGCCCAGCTCATCTACGACCTGCGCTGCGCAAACCCGAAGGCGCGCATCTCGGTAAAGCTCGTCTCCGAGGCGGGCGTCGGCACGATTGCCGCCGGCGTCGCGAAGGCCCACGCGGACGTCGTGCTGATCTCGGGTTTCGACGGCGGCACGGGCGCCGCACCGCTCACCTCAATGAAACATGCGGGCCTCCCATGGGAACTCGGGCTGTCCGAGACCCAGCAGACCCTCGTCAAGAACGGGTTGCGAGGACGCGTCAAGGTGCAGGTCGATGGCCAGCTCAAGACGGGACGCGACATCGTGATCGCCGCCCTTCTCGGCGCGGAAGAGTTCGGCTTCGGCACGACCCTCCTCGTCGCGCTCGGCTGCATCCAGGACCGTCGCTGTCACTGCGACACCTGCCCTGTCGGCATTGCGACGCAGTGCGCCGAAAAACGCAAGCTGTTCACGGGCAAGCCTGAGCATATCGTGAACTTTCTCCGCTTTCTCGCTGAGGAAACACGCGGCTATCTCGCCGCATTGGGGCTGCATTCGCTGGACGAGGCCGTCGGCCGCACTGACTTGTTGACGCAAAGTCCAGGCGACTTCGACTTCTCGCGGCTCTTCGCGAGGGAGACGGGCGACATGCCGCGCTTCACCCCGGGCGCGAACCCCTATGTCTTCGACTCCTACGACCGACATCAGCTCCTGCCGGAACTCAAGTCGATAGCAGATAAACGGATTGTCCTGTCGCGAGAGATCCGCAATACCGACCGTACGGTCGGAACCGCATTCGCAAGCGAGGTCGCCGCGCGGTTCGGCGACCTTGCAGATGACACGATCACCGTCAACTTCACGGGCGTCGCCGGCCAGTCGTTCGGCGCGTTCCTCGGCGCCGGCATCACCTTCAACCTGACGGGCGAAGCCAACGATTTCGTCGGCAAGGGCCTTTCGGGCGGCATCATCGTCCTCAAGTCCGTCGGGGCCTTCAGGCCCGAAGAGAACGTCATCGCGGGAAATGTCATCGCCTACGGCGGCACACGCGGCAAGATTTTCCTCAACGGACAGGCCGGCGAACGTTTCGGCATCCGCAATTCGGGCACGACGCTCATCGCGGAAGGCATCGGCGACCACGGCTGCGAATACATGACGGGCGGCGAAGCCGTCATCCTCGGGCCGACGGGCGTCAACTTCGGCGCAGGCATGACAGGCGGCGTCGCCTATGTCCTCGACGAAGCCGGCGACTTCGACCTGCGGTGCAACCTCGCCTCGATCGACCTCGCGACGGTGGATGCCGGGTCAGCGGACGAAGCGCGTCTCGGCGACCTCATCCTGGAACATCTGCGCCGCACGGGTTCGACGCTCGCCCAACGCATTCGCGACAACTGGTGCGCCTACCGTCCAAAGTTCGTGAAAGTCGTTCCGATTCGGGAGATTTAGGCCTCAACGCGCGGCAATCCCGACTGTCGCGCATCCGCGACGCCTCCGGTCACCCTACCCGATCGACGACGAAACCTTGAAGACGGCCATGAGAATCGCAATCGCGACGAAGCCGACGACACCGGCAATAGCGACGATCAGAATCGGCTCGAGCGCATTTGTGAACGAGACGATGTTGCGGTCCATGTCTTTCTGATAGCGCTTGCCGATATGTTCAAGCGACGCGGCCATGTCGCCCGCCTGCTCGCCGACGGCCAGCATGTCCGTCATCATGCGAGGAAACGCGCCCGACGACGCGAGCGGCCCCGAGATGGACGTGCCGTCCGTCACGCGTTGGCGTGCCGTCCTAAGCGCGTCGCCAATGACGGCGTTTCCGCATGTCTCTTCGCAGATCTTCAGGGCCTGAAGGACATTTACGCCGTTCGTGAGAAGCGT
Organism: uncultured Kiritimatiellota bacterium; assembly: GCA_934635225.1. Lineage (GTDB taxonomy): Bacteria > Verrucomicrobiota > Kiritimatiellia > RFP12 > UBA1067 > UBA1067. The sequence goes on from CAKTYZ010000005.1 coordinate 69,659, forward strand.
CTTCAGCGTGTAGGCGAGCGATGAATACGCGCCCGCCGCGACAATGCCCTTGATGAGCGGGGCCTTGAGCTTCCAGCCGTCAAGCGCGCGAAGTCCCGCCTCGGTCCTGCACCATCTGCGGAACCACCAGACGAACGCGACGAGGCCGATCGCCATCAGCCAGCCGTAGTGGATGAGCGCGTCGGACATGCCGATCAGGATGCGCGTCGGCAACGGCAACGCCGCACCGAGAGAGTCGAACACCTTCTGGAACTGCGGAATGATCCAGACCAGTGCACCTATGACGGCGAGAACACCGAAGCACAGCACGATCAGCGGATAGGTCAGTGCACTCTTGATCTTGCCGCGCATGTTGTCGTCACGCTCATAATGCTCGCCAAGCCGCCGCAGGACCTCGACCATCGCGCCCGACGCCTCACCCGCGCGGAGCATGTTCGAGAACAGCGGCGGAAATGTCTTTGGATGATGTGCGCAAGCATCAGAAAAGTTCTCGCCGCGCACGATGCGGTCACAGAGGTCCTGACAGATGAAGCGCTGGCCCGAGTCCACCTCGCCCTGATTCGCAAGCGCCTGAAGGGCCTGTCCGAGCGTCATGCCAGCCTCCAGCAAGTCAGCGAGTTCAGAGACGAAGAGCAAAACCTCGACGCGCTTCATGTCGGTCTTCGCCTTCGACCCTCCGAGCTGCATGTTCCAGATCGACGACGCAGAAGCCGGTGCCGAAGGCTGGACCTTCGGCACCGTCGCCGAAGAAGACGCCAAACCCGTAGTCTTTCTCTTTGCGTAACCCATACGACAATCCGCGCTCAGACGAGATTTCGAAGATACTGCCCGTAGGTTGACTTCCCGTACGTCGCGGCCAGCCGCTGGAGCTGCGCGGCGTCAATCCAGCCCTTCGCCCAGGCGATCTCCTCCAGACAACTCATCTGAAGACCCTGTCGCTCGACAATCGCGCGCACGAAGTTCGTCGCATCCGCAAGAGACTGATGCGTGCCCGTGTCCAGCCAGGCGTAGCCGCGGCTCATGACCTGGACCTTCAGCTCGCCACGCCGGAAATACTCGCGAATCACGTCCGTAATCTCATATTCGCCGCGTGCGGACGGCTTCTGCGCCGCTGCAATCGAGACGACGGAGTTCGGAAAGAAGTACAGCCCGACAATCGCATAGTTCGACTTCGGGCGCGACGGCTTCTCCTCGATGGAGAGGACGCGCCCTTCCTTGTCGAACGCGACGACCCCATAGCGCTGGGGATCCGCCACTCGATAGCCGAAGACGGTCGGCGCAAGATCCGCGTTCGCCGCACACAACATTGCGGGCAGTTCGGCACCATAGAAGATGTTGTCACCAAGGACGAGGCAGACGTCGTCCGAGCCGATGAACTCCTGACCCAGCACAAACGCCTGGGAAAGGCCGTTCGGGACTTCCTGAACCTTGTATTCAAAGCGCATGCCGAGGTCCGAGCCGTCGCCCAGCAATCGTTGGAACATCGGCAAGTCCAGCGGCGTAGAAATGATCAGCACGTCGCGGATGCCCGCCAGCATCAGCGTCGAAAGCGGATAGAAAATCATCGGCTTGTCGTAGACTGGCAGCAACTGCTTCGAGACGACACGCGTCAACGGATGAAGCCGCGTGCCCGCGCCCCCCGCAAGAATGATTCCTTTTCTCATAATGGGTTCAATTATACCATAAAATCGTCGAATGCGGGAAAATCGCCCGCCTGGCAAACGGCATGTCGACAGCCCAGCTGTGACACGCCCATCTTTCAGGCTTTTGGAAGCTTCAGCGTGAAGATGCAGCCTTTCGGCCTGTTGGCGCGGACCGTCAGGTCTCCGCCCATCGCTCGCGCAAACTCCCGTGCCGTGCAAAGGCCGATGCCAAAACCGCCCTTGCCCGATTCCAGCACCGTGCGCGCACGATAATAGCGGCTGAACGCCTTCTTCATCTGCCGCGCCGTCATTCCCTGCCCCTCGTCAATGAAATCGGCGAACGCGAACGCGGCCTCCTGCCGGAAGCGCACGGAGACGGCCCCGTACGGCGCGGCATATTTGAGGTCATTGCCCAGAAGATTCCAAAGGATCTGCAAGGTCTGCGTCTCGTCGGCGCAGACGGGCAGCGTCCCGTCTTGAATGTCCACGGGGCCAGACGTCTCCTCCGCATAGTCCGCCGCAAAAAGACAAGCCGCTTCACGCGTCAGGGCCACAAGGTCGAAGGACTTCCTTTCAGGGGGCTTCCGCCGTCCGCCAAGGCGCATGAAGTCCTTGATGTTTCCGACGACAAGAAGAAGCCGCTCGTTCAGCCGCCGAGCTTCGGCATCATCCCGTCCAATGGTCAGACGCAACCCGACAAGCGGCGTCGTGAGGTCATGGGCCGTCGCCGCGAGAAAGTCATCGCGCTCGCGCATGAACCGAACGAAACAGACAACCGCCAACGCGCTGAGCAAGGCCAAGACGGACGCGACCAACGCGCCGCCGCCATAAAAGATGAGCGCGTACGGGAACGGTCGACGCGCCGGAACCTTTACGACCCGCCATTCATGTGTCCCGCCGCGCCACCAAACCGTCGTCTCGTGCCCCTCCACCGAATAGCCCCACGGCGCGCCATTGACCCGCCCCGCCTGACGCCAGCCCTTCCGCCGTTCGTCCAGGACAGTCACGCGATCAAGACGTCGATCAGCAAGAGACTCGGCGACCTCGCGATACTCGCGGCCGATGCGTCCCGGCTCCGCGCGAACGGCCTTTGGCACGGAAAGCCCGATCAACGCAGCACCCGCGCCAATCAACAGAATCGCCGGCAGACAGATGAGAAAAGAGAAGAGGACGGTTCGGAAGCGAATCATAGCCCCATCAACCGCCGCGCAGACGCAAAAGCCGCCGAGAGATCGACCTTGCGCGAACATCCGCAAGATTCCTCGCCCTGCCAAGCGGCATAACCGCCGGCAACCAACCCATCCACGAACCGGCGGAACTTGTGCGGCCCTGGATTCAGGTTGTCGAGCGCAATGACTTCCGCCGTACCGAAGGTGCACGCCTCAGAGAGCATCCCCGTCGATTCCGCCGAGACGTAGAGCCGCTTGGCGAGACTCACAAACGCCGGAATCGGATTGAAATGGTCTTGGGAATAGAGCAGCTTGTAGTCCCACGGATACGAATCGATGACCGCCTCCACCTCGGGCGGCGTCCGACGTGAGGTCGTCACGGCCTTCTTGCCCGGACACGCGAAGACGGCGTCCAACTGGCGTCGCATCCAGTCCGCCGTCATTGTCGAACACTTGTTCGGCCCTCCGACGATTACGGCGATGTCCGGCACGATATCCGTGCGGACGCGGAAGTCCGCCACGCCCTTCGCATAGAACGCCGCGTCATTCGCCACGAGGTTCGCCGGAATCTCGATCACGTTCGGAGCTCTTGGCGGTCGGTCGAACGCCGGTGCCAAGATGCAGTCGAATGTCGCGATGCGATAGCCGCGCGGATAGAGGACAACGCCGCACTTGACGCCCAGCCGTCGCGACAGGGCCTTCGCCGCGTAAAACGTTCCGGAACCCGTCCCCACGACCGCCGCGCAACCATCGGCAGTCACGTCATCAAGTCCGCACACGAGCGACGGACAGCTCACGCCCAACCGGTCGAAGAGATAGCTGAGAGCCTTGTGGAACTTCGACTTGAAACGAACCGCCGCCAATGTCGGATTTCCGCCCAACGCCCGCACAAAAGCTCTCGACTGGTTCTCATGCCCGGCCTTGCCGTCCGTCAAGATCAGAATCTTCTTCATGCCCGTGCGTGGAACGTCCCTCACTTGATCGCCTGCGCGCCCTTGCCGGGCAGGGCGCCGAAGAGCTTGAGCGCCATCTCCCACGGGTAGCGGTTCGCGTACATGTCGCACTGCGTCTTGACCGTGCCCTGGAGCGGAAGCCCGAGGACGCTCCGCAGCGCGTTGCACTTGCCTTCGTCGAGCTTCGTCTTCTCGGAGTACTTCATCGTCAGGAAGGCGTTGAGGTACTTCGGGTCGATGCGGCCCTCGAACGCCTTGGGGTCCGCGAGGTCTACGTTGCCCTCGATCGACTCGATGCCGTCCGTCCCCTCCAGGTCCTCGAAGCCGTCCACGCGCACCTTCGCGATGGAGGGCGAGACCGTCATCTGGATGTCGCTCTCGCGGTTGAGGAAGAAGACGTTGCCGTCGATCTTGATCTTCTTGTCCTTCGGGTTGCCCATCGTGTTGTCGAGGCCGCTCATCACGTTGAGGCCGATCACGTTGTCCTTGATCTCGCTCTCGACCTTCGTGTTCGTCCTCACGCCGTAGCCCATGCCCTGGAGGTCGTTCTTCGTCGTCCAGGTGAAGAGGACGGTGTTGTTCTTGAACTCCCACTTCACGGCGGGCTTCGGGTTCGTGCAGTTCACGTTCGCGCCGATGAGGCGGTTGTTGACGAACACGCAGTTCTCGATCTCGACCTCGCCCTTCCACCAGTTGAGGTTCACGCCCATGTTCGAGCCGTTGACGAACACGCAGTTCTCGATCTCGATGTCGCCCTCGCCGCGCGAGGCCGTCGCCGAGTAGATCGAGTAGCGGTCGGCGCTCACGCACTTGTCGGCCGGGTTCTTCGCCGGGCCCTGCAGCCACATGCCCGTGTCGAAGCCCTCCGGCTTGCCCTTCACGGCGTGGTAGCTCGACGCGAAGCCGTCGTCGAAGATGAGGCCGTCGAGCTTCATCTTGAAGCCCTTGGGGGCCTTCGCGGGCGACTTCTCGAACTCGATGTGCAGGATGCCGCGCCCGGCGCCCTTCTTGTCGTTGTGCTCGTTCGCGGGCTGGAAGAGCGTGCGGTGCGCGAGCGGGTCGCGCGTGGCGAAGTCCGCGGAGTACCCGCCGATGATGGAGACGGGCTTCGTCATCATGAACCAGCCGCACTTCATCTTGCCGGGGTAGCTGCCCTCGGCGAGGTGGATCACGTCGCCCGTCTCGGCCTTTTCGAGGGCCTTCCAGAGGTTCTTGAGCGGGGCCTCCTTCGTGCCCGCGTTCTTGTTCTTGCCGTTCGCGAGCGACACGTAGAGGTCCGCCGCCTGCGCGCCGAACGCCAGAGATGCGGCCGCCGTGGCCGCCAACAGGAACTTGTTCATCGTCTTGACCTTTCGTATATAGTGTGTTCGTGGCGTGATTGCCAGTTGACAGTGTGTCAGCATTATACCAAAAATCATCGAGTGGAGGAAGTGGGGCCCCGAATTCACCGGGTGGTGTAGGTTGCAGAGCTTAATGCAAGAACGGGTTGCGTTTACCCTCTTCAGACAAGAAGAAGTCATAATCCCTCTCTTCCTCCCGAGGGAGGAAGACTTGCGTTTACCTCCGCAATCGACGATTTCGCCGAGATGAACGCAACCGTCGCGTTCCGTGTAGACTATCCCTCCGGGTTCCGTCGAACGACCTGGCGTCAGGCCGCGACGGATATCATCCAACGAAAGGAAAGCCGACATGGCGAAACACATGAACGGAAACGACCGATGCAGGATTGAATTCCTGCTCGGACTGAGATGGCCGGTCTCGGAGATAGCCGCCGACCGGGGAAGGCCCGACTCGACGATCCAGCGGGAAATCCTCAACCGCAGGGTCTGGGTCAGCCGCGGATACGGATGCTCCAACCGCGTCTGCGCGAACTACGACGCCTGTTCGAGAATCCGGGGATACGGAAACGACCCGAAGAGGCTCTTCAGAACGACGCCGAAGTGCTTCACGGTCTGCCCCGAGTTCCGGGAGGCCGTCTGCACGAGACTCGGGAGCTCGCCCTACGTCTGCAACGGATGCGAGAGATTCCACTCCTGCCCGCTGAAGAAGAGGCTCTACGTCGCGGACAGCGCACAGGCGAACTACGCGGGGACGCTCAGGAAATCCAGAAGCGGCGTCCATCCCGACAACGACCGTGTCGCCGAGATGAACAAGATCCTCTCGCCCTGCATTCTCAGGAACCAGTCCGTCAGACACGTGATGGCCTGCAACGCGGAAATCTTCAAGGGCATCGCGGAACGCACCATCTACGGATACATCAAGGCCGGGCTCTTCGACGTGAATGCGAGCGACCTTCCGTTCGCCGGAAGAAGAAAACCCGAAACGAGGAAGGCCGAGACGAGGACGAACGCGAAATGCCGCGTCGGAAGGACGCACGACGAGCTGATCGCCTACCGCAAGGCCAACCCCGATCTCTCCGTCGTCGAGATGGACACCGTCATCGGACAGGTCGGGGGAAAGGTGCTGTTCACGTTCCAGTTCAACGACTGCGGGCTGATGCTCGCCTTTCTCCGCGACGCCGGAACAGCACAGACCTGCACGCGGATCGTCAACCTGCCCTGGGGAATCGCGGGCCCCGTGCTTTTCCGCGAGATCTTCGCGATCATCGTCACGGACAACGGGCCCGAGTTCAGCGATCCCGACGGCATCGGGCTCTACAGACCCGATCCCGTCCACAGCTCGACGAAACGCGTTCCCCGCGGCATCCGCCTGTTCTACTGCGATCCCTACTGCTCGAGCCAGAAACCGCACGTCGAACGCAATCACCGCGAAGTCAGGCGCATCCTCGAGCACGGGACGTCGTTCGACGCGCTCGTGCAGCAGGACGTGGACCTCGCGATGTCGCACGTCAACAGCTACACGCGCGACTGGCTCGGAGGGAAATCGCCCTACGACGTCTTCGTCGAACGACACGGAGAGCGCGGAAAGGAATTCCTCGACAGGCTCGGCATCCGCCGCATCCCGGGCAACCAGGTGACACTCGACCCCATTCTGCTCGGAATGAAGTTCAAACGCCATGCCGACAAGGTTGTAATGGAACGTTACGGCGTGAAGAAGTCGGACAAGATCGACATCGAGAAGTAAGATAGGCCCTCTCGCGAGGGCCCAGAGCTCAACCCGCACTCGGACGACAGCCGAAAATTCTCCCCGGGTGCGGGCAGCGTGAGCATTGTATCAAAAGACCGAGAGGTCCGCTTGAAAAGCATCGAAGAAGATTCATTTCTTCAAGTCTCGACGTCTTGCATTTACTCCCGCAAGAAAAACGAACAGTCAAAAGAAACAAAGCAGACCAAAACTTGCGTTTAGGTCTGCTCACTTGCGTTTACTTCTGCGCGCTACGATGAAACCAAAATGGTAATATCTAACGGGTCAGCAAAGAAGAGAGGAAGGCCAGGGGGTCAACCAAAGAAGAAAAGCGAACAACGACACCCCATAGACGCCGGGGACGATCTGGAACGGATGCGTCAACCGATGCGGATGGAAGGGGCGTCTCCATGCGGATGGAAGAGCCACCCCCATAGCAATCATAATAAAGTGGCTTAAGGAGTTTCTGCTGACCCACCCCCTTTACAAGTCACCTTCCTTTCCGTATTCAAATCGTTTTCCGTCAACCTCGACGAACGGCGCCTCTCCCTCTCGCGCGGCGGCATTCACGCCACATCCTTCGATGCGCCAACCGTAGGGCGCAAGGCGATGCCCCTCGACCACACGCGGGACGTCGCCGAGATTCACGACGAACCGGACACCGCCGTAGGTCGCGACAATCGTGCCGTCATCCAGCGGCGTCGAGGGGTCAATCCCGCGCGCGAACAGCGGACTTCGGTCATGCCGGAACTCCGAGACCCTGCCGCCGACCGTCTTCGCCAACACACGAGACTGGATGACATGGAGCCATTCGTACCACTTGACCGTCGCCGCGTCCTGCCGGATCCTGTCGGCTGAATAGGCGACGACAATGTTGTAGCCCAGCGCGAGAACCCATGCGAGGACGCGCTCGTTTTTCGTAAAGCCCGCCAGGTCGTGATGGTAGAACAGGAGCTTGTCTCGGAACATCCGCTGGGCGATCGGCTCGAACGAGAACGTGTCGGCAGGGAAGTCGCCCGCCTTGAAAAGCTTGCGCCCGACCATGTCCACGAGCGGCACGGTCTTCCACGCGCACCCGGTCAGGCCAAGCTCCGAATCGGCGACGCGGTCGAACCCGTCCTCCGTGAAGAGGGGCATGTGCCGACTGTCTTCCTCGACGATGGAGATCATTCCCTCCTCGTGCGCGGTCGGCGACGGCGAGAACGGACTAAAGTCCCGATACCACGGCAGCGAACCACACTGGTCCTGGAACAGGATGTCCGCCCCGCACACGTCGCGGAAGACGCGGCGCGTCTCGCGGTTCGCGGTCTGCACGGCCGGATGCCAATAGGTGATGTTGTAGCCCTTCTTTCCCGGCCCGTAGACAAATGCCATGAACGAGCCGTCTCGTTTGCGGAGCAACGGGGCCGTCCCTGCCTGTTTGAACGCGGCGGACTTCGGCTCGTCGCCCCACCAGCAGGGATTCGTGTAGGGCATGAACAGTCCGCCTCGGCGGTGGATCGTCTCGACCATGCGGCGCACCTCGTCCTCCGTCCCGAACTGAGGTTTCGGCGGCCAGAAGTCGGGATAGCCCCGATCAAAGCCGTGCGGCATGTAGTCATGAACGTGCACCAGCGTCGGCATCGGCATCACGCGCGCGGCGGCCTCGATCTGCACCGCCGTTCCCGGGCTGACGAGAAAGAGCGGCGAGGCGGCAAGCTTGCGCAGGAACGCCGAGTCGCCGTGGCAAGCGGCCTTCGACGCCAGCGTGCGTCCGAGGCCGTTCTCGCGCAAGTACGCCGCGAGCGACGTGTCGACGGTTTCCCCTTCCACAATCCGCACCACCGGCGTCCGGGCGTTCTGGCCCGCCTCCACCCACAGCGCCGAACTCCGCGTGTAGAAGCCGCCGCGCACATCGCCTCCGACCGCCGAGACGCCCGGCACGAACGGCGTCGGGGCTTTCCACGGCTCGAAGCCGCCGCGCCGCTGGACGCCGTAGACCTGGACGGACGCCCCGCCTTTCGTCTCCAGTCGCGCCCAATCGGCGAAGAGCGGCGGATACGGCACCCGGTAGCGATGCTGTCCGACGAAGAACTTCTCGTTGAACGCAAGGCCCGTCGTCTCGTTGCCGCGTCCGGGATACACGAACCGCGCGACGTCCGACGCGGCGAAACGCAAGTTCGCGGGAAACGCGATCTCCTCAACGACCCCCGTCTTCGCCGCCACGTCCGCCTGCAGGGCCAACGAGCCGTCTTTCATCAACTTCGTCACGACCCGCACGTCCGCGAACGGCGACGTCCATGTCGAGAAGACCCGGTCGCCGTCGCGCGTCTCGGCGAAGCGACCGCCGTCGCAGCCGGCGGCGACCTGCGTCGCCGTGACGACGCGACCGCCCTCGAACCGCAGGGACCAGAGCCCCGACTCGCCCGACGCGAAGTAGACGCGGCCACCAGCCTCGGACGCTTCCAGACGGCCTTCGGATATGCGAAGATCAGCGCGTACCGCCGACGCCAGCAACACGAAGGCCGCGAGAAGCCCCCTTTTCCCCATGCGCATCATCGGTGACGCTCCTTTCGTCATCCGAGCCGCATCCAGTCCGAGCGAATCGAACGCCCCGCGTTTCCCCAGCAGTCGAAGGGCACCACAAGGAACCGCACGTCACGGTTGCGCGGGATCACATCGCCGCGAAAGGCGCACGTGCACGCTTCCGTGTCAAGCGACTCCGGCTGGAGCCCGTTCGGCGAGAAGACGCGGCTCTCGGCCAGCACGCGCCGCGTGTCGCCGTCGCGGATTTCGCACCGGACGCCGAAGTCATACGCCCGCACGGGCGAGCCCGTCGCCATCGTCACGGGCGGGAATGTGACGACGACCTGCTCGCGCGGCGCCTTGTCGTCCCAATAGCCGTCGCGCGCGCGGCGATGCCCGTTCGCCACGCGTGTCGCCGAGACCGACGCGCCGGCGGCGAACTGAGGCGACGTCGCGGCGGCCGCAGCGGCGCGCGCCTTAAAGTCGTACTTCGCCACGCCCTTCTTCGGCACGGTTCGGCCGCCCTCCAGCGGCACGACCCAGTCCGGACCGAGGGACAGGCCCCGCGTCCAGTCACGCCGCTCGAACGTGATCCTGTCGTCGTAAACGCGCATCAGCAGCCCCTGCCGGACGCTGTGGACGTCGATCTTCGGCATCTCCATCGGCGGATCGCGGTTGAAGTCGGCGATGCAGAACCCGTTCTCGCGTCCGGGCGGCGTGAACTCATGGCCGCGCGCACAGGAGCAGTTCACCGCCGTGAACGCGCCCTGCCAGATCGACCGCTCGTCGGTCAGCGACTGATGCGTGTGGCCCGTCAGAGCAAGGCAGTTCGGGTAGTTCTTCAGCGTACCGTAAGTAAGGCCGCCGTCGTGCCAGAGCTCCCATTTGGTGCCGCCGAGCAGCCACGTCGCGTTCGTCGTGTCCTCCACGCTCTCGTGCTGGACATAGAAGAACGGACGGTTGCGCGGCAGGTCGAGCGTCGGAAGAAACTCCGGCAGCGGCGTTCGCTCGTTTCCGAATCCCTTCGCGTACTTGTGCCCCTGCTCGTCTCCGAGAATGCTCATCCAGTTGCGCAGCACGAACGAATACCCCTTTACCGTCTTGACGCGGATCGGCTTGTAGTCCTCGCCGAACAGGCGGTGCCAGACCTCCTGCTTGCGCCAGTGGAACGCCAGTTCCTTCGACTCGTCGAACGTCTTGAACGTGTTGCCGGCGAAAGCGTCCTCGTCATGGTTTCCCGTGACGAAGAGCTTCTCGATCCGCGTGCCGTCCGAACGCCGGTCTTCCGGGAACACGCGGTTCCAGGTGCGGGCGACGGCCTCGAACTCGCTCGTGCGGCTCGTCGTCGTGAGGTCGCCCGCGATCAGCACGGCATCGACCTTGTGCGCATCGTAGAACCGCAGCGCCGCTTCGAAGAAGTTCGCGTTGTCGTCGCGCGTGACGTGGATGTCGGAGAGAACGCCGACGACCAGATTTGGCCGCGACTGCGCCGCCCGCGCCATTCGCGGCAGGACCGCCAGCCCTGTCGCACCGAAGAGAAATTGACGTCTGTTCATCTTTTTGCCCCTTTCCTGTCTCAGCGGATAATGAAGAAGCAGCCGGCCCGGTCAAGACGGACGGAACCTTCGCCCGTCACCCAGTCGCAGTCCGACGCCGAATAGGTTCCAGGCGTCTGCCGGACACCCTCGATGACGCCTCGGAGGAAGCGGTGTTCGACGCCGTTCATGACTTTCAGCGTCGCGCCACGCACCAGATCGACGGACGTCGAAGCGTCAAACTTGTCCGCCCGGTCAATGACAAAGTTGACGGCATCAAGCGCGAGAATGGCCTTGTTCGGCAAGGCGCCCGCGCCGTCCGTCAGCACGTCTACCCTGCTATCCGGCGAATAGGCCACGCGCAAGTTCTCGATCGTCGCCTCAGTCGTTCGCCCGCCCGAATCCGTCGTGAACGCGAGATACGCCGTCTCGCCGCCGCAAAGGGAGACGAGATCGACGCCCGCCCACGTGCGCGTGAACACGACCGGCGAGCCGTCCTGGTCCTGCGTGAGGGTCAGCGTGACGGTCTGCGCCGCCGCGTCGCTTTCGAGGACAAGGCCGAACTTCCGCACCGCTGTCTGCTGCGTGGCCGCATCATACGGATTGAAATAGATCAGCGGATCCGTCGTGGCCTTCTCGACCCAAGCGCCGTCAGTTCCGATTCTGTAGCTTCCGATTTCGGAATGATGGTTCACGAAGCCGACGGCGAAGCTGTTCCGGATCGGGTTCCCGGACGCATAGCCAAGCGCATCCGTTCCAGCCCAGTCGGCCTTGGCTTCCGCGCCGCGCGGGTCGTTGTGCAGCACGAGCGCGAACCCCCAGGCGCCAACGCCGCCCATCGTCACGTCGCCGGAGATGCGCATCCTCCCCGCAAGGCCGAATCGGATCTTGACGCACGGTCAAGGCCGAGTGATTCCCTTTGGACGAACCGACGTAGAGGCTCGATTCGCCCGCGAACGGCGACCGGGTCTCGGTCGCGCCGTCTTTCCCCGCGCAGACGTAGAACCACGCGTCATCTGCCGCGGAAACCACGACGTCAGCCGGCAATCCGCTCGTGACGCGCACGTCGCCCGCCGCCGAAAACACGCCAAGCGAACACGCCTGATTCGCCGCGCCGACGTTCTTCAGCGTCAAGGCCGTCGCGGACCGCGTGGCCTCCGTGCGCGCGGCAACGACCATCGTCCCGTTCGCCGTCGGGACATCGAGGACGAACGTCGGCGTTGCTGTCGCGACCTTCAGCGACTTCAGGAACGGCGTCGCCTCGGTCGCCGCGTCCAAGGCGTAGTCAATCCTCAGAGCCGAGACCTCGACGACCGTCGTGCGCCCGCCTGAATCCGTCGTGAACGCGAGATACGCCGTCTCGCCGCCGCAAAGGGAGACGAGATCGACGTCCGCCCACGTGCGCGTGAACACGACCGGCGAGCCGTCCTGGTCCTGCGTGAGGGTCAGCGTGACGGTCCGCGCCGCCGCGTCGCTTTCGAGGACAAGGCCAAACTCGCGCACGCTCTCCGTCGTGCCGTCATACGGATTGAAGTAAATCAGCGGATCCGTCGTGGCCGTCTCCGTCCAGGCACCATCCTTCCCGATTCGATACTGGCCGATCCACGCGGACGGATCGTTCTTGTCGTAGAAGTTCACGAAGCCCACGGCAAAACTGTTCCGAATCGGGTTCCCGGACGCATAGCCAAGCGTCGCACCGCCCTTTTGGTCGGCCTTCGCCGCATAGCCGCGCGGGTCGTTATGCAGGACCAAGGCGAATCCCCAGGAACCCGATCCTGACATCCGCACGGTTCCGCTGATTTTCATGCGCCCGACCAGCGCAACGGGCATCGTGCGCGCCGTCACCGTCGCGAGATTCCCCTTGTTCGCGAACCCTGCGTAAATGCCATCCGTGCCCGCATACGGCGTGTGCGAAACGCTCCCGCCAGATGAATCCGTGCCCGCGTAATGCCATAGGCCATCGTCCGGCGACACGGTGACGGTCTCCGGCAAGGTGCGCGTAAATGCAAGGGAACCGTCTTCGTAGACAAGATCGACGTCTTTCGCCGCCGTATCGGTCATCACCAGCCGCCCTGCGCCGCACTTGACGACCGTGCGCCCTGCCAATTCAGCAAATTCGCCAGCGGTCGGACATTGCGTCTCTCCTTCAGGGATGTTGAAAACGACAGAGGCTTCTGCCGAGGCGTTCAAGACCCGTGCGAGGCCAAGAGCCAACGCAATCGTTTTATAGCTCATTTTAGCACATCTTCTTCTTTGATTGTTGTGAGTTATGAGTTAAGGACAATCGGATTATACCATATTTCTGTCCGCCTGTGTCGCTGAAAGCTTCACCGCGCTCGGCGCGGGGGGCTTCTCCGCATCACAAAAGCCTTCCCTCTATGGTGCGAAAAGAGAGTGAACGCGTTCTCCAATCCAAATGAACGCGTTCTCTCCATCAAGTGAACGCGTTCTCCTGCATAAGTGAACGCGTTCATTCACTCAAGAGAACGCGGTCACTTGCACAAGAGAACGCGTTCGTTTAGGTAAGAGAACGCGTTCTCTTGCCGCTGGCGACAAGGATGGACACGGCTTAGACAACGACAGCACGCGCACCCAGCCATGGGAGACGGCCCATTGACGATGGGAAGCGATTCTGCTATACTGTCACATATCTCCAAAAACAACCCTATAGACAAGGGAAATCAACGAAGGAAACCTGAAATGGAAGTCGTAATCTGCAAAACAAAAGAGGAAGCCTCAAAACTTGCGGCGGACATGATCACCGCGCAGGTCAAGAAGAACCCGAAGACCGTACTTGGCCTTGCGACAGGCTCGACGCCCGTCCTCATGTACACGGAGATGGCAAAAGCCGTCAAGGCGAAGAAAGTCTCCTACAAGCAGGTGAAGAGCTGGAATCTCGACGAGTATTACGGGCTTCCGGGCACGCATGAGCAGAGCTATCGCCACTTCATGAACGAGAACCTCTTCAAGAAGATCGACATTCAGATCAAGAATACGCATGTGCTCAACGGCCTCGCCAAGGACCCCGTCAAGGAATGCAAGGCCTACGAGAAGCAGATCAAGACCGCCGGCGGCATCGACCTGCAGGTTCTCGGCATCGGCTCCGACGGGCACATCGCGTTTAACGAGCCGGGCACATCGCTCCAGAGCCGCACCTCCATCGTCTACCTCACCCCCTCGACGGTGAAGGACAATGCCCGCCTTTTCTTCAATGGCGACATGAAGGCCGTTCCGAAAAGCGCGCTCTCAATGGGCGTCGGGACGATCTGCGAAGCGAAGAAGATCGTCCTTCTGGCGTTCGGCGCGAACAAGCAGGATGCGGTCAAGGGTTGCGTCGAAGGCCCGATGACCCAGTTCTGCACGGCATCCGCACTTCAGGCGCACAACGACTGCTGGATCTTCTGCGATGAAGCCGCCGCGAAGAAGCTCACGCTCAAGAAGTATTACCAGTGGCGCAGCGCCACGAAACTCGGGCTCTGATTTCATGGAACCTACTTACACCAGCTTCCTCTGTGGCAAATGCCACACCGAGATCCAGGCCTCGCTGGACATGGTCGGCCAGGAAACCGAGTGCCCCGCGTGCGGTGCGCAGATCCGCATTCCCGAACCGGATTCGGACGGCGTCGTCCGCCACGGCCCGGAAGACGACGATCCTGACGCCATCCAGGCGATGAAATCACGAACGATTCGCATCGAATTGGGAGACCTCTGAGTTGAAGAAGCGTCGCAAAGGGAAGGCCAAGGCATCCGCACGGCGCCGCGCTCGCGCGTGCAGCATCGCGCTGCTGATCGTCCTTGCCGTTTGGGGCGGGTGCGCGGAATGGTTTGTCCATCATCCGCGCGCTTGGCTCAACCGCAAGTTCGAGACCCTTCCCGAAGCGATTACGCTTCCGCTCTTCTGGCTCGGCAACCCGCTTGCCGACTTCACGGACGCCCTCGGGTGGACGGGACATGACGCCGTCTACGAATATGACATCGAGGCCCCGTCGGGGCAAGTGTTCTTCGCGGGGCCGCCGGTGCGCGTCGGCGCGCCCGCGCCGAAGGACATCCGCATCCTCCGACGCGGCGAGTTCGCGATCGGCTGGTCCGATTCGCTGCGGCATCCGGTCTGGTGCGCCTATCATGTGAAGCCGCACGCGCGCTTCGAAGCCGGAAAGCGCCCGTCGTTCCGCTGCGACCCCGCCGTTCCTGCCGCGCCACGCCCCGACGACTACACGAAAAGCGGCTATGACCGCGGGCACATGACCCCCAATTACGCCATTGCCACGCGCTACGGCGACGAGGAGCGGCGAAAGACCTTCCTCATGTCCAACATCGCCCCGCAGACGCCCGCGCTCAATCGCGGCGTCTGGCGCGAGGTCGAGCATCGCATCGCGGACCTCTGGACCGCGCGCTATGGCGAAATCTGGGTAATCGTCGGGTGCATCTCGTCGCAGTATGGCCGCGAGACGCTCGGCGCGACGGACATTGACGTGCCGACGGACTTCTACCAGGTCATCCTCGCGCAAGAAGGCATGGACGTGCGTGCGCTGGCGGTTCTCTTCCGCCAAGACGTGACATGGCGCGAATGGCCCGCGCGCAACATCATCTCAATCGACGAACTCGAACGCTTGACGGGGCTTGACTTCAACCCCGAACTGCCCGCGTTCATTCAGGACCCGCTTGAAGCCGAGACCCCGTCCCGCCTTTGGCCGATCCGCGTCCGCGACATCTTCGGCCTGTTCTCGCTTCGCTTCCTGTGATCAGACCTTGATCTTGCCCGACGCCGTGCGCAGAAACGGCGTCTTCCGCACGACGACCGTCTTGATGCGCTTGTAGACGGGAAGCTTCAGGTTCAACACGCCTACGGCCTCGCGTATGGCCTCCTCGGACGCTGAGCCGTAGACCTCCGCACGGATTTCGCGCGTTTCGCCCTCGCCGGAGACGACAACCTCGTCAATCCCGGGAATCGCAAGCATCAGGGCCTCCAGTTCCTCCGGCGCGACCTTCTTTCCGCTTGACAGGACAATCGTCCGCGTCAGGCGTCCCGTAATCCAGACAAAGCCCTCGTCGTCAATGCGCCCGAGATCGCCCGTGTGGAGCCAACCATCCGCGTCGATTGCCTTGGCCGTCTGCTCAGGGGCCTTGTAATAGCCCTTCATCACCGCAGGGCCGCGAATCAGGAGCTCGCCAGCCTCGGAGACCTTCGTTTCCACCAGCGGATACTGCGCGACGCGACCAGCGCAACCGACGCGCGGCTCGCCCGACGACGGACCGACCGAATAGATGGCCGTCGTCTCGGTGAGGCCATAGGCGCCGATCACCTTCACGCCCTGCTGCGTCAGAAGATCGTAGACGCGACGGGAAATCGGTGCGCCACCAACAAGAATCCAGTCGATCGGCTGACCCAAAGTCGCCTCGGCGCTCGTTCCGCGCTGCGCGATCTTCTTTGAGAGCAGCTCGGCAATCGCAGGAACGAGCGCGATGTAGTTCGCGCGGAAACGTTCCACCGCGTCATACACGCGCCGGAAATCGGGACACACGCCCAGCGCAACGCCCTGCGAGAGGAAGTAGTAGGAGACACAGCATCCGTAGATGTGGTGCAACGGCAGAAGCATGAGCGTGCGACCGCCCTCTTTCACGTCCAGCGACGCGGCGTAAGACGCCGCATACGCCTCGATGCCGGAAATCGTCAGCTCGACGCCGCGCGGGACGCTCGTCGTGCCGCTCGTGAACATGATCATCGACACGCGGTCCGTGTCGATCTCGTCCTCTTCCCAGATGCTCTTCTGCGAGGAGAACAGTCCGCGCACCTTGTCCAGGAAGCGTTCCGTCTTGACGGAACCAAAGCCGCCCGTCTTGAGATCCGGACAAAGCGCGCGCACCGCATGCGCCTTCTCGCCGTAAAGAGCCGAATAGATGAGCACGCTCGACTCCGTGAAGCGAATGCGCGAGGCAATCTCCTCGGGCGTGAGATTCACGTCCACGGGAATCACCGTCGCACCCGCGAACATGATCGCGACATGAGAGACGAACCATTCGTAGGAATTCTCGCCGAGAAGCATCACCTTCTCGCCCAACGCATAGCGACGCACGAGCCTCACGACGAAGTCGACGTCATCCGTAAACTGCCGCCATGTGATCGGCAGGGAGCGGTCACCCGAAGAGACGAGAAACGCCGGCAGGTTCGGGCGCTCCTGACGGAACCTCTTGAACGTCTTGAAAAGCGAGAACCGCGGCGGCTCGCACGTGTAGGTCTCCTTGACGTCTTCCCATGTGCGCGTCGTGAAGAAACGAGCGATCGCCGTGTCATACTCGGCCGTATGGGCGAAAGCCTTCTTCATGAGCCTGAAACGCGTATCGAGGCCGAGCGTCCCGGCGTGCGCCTCCAGCTCGTTGACGAGATTCGGATAGTCAAGCGGGTCGGTGACAGACGCAACGCGCAGATAGTTCTTTGCCGACGCGCGCACCATGCAAGGGCCGCCGATGTCGATGTTCGTGCGGGCCATCTCGGGCGTCACGCCCTTCTTCGCAACCGTCTCGCGGAAGGGATAGAGGTTCACGACAACCATGTCGAACGGATGCGCCGAAAGGCGCCGCAGGTCTGCCTGATGCGCATCGTTGTAGGTCTCGGAAAGAAGGCCGAGGTAAATCTTGAAATCAAGCGTCTTCACGAGCCCGCCTTGCATCTCCGGCTGGCCCGTATAGTCCGAAACGGCGACAAGCGTGTCTTTCGCCGCATCGCCGAGAATCTCCTTCACCTTCACGTAGGTTCCGCCCGTCGAGTAGATCTTCACGCCCGGGCACGCCTTCACGAGTGCCGGCACAAAGGATTCAAGCCCCGTCTTGTCCGAGACGGACATCAACACGTTCTTGACTGCGACACGGTTGTCGATTCGGGTGACAATGTTCAACGCCATCTGCTACCTCCGTACGGTCTGAAAGAAAAACGAAGACGGTCCGCGAATCACACGAGCCCGCGTCGAATGAGATGTTCCGCGATCTCCACGGCATTCAGCGCCGCGCCGCGCAACAGCTGGTCGCCCGAGACGAACATCTCAAGGCCCCTGTCGTCATCGCGCGAGATGTCGCGGCGGATGCGCCCGGCGAGCACGTCGTACTTGGCCGTCGCGTCAAGCGGCATCGGATAGCCGCCGTTCAGCGGGTCGTCGACGACGCGAACGCCCTCCGCGCCCCTCAGGATCTCGCGCGCCTCCTCCGGCGTGATCTCGTTCTCGAACTCCAGGTTCAGCGACTCGGAATGCGCACGGGCAATCGGCACGCGCACGCACGTGCAAGACAGGCGAAGTTCGGGGTGATGAAGCATCTTGCGCGCCTCATTGCGCATCTTCAGCTCTTCGAGCGTATACCAGTTCGTCTCGTCGAACTTGTCGATGTGCGGGATGAGGTTGTACATGAGCTGGTGCTGGAAAGCCTTGACCGTCAGCGATTCGCCCTTCGCGTAGGACAGAATCTGGCCTTCGAGCTCATCGAGGCCAGGAGCCCCCGCGCCCGACGCCGCCTGATAGGTCGAGGCGATCAAGCGCTTCAAGCCCTTCGCCCGGTGAAGCGGAGCCACCGCCTCCAGCATGATCGCCGTCGTGCAATTCGGATTCGCGATGACGCCCTTGTTCCAGTCAAGGTCCTCTGGATTCACCTGCGGAACGACAAGGGGAACCTCAGGGTCCTGCCGAAACGCGCGGGAGTTGTCGATCATCTTCGCGCCCGCCTTCACGCACGCGTCCTTCAGCTGGATCGCGACATCGGTCTTGCCGGCGAAAAGGACGATGTCCAGACCGTTGAAGCAGTTTTCGTCTGCCTTGCGGACATGATACGTCTCGCCAAGAATCTGCTCGTCGCGATCACGCGACGCAAAAACCTGAACCTGCCCCTTCAACGGGAACTTGCGCTCCTTGAGGACCTTGATCATTTCGGTGCCGACTGCGCCGACACCCACCAAACCGACCGCATATTCTTTCATAAGTAAAGTAAGTATTGTACCAAAACCGCCGCGTGGTTATGCACGCCCCATTGTCAGGTTCCAGGTTGACTCATGAGCCTCAAGCGAGTTCGGCCTGAAGTTTCGAGATGAACTCCGGAAGCTTCATCGCCCCAAGATCGCCCTCGGCGCGGGAACGGACGGAAATCTGTTCCGCCGCCTCGTCACGCGGGCCGACCACAACCTGATACGGAATCTTCATCAGCGTCGCTTCGCGAATCTTCGCACCAAGCTTCTCGGCAGAGGAATCCACGTCCACGCGGAAGTTTGCGGCCCGAAGAGCCGCCTGGATCTTCTTCGCGTACGGCAACGCCTTGTCAGAGATCGGGAGGATGCGCACTTGCTCTGGCGCAAGCCAAAGCGGGAACGCGCCCGCATAATGCTCGATCAAGATGCCGAAAAAGCGTTCAATCGACCCGAGAAGCGCACGGTGAACCATGTAGGGCTGGTGATCCTTGCCGTCCGCGCCGACATAGGTCAGGTTGAAGCGCTCGGGAAGGTTGAAGTCGAACTGGACGGTGCCGAGCTGCCACGGACGGCCCAGCGCATCCTTGATCTTCATGTCAATCTTCGGACCATAGAACGCGCCGCCGCCTTCATCGACCTCGTAGGACATCCCCTCCTGCTCCAGCGCGTCACGAAGAGACTGCGTCGCCTGCTCCCAGCGCGCGGGATCGCCGACGGCCTTCGCGGGCTTTGTCGAGAGATACGCCTGAATGTCGTGGAAGCCGAACTTGCCCAGCATCTTCTTCGCGAACTCGACCGTATCCTTGATTTCCTGAACGATCTGATCGGGCGTGCAGAAGATGTGCGCATCGTCCTGCGTGAAGCCGCGCACGCGGAAGAGACCGTGGCGCACGCCATCCTTCTCGTAGCGGTAGACCGTGCCAAGTTCGGCATAGCGGAGCGGCAGGTCACGGTAAGACCGCTTCTCGAACTGGTAGCACTGGATGTGGAACGGACAGTTCATCGGCTTGACGTAATAGTCCTGCACGTAGGCATCCGAGCCCTCGCCCTCCTGCACCTTCATCACGGGGAACATGCCGTCCTTGTAGAACGACAGGTGACCTGACGTCTCCCAGAGGTTCGACTTGCCGACATGCGGCGTGTAGACAATCTCGTAGCCCGCCTCGTAGTGCTTCTGACGCCAGTAGTCTTCGATCGCGACACGCGCACGCGCACCACGCGGCAGCCAGTGGGCAAGCCCGGGGCCGACCTGTTCGGTAATCGTGAAGAGCTTCAGCTGCTTGCCGAGAACGCGGTGGTCGCGCCTCTTCGCCTCTTCGGCGCGCGCAAGGATCTCCGCCATCTCCTTCTCGTCCTTCGCGACAATGCCGTAGATGCGCTGAAGCATCTTGTTCTTCTCGTCGCCGCGATAGTAGGAGCCGGCGATCTTCGTCAGCTTGACGACGCCGATCTGCTTCGCATGCTCGACATGGGGCCCGCGGCACATTTCGACGTAGTCGCCGACCGTGTAGGTCGAAATCGCGACGCCATCGGCGACGACATCCGCCAATCGATCCAGCTTGTACTTCTGCCCATCAAGGAGCGCCTTCGCCTCGTCGGCAGAGACCTCCTTGCGCACAAACGGCTCGTCCAGCGCGATCAAGCGCGCGATTTCGGCTTCAATCTTCGGGAAGTCCTCTGGCGTGATGCGATGGGGAAGGTCAAAGTCGTAGTAGAATCCGTCGTCTGTCGCCGGGCCGATATCCACCTGCACATCGTCAAAAAGGTTCATGACCGCGCGCGCCATCATGTGCGCTGCGGAATGCCGTCTTTGCTGCTCCGTGATCTCTGCCATAGTAATTCTCCTTGGAAGTTCGTGTATTATACCATATTTCCCCGCGTGATAGGCATCTGTCCGCCGGCAGCCCAAGCTTCACCGGACATGCCGCAGATGACGCGCTGACATTTGGCGGACTGCAATCCGACGCTCCGCCAGCCCATGGACGGCATCAGCGCTGGCGATAAAAGGCGCGGACACCAAGGACGAGGAACACCACATCCGGAAGCAACGCCGCCGGGATGACGGGAAACCAGCCGTTCTTGGCCAGCACCATCATGATGATCGTCAGCCCATAAAAGCCGAAATACATTCCCAACGCACTCAAAACGCCGCGAAAGACGCTCTGCCGTCCCGTCGCGATGCCGAAAGGAATCGCAAAGAGCGTGATGACCAAGCAAGCCAACGGGGAGAGCATCTGAGCCCAAACGTCATACACGTAGTCCCTGCGACGCGACGGCTCAAGCTCCGGGTGACTCCGAAGGTAACTCAGGCGATCCCGAATCGAATTGAACTTCCACGGGCGATTCTGGATCAGGAAGTCTGCTGGACGCTCCTGAAGTTCGGGAAAATTCCGCAACTTGAGTGCGTCAAGCTCCGGTGTCGGCGTGGCGATCTCCTGACCAAGTTCGTCATAGTGCTGGACCTGCGGATTCACAAACCACCACTCGCCGTCCAGATAGTCCGCCTGATCGGCCGTGACGTTCATCAGCCGCGCGCCGCCGTTCGGACGGTCAACCGTCACGCGCACATCCAGCATGTGCTCGCCGGAGTCGTCAAGAAGCGCGCCAACCTGCCATGTGCGCGCGGCAGACGTATTCCGAAAGACGATATTGTCGCCGCGCTCCAGCTTCGCCACGTCAAAGCGGTTGTTCTTCATCTGAGACGCCCATTCCGCCTTGCTCGGCACGAACATCTCGTTGACCGCGACGACGAAAAGGCTCATCAGCGCGGCAACCGCCAGCAGCGGACGCACGATCACAAGGAAACTCACGCCACTCGCCCGCATCGCGACAAGTTCGGAATGGCGGCAGAAGGTCCAAAGCGTGTAAAGCGTCGCCAACATGAGCGCGGCAGGCGCAATGTAATGGAAATAGGGCGCGAGGTAGGCGCAGAAATAGAGAGCCGCCGTCTTGACCGAGATCTTCGCCTCCAACATCCGCGAAAACGAACCGAAGAGATCGAAAAGGACATAGATCATCAAGAACCCGGTCAGGCAATAGAACAGCGGAACCAGAAATTCCTTCAGAACGTATCTCGACAGAATCTTCATAGGCGACTCGCGGCGCAGCGTTCAATTGGTTGTCCCGCCTGGGTTCGAACCAGGACTAAGGGTATCAAAAACCCCTGTGCGGCCACTACACCACGGGACATCACTCGGCGCATATTATACCATACTTCTTACGCGGCAGGCGTTGACTTGTCGACAATCGCGCAGATGCAGCAGTCCGACCAGACGTTCTCCGCCGTCTCGATCATGTCAATAATCGTGTAGATCGGGAGAATTACGCCCAGAATCATCAGATTGCCGCCAACCCCCGCCATCAGCGAGAGGGTGAGGAAGTAACACCCCATCGGCACGCCCGCATTGCCAATCGCGCAAATGACGGCCACGAAACACCAGACGAGCATCGTCGGAAGCGTCAGCGCGATGCCGCATTCCGGCGAGTTCTGCATGACGAAGAGAGAGGTCACGAGAATAAACGCGGCGCATCCGTTCATGTTGATCGTGCAGCAGAGCGGCAGGATGAAACGCGCGATCCAGGGCTTCGCCTTCATGTTTCGCTCGGCCGTCGCCACCGTGACCGGAAGAGTCGCAGCAGAGCTCTTCGTGAAAAGCGCCATGAGAAGCGCCGGCGTCATCTGCCGCATGACCCTGTAACCGTTGACGCCGCGCAGACAGCAGACCAGCGGAAGGACGACAAAGAACTGCACGAGGTTGCCGCCAATGACGACCAGCACATACTTGCCGATCGAGTCAACGATGACCCCCGCCGACATCTGCGCGGCAAGTTGCGCGGCAAAGGCGACGATGCCGATGGGGAGCGCCCAGATGAGACCCTTGATAAGCCCGAAGAAAACCTCCTGAAGCCCGCAAAGCGCACGATGAAGCGCCTTCACGTTGTCGCTCGTCTTGCCGAGGACCGCGATGGCGATGCCAAGCCCCGCCGAGATAAGCACAATCGGCAACACGTTCCCCGTCAGGAACGGATTGACGAGGTTGTTCGGGATCGCATTGAGAATATGCCCGTAAATGGTGTCCGGCGTCTCGGCCATCTTCGCGACCGCATTCTTCGCGGACTCCGAAACGGCCGAAAGCGCATCAGGCGAGAGGTTGCCGGGCTGAACGACGAGATAGAGCCCGAGGCCAACAAGCGCCGCGAGGAACGAGGTGAAGACGGTGAACGTCAAGGTCTTCGCGAAGACGCGCCCCATGTTCTTGCCATCACCCAGCGAAGCCATCGCCGTCAGGATTGCGAGCGCAACCGTCGGAACGGCGACGAATTGGAAGCACCGCGTGTAAGCAGAGGCGACAAAGTCCATAAAGGCATTGAGCGCACCCAGGTTGAGACAGCCGAGGACCGCGCCCAGGACGAGCGCAAAAGTCCAGATAATCGCTTGCTTGAATTTCATGTTCGTTTTCGTCTGAATTGCTGTTTAGTTCCGCCCGACTTGCCGCATCCCTGTCATTTGACAGACCGACCCTTCGGGCCTATTAGATGGAGATTATACCATATTCGCGGTCACTTCGCCGTGGGAATGGCGACCAGCCTCACGGCTCGCGAGCCGCCAACCCGTCCGGACAAGCACAAGCGGACAGGGTCTCAGCGGCAAGAGCCATGCCAAACGCGCAGGTCACGGGCATGACCGACCCCTTGGGGACAGGCCCCGTCATCGGGACCACGACCGCAGGGGCGCGCGGAGGTTCAGTCGAGCAGACGCACGTGAATGGCGTCGCCGGAAAGCGTCCCATCCGCTTGAACCGCTGGCGGAGGGCACGCGCGAGTCCGTCCCCCTCCACGCGGTCAAAGCGACGCACGACGACCTTCGTCGGGTCCAGACGCCGCGCCGCGCCCATGGAGGACAGGATCGGCACGCCCGCCGCCGTGGCCGCAAGGATCAGCTCGGCCTTGCAGTCCACGCTGTCGATGGCATCGACGACGACATCGAAATCCGTCAGACTCAGTTCAGGCGTCGTAGACGGATAGCGCCCGTTGAGAGCCGTGAAATCCCCTTCGGGATTGACATCCAGAAGACGCGCACGCAAAGCCTCGACTTTGGGCTGACCCAGCGTTCGTGCCGTCGCCGGGCACTGGCGGTTCACGTTCGACGGCACAACCACGTCGTCATCAACCAGCGTCAGATGTCCGACGCCCGTGCGCGCAAGGGCTTCCGCGCACCAGCTGCCGACACCGCCCACGCCGATGACCGCGACGTGCGCAACGGCAAGCCGCGCCATGGCCTCTTCGCCCAGCAGGGCGGCGGATCGCGAAAGGTCGATTCTCATCGTCAGCCTTCCGGGAAAAGCCGCGCAAGGATCTGCTCGGCGGGCGTATAGGCCTTCTTCTTCGCGTTGCAGTCCACGCAGCACGGCACGCAGTTGCCGCGCGTGGAGCGTCCGCCGCGCGCCACGGGAACGACATGGTCCAGCGTCAGGTTCTCCGCGCCGACCTTCCGATGGCAGTAGTGGCACTCGCCCTTCGCGATCCGGGCCTTCCACCAATCCGTCTGGCGCAGTTCGCGCGCCCGCGCACGCTCTCGCTTGACGTGGATGGGATCTGGGTTCAGGTCAAGCCAATCTTCGCTCATCTGCAAACCTCCTTCAGCAACGCGGCGCACTTTCCGCAGTGCGTGCAGTCGTTCGCCGTCGGGCATTCCCGCACGGCAGACCAAAGCGGAGAGACGTCGAACGCCCTGTTGTCAAACGCCACAGGCAGTTCCGGACGCGCGTCCATCAGGTCGGCAAGGTTGCCGTCGTAGGAACGCGTCGCATAGGCCGCCACGATCTTCTCCGGATACGCATGCCGTCGCGTCGCAAGCTTGACAATGTCAACGAACGGCTCGTAGCGCGGCAAGTCCTCGGGGCGCAGCCATGTCGCACGGAGGAAATCCTCATAGTTTCCGCGCGCATACGTCTCCTTGCAGAGGAAAACCGAAAAGTCGAACCGTTCACCGACCTTCGACTGGACACGGCGATTGTGTCCATGCAGATTGTCATGGAACTGCTGATACGGGCATTGCCGAAGACAGCCGGAATTCGCCTGTATGCCGACGGTCTTGCCATGCGCTCGCGCCCAGGCGGACATTCCGCGAAGCCAAGTCGTCTCGCGATGGCGCTCACGAGACGCATAAAAGGAATCAAACAGCGGCAGAATCGGCTCGAAGCCAACGGAACCGTGGACGCGCTGATTGATGCTCAAACGAATCTTCACGGACGGGAAACGCTGGCGCAAGACCGTCGCAATGAACGGCGAGGTCGTCGTCACGGTCTCGGGAAACAGCCCTTCGGCGTCCATTTCGCGCAGAATGCGCTCGACGAAATCTGCCAGATCCGGCGAGATCGCAAGGTCACCGTAGCAATTGCAGTTGAAGAGCGTGTCCAGTTCCAGCCCCTGCTCTCGCGCCCACATGAGGTCGGCCAGCATCTTCGCACGGACCTCCGACGTGAAATCAGGCGCGGGACGACAGGAGAGAACGCCCGGCCATGCGAAGAAAACCTCCTTGATGCGCGGCAAGTATGTCGCGCATGTCCCCGTAAAGTCACCGTTGAAGAAATGACCGACCGCCAGGTTCTTTCGTTCTATCGTCATGTCATGAGATTATACCAAAAACAGACGACAAGAGCGCGGCGGCCTTTGCAGGCCACCGCACCCCTTCTCGCGTTCGTCAACGGATTCAGCCGTTCTTCTTCTCGAAGTCCTTCATGAAATCGACGAGCGCATCGACGCCCGCCATCGGGAAGGCGTTGTAGATCGAGGCGCGCAGACCGCCAACCGAGCGATGCCCCTTGAGGGAGGACATTCCCAGCTTTTTCGCCTCGTCGATGAACTTCTTCTCCAGTTCCTCGTCGTTGCCGCGAATGCGCCACGTCACGTTCATGTTCGAGCGGAACTCGGGAAGCGCCGTGCCCGTCCAGAAGCCACTCGAATCAATGACGTCGTAAATCTTCTTCGCTTTCTCGGCATTGAGCCTGAAGAGATTCTCCTTGCCCATTTTCTTGACCCACTTCATCGTCTCGCCGAAAATGTAGATGCCCCAAGTCGGCGGCGTGTTGTAGAGCGAGTCATTGTCAACGTAAGTGCGATACTGGAGCATCGTCGGGATGTTCTCCGCGCCTTTCGCCACCAGTTCCTTCTTGATAGCGACGACGGCCATGCCAGACGGGCCAAGGTTCTTCTGCGCCCCCGCGTAGAACATGTCGAACTTCGTGTAGTCGCGTTCGCAGCTGAGGATGTCGGAAGACATGTCGCAGAAAAGCGGCGAACCCGTCACGGGAAAGCTCTTGAGTTCCGCGCCCGCAATTGTCTCGTTGGAGCAGATGTGGCTGTAGGCCGCGCCCGGCGTCCACTTCCACTCGTCGTCGCGCGGCTGACGGGTCGGGATGTCCTTCTGGCAGTCGGCCGCGACGTTCACCGTCGCGCCGCGAAGCTTCGCCACGACCTGCGCCTCCTTGAGCGCCTTGGCGGACCAGGTCCCCTGCTTGCCATAATCGGCCACAGCACCCGCACCCAGGTAGTTCATCGCGATCATCGCGAATTGCATCGACGCGCCGCCCTGCACAAAGCAGACGGCCCAGTCGTCGTTGAGTCCGCAGAGTTCCTTGAACGTCGCGATCGCCTCCTGATGGATGGCGTCATAATCCTTGCCGCGATGGGACATCTCCATCACGGACATTCCGCAACCCTTGTAATCGACGAGATTCTGCTGCGCGTCTTGCAGCACTTCCAAGGGGAGAACCGCAGGTCCTGCGGAGAAGTTGTACGTTCTGGCCATTTTCCTGTTCCTTTTCTATTAGAGGTTATCGTTATTGTCTTGTCGCCGTAAGAGTTTATCAAGTCGGCGATGGGAGTGGATTATACGCTTTTTAACGCGTCTCGTCCAGTGGCCGGGGTATCCTTTCCCGGATGAGCAACGACGGGTTGTCCTTCACCTCTCGCACCAGTTCCCGCAATTCGGTCGAGGTTTCGGCAAAGTTCTCGGACGTCTTCTCGAAGTCCGCCTGACGCGTCTCCATCATCGTTCGTGCGGACCGCATCACCCGAGACAGGGATTCAACCGTCGCGTGGACGTTGCTCCAGGTCCCTCCAAAGTCCATCGTGTTGATCTGGTTCATCACGCGCGTCGCCGCGTCAGAGAAGTTGTCCAGAAACGAGATCTTCTGCGGCACGAACGTATGACGTGGCGTCCAGGCGAACGTTTCCGCCGGCGCAGCCGACGAATAGAGGTCGCATTCAATCCGCGAAAGCCCCGTGATGCCGCTCGCCGTGACGGTCGCACGCAAGCCGCGCGTCCGCACGAGGTGAGGCACGGTGTCCTCCAAGCGAATGCCCTCGTCCTTGAAATAGCCCAGTTTCCGCGGGTCAAGAGCCATTAGGATGTAGATGCGGAGATTGTCGTCCCCTTTCGCCTCGTACTTGTTGCCGACGAAATCCAGTTCGCGCACCTCGCCGATCTTCACGCCGCGAAAGTTGACGGAACTTCCGACGGACAGCCCGCTGACCTCGCGGTCGTAGTAGGTCTCGACAAGGAATTCGCCCCTGTGCCCTCGCAGACCGCCGAGGTAGACGAGCGTCAAGACCGTCGCCACGACCCCGACGAGAAGCGCGAATCCAATTCGCGCATAACTCGCGTGATTGTCAGATGACATGTCCATCCCTCCGATAAGTCTTCATGCTCTTCTCATCCCTGTTCTCGGTTGTTTGGGGTATCTTACCATATACAGACGGGGGAAATCAACTGCGAACCTTCATGATGCGGGCAAACGATCAGGCAAACGACACAAGCGCCTCCAGTTTTGCGTACGCCGCGCCAGAGTCGAGCGAATCCCGAGCAGAGGAAACGGCCTCGGCGAGCGACTCCGCCTGCCCTCCGACATAAATCGCCGCCGCCGCGTTCAGAATCGTCGCAGCCCGCTTTGCGCCGCAGATCCGTCCCGTCAGCACGCCGCGCATCAGTTCGGCGTTTTCCTCGGGATTTCCGCCAGCCAAGTCGTCCGACGGAAATGTCTCGCCCAGCAAATCCTTCGCATTGACCAACCGAGACGAAATCACGCCATCCTTCAGTTCTGTCACGAACGTCAGTCCTGCTGGCGAGATCTCGTCCAGCCCGTCCGCGCCCGCAAAGATGAGCGCACGGGAACTGCCGAGGTCTCGCAGGGTCTGCGCGAAAAGCGGCGCGAGCTTCGGATCGTACACACCGAGCGCGTGGCGTCTCACGCCCGCCGGATTCGTGAGCGGACCGAGGAGGTTGAAGATCGTCTTGCACCCCAACGCCTTGCGGACGGGCGCGGCGTAGCGCATCGCCGGATGGAGTTGCCTGGCGAAGAGAAAGCCGATTCCAATCTCACGTACAGCCCGCGCAACGGCCTTCGGCGAAAGCGCGAGATCGTAGCCAAGCGCCCGCAGCACGTCCGCCGCGCCGCACTTCGACGTCGCCGCGACATTCCCATGCTTCGCCACGAAGACGCCCGCGCCCGCTGCGACGAACGCCGCCGCCGTCGAGACGTTGAACGTCTGCCGCCCATCGCCGCCCGTGCCGACGATGTCCACGGCGTCGAGTCCGTCGAGATCGACCTTCACGCCCGCCTCGCGCATCGCCCGCACCGCTCCCGTCAGCATGTCCGGCGAAACGCCACGCGCGTTGTAGTCATTCAGCAGCGCGGCGATCTCGCGCTCGGACATCTCACCGCGCATCAGCGACGCCATCGCACGATACGCGCACACCGCTTCAGTCGATTCCGACGCCGTCCGCATGCCGAGGAAGTTCCTCAGCTGCTGAAGTCCCTCGGGCGTGCCGATCGATTCAGGATGGTATTGCAGGGACTCAATCGGCAATGTCTTGTGCCGCAAGCCCATGATCTCGCCGTCCTCGGACTCCGCCGTGATCTCAAGGCAATCCGGAAGAGTCGCGCGGTCCACGGCGAGCGAATGGTAGCGCATGGCCTCCATCCCTTGCGGTATCCCCGCAAACAGACCGCGACCGTCGTGACGGAGACGGCTCGTCTTACCATGCATGAGACGCTTCGCAGGGACAATTCTCGCGCCAAACGCCTGTGCGATGGACTGATGCCCAAGGCAGACGCCAAGAAGCGGCATCTTCCCCGCAAACGCCTTCACGGCCGCCAACGTAATGCCCGCCGAGTCGGGGTTGCCCGGCCCGGGCGAGAAGACGATGGACTCGGGCTTCAGCGCCGCGATGCCCGCAACGTCGATTTCATCGTTCTTGACCACCTTCACCGTACGGCCAAGCGAAGCAATCGCCTGCACAAGGTTATAGGTGAAGGAATCGTAGTTGTCAATGATGAGGATCATGAGAAAGAAGAAAGTGGAAAAGTGAAAGATTGGAAAACGAAAGGCCTAAGGGACTGAACCCTTTCATAATGTCATCGCAAAGCGGGCGGCCTCGAAGATGGCCTTGGACTTGTTGACCGTCTCGCGGTACTCCTTCGCCGGGTCTGAGTCCGCAACGATGCCCGCGCCCGCCCGCATCGTGAGAACGCCTTTCTCCAGAAACATCGTACGAATGACAATGGCGAAGTCCATGTCGCCCGTGTAACTGAAGAAACCCGCCGCCCCGCCGTAAATGCCGCGCGGCGACTTCTCCAAGCCCGCAAGAAGTTCCATCGCCCGCACTTTCGGTGCGCCTGTGAGCGTCCCCGCCGGGAACGCCGCTTCCAGCAGGTCAAACGCGTCCCTGTCCGGTGCCAGTTCGCCCGTCACGTTCGAGACGAGGTGCATCACGTGCGAATACCGCTCGACGTGCGCAAAGTCACGGACCTTCACGCTTCCCGTCCGGGAGACACGCCCGAGGTCGTTCCGCCCGAGATCGACGAGCATCACGTGTTCCGCCCGCTCCTTCGGATCGTCCTTCAGTTCCGCCTCCAGAAGCTGGTCCATCTCCAGCGTCGTGCCACGTGGACGCGTTCCGGCGATAGGCGCAGTCGAAGCGGTTCGCCCCTGAAGCTTGACGAGTTCCTCCGGGGACGAGCCGATAAGCGTCTTTCCGCCCAACTTGAGGAAGAAGTTGTAGGGCGAGGGATTCACCATCCGCAACGCCCGATAGAGGGCCAACGGCGGAATGTCCGTCTCTGCGGTGAACTTTTGGGACGGCACGATCTGAATGACCTCGCCTGCGCGAATCGCCGCCTTGCACTTCGTGACAATCGCCTCAAACTCCGCTTCCGACATCTCAGGCGAGAACGGCGTGAGATGCCGCGTCGTCGTCTGGGTCTCTCCCCGTGTCGCAAACCGCGCAATTGACTCGGCGCTCAGGAGCCGCGCATAAACCGCGTCAATCTCGCCCTGTGCGCGGCGATAGGCGTCCGCCGCCGTCTCGTCAGGCTCGACTCCCGTCACGCGGATCACGATCACCGTCTGCCGCGCATGGTCCATCACGAGGAGCGTATCCGTCAGGAGAAACGCACTTGAAGGCGTTCCGACTTCGGGCAAAAGGCCGACGCGCGGCACAAACGCCTTTACCGCGTCATAGGCAAGATAGCCGATGGCACCGCCCTGAAGGGACGGCAGTTCGGGCGCGGGCGCAAACGACCGCGCTCCAAGTGCGGCTTTTACCTGCGCAAGCGGCGGCTCTCCCGGCCGCGCTTCGACGACGGCGTACGGATCAACGCCCAGATACGAATAGCGGCCCGGGTTCTCGCCGCCCGACACGCTTTCGAGGAGAAACACGCTCGCATCCGCCGCCACACGCGTCAGAATGGCAACGGGCGTCTCGCGATCGGCGAGGAACTCGCGGTAGACGGGCGTCCGGCAACCGCCGTGCGTGCGGCGGACGAATTCGCTTTCACTGAGATTCTTAAGCATCTTTTGGTTTCCTTGTTGAGTGTAAAATGAAAAAAACAAGCAGCGGACCGCCTCCTTCTGACGATCCGCCTTTCATTGGGTATTGGGATTCGGCTTCGCGCTTCGCAACTACACGGCAACCGGCCCGCGGATGTAAGACCCGTGGCGCCACCACCAATTGTTGCTGAACATGCTGCGATTCATTTCACCTGCGCTGCCCTTTGCAGACAACAGCGCGTAGTATATCACTTTTTTTCCCGCGCCGTCAATCGCCTGCATCCCAGAAGGGACGGACAAACGGAGAAGCGACGGCAAATCGGACTTAATGCAAGTCGCCTAAAGCAGACTTCCCTTCAGCAACGCCTTGAGATATCCGTTGGCAAAGAGACGCCCCAGATTGCAATAGCCCGGAACGGCTCCTTCCGCAAGCTTTCGATCGCCTTCCATTTCGGGAACATGGTCACCCCGAACGGGCACATCAAGCCCCAGTTCACGGTATGTACGCATCAGGGCAAACTGATCGGTCGTGCCCTGATCATGGAAAAGCTCGGTGAAATCGCGCTTGTCCCCCTCGACATCGCGCACGTGGATGAAGGCGATTCGCTTGCCGAAGTGCTTCGCCGTCTCGACGAGATCCGCACCCATCAGCTTGAAATTGGCCTGACAGTATGTGACGGCATTCGAACGCGACGGATAGAGCGCATACGCCCGGTCATAGTCGTCAATCGTTCCGAAAATCCGCGCATAGCCGCCGAGTTCCGGCAGACATGGGTCATCGGGATGAAGCGCCATCCGCACGCCCGCTTTCTCAGCCGTCGGCATCACGGCCTTGATGAAGTGTTCGTAATTCGCCCAAACCTGACGCCTGGAGAGCCTGAGCGGCTGTGAGTTTGGCGTTTCGGCGAGAGAGAAATAGGTAGCGAGAGCGCCGCCGCGAATCTTGCGGACGCCTGTCCGCGACCAACCGAGGCCAACCATGAAGTTATAGCACAGAAGACCTATGCCAAGCTTGGACATCGACTCCAAGAGCTCGCGATAATGCGCAAGCGCCGCATCACGCATCGCAGCAGAGACATCCGTCTCTCCAAACTGCTTGATCGGCGTCATGTCAAACGGATCGCCCTCTATCCCCACGACTTTCAACCCCTCTGCGCGCAATCTCTCGACGATCAACCGCAGGGTTGACTCCTTCCAAGGGTCATCAAGCCCCGTCAGCGACGGATTGACCTTGACGACGACATCGGAAATCCCCATCTGGAGGCAGAGTTTCCAAAGCAGGTGCGGTTTCGGCGGAACAAATTCAACAAGCGTCATGAGTCTCCCTCCTCCCTTTCTGGTCATTGCATTGTCGTTATCAGGGAAAGGAACTCTTGACGCACCTTCTCGTCCGTGCGGAATGACCCGAGGACGGCGGAAGTCGTCATCTCGCTGTTCTGCTTCTCGACGCCACGCATCATCATGCAGAGGTGTTTCGCGCGGATGACGACGCCAACGCCCTCCGCCCCCGCCTCCTGCATGATCGCATTGGCGATTTCCTCCGTCATGCGCTCCTGAATCTGCAAGCGCCGCGCGAACATGTCGACGATGCGCGCAAGCTTCGAGACGCCCAGCACCTTGCCTTTCGAGATATAGCCGATGGCACACTTGCCGTAGAACGGCAGCATGTGGTGTTCGCACAGCGAATAAAGCTCAATATCCTTCAGAATCACCATGTGATTCGTGCCGCTCGTGAACTTCGCGCCATTGACGACCTTCCTCAGGCTTTGGCGATAGCCGCGCGTCAGAAACGCCAATGACTTCGCGACGCGTCGCGGCGTCTTGGCAAGCCCCTCGCGTGCGGGGTCTTCGCCAAGCTCCACAAGCAACTCCTTCACAAGCGCGGCAATCTTCTTCTCATTCGGCTGTTTCATGGAACTTCCTCAAGCGGCTTCTCCGAGAACGAGAAGATCGTCAGCTTCACGCCTGTCGGCCTGAGAATCTCGCAGACGACCTTCTTCCAGGTTTCTGAAATCTGGCAGGCAACGACCACGGCATCCGCATTGAGCGCGTTGATGATCTCAGGGGCGTCATTAATCGTGCCGCAGACCCGGATTCCGCCGATGTAGTTCCCCTTCAAGTAGACATTGTCATCAATCAGCCCGACAATCATCCGACTGTTCGCCGCCGTCGTCCGCACAAGTTCGCGGCGAAAGGCCCGGTAGCGAAGTCCCGTCCCATAGACAAGGATGCGCGAGACGTCCTTTCGTCCCTTCAGGCGCGAACAGTCAATCGCATAGAAGAGATCGCGCACAAGCCCGCGAAAGACGCGCAGGGAGAGAAGCGCGGTAAACGACGCGACTGCAAAGGTCAACGTCATCGCCTTGAGCTGAAAGATCGATGTTGACGGCCAGTAATAGATGAAGACGGAACTCGCGATCGCCCCGAAGACGCAGGCGAGGAACAGGCGCATGTAGTTCGAAATCAGCGCACGCGACCAAGCCGTGCGGTAGGTCCGGAAGAAGACAAGGAACGCGAAGACCGAGGCAATGCGGACAGGGAGATCCGTCCGGAAGAGATGAATGTCGATCTTCATCCGCAACGCCCACGCACAGACGAAAAAGACAAAGACAAGCGTCAGGATGTCCAGAAAGACGTAAAACGGCACAGACAAAACGGCCAGACGCCGCCGCGACTGGCTGTCGTGCGCGTGCGCCACGACGTTCAGCAGGTGCCCCGCGTCGAAAAGCTCGATTCGCGCATCCTTGAAAATGACGACCGAGGCGACCGTCAGCGCGGCCAGCCAAAGTCCTGCCGCATGGGACTGAAGCAGCATCGCCACGAGCCCCGTCGCCACAAGGGCCAGCGCGAAACCATAGAGGATCCACGCGGCCTTGCGCTGGTTAAGGCCGACCGAACGCAAGATCCGATGGTGAAGATGGTCCGAATCGGCCATCATGACCTCGCCAGCCCTCTCGCTCCCGTTATTCAGCCGACGAGCCAGAAGATGACGGACCGACCGCCGGAGAATCGCCAGCGCGGTATCAAAGATCGGCACGCCCATCGCCAAAAACGGCATGCCAACCGACACGAGAAAGGAGTTCGGAGCCTGCGAAGCCAACGGCAACGTCGAGAGGATGAAACCCAGAAACATCGACCCCGAATCCCCAAGGAAGACGGAAGCCGGATTGTAGTTGTAGCGCAGAAAGCCCAGCAGCCCGCCCGTCAGCGCAAAATAAAACAGCGTCGCCTGTGGATTGTGCGCGAAAAAGAGGCCGCCCGCCATGCCAATGGCCGCAATCAGCGCCAACCCCGAAGCCAATCCGTCAAGACCGTCGATGAGGTTGAACGCATTGACGGCACCGACAACCCAGAAAACCGTGAGGAAACAGTCGATTCCAGCCGGGAGTCCCGACCAAAGCACGCGAAAGCCCAATCCAGCCCAAGCCCAGACAAGAACCGCAATGACCACCTGCCCCAACAGTTTCACCTTCGGAGAGAGAGAGAAGCGGTCGTCCGCAAACCCCAACAGGGTAATGGCGATGCCTAAAACCGCCAACGCGTATCCCTGAGAATCGGACAAGCCCTGGATCCACGGACGCCCCGTGGCGAGGTGAAAGGCCAAATACGGCACGAAGATGCCGAAGACAAGCGCCACGCCGCCGCCGCGCGGAATCGGCACCTTGTTGATGCGGCGCGGATCAGGACGGTCCACCATGCCCATGCGACGATTCATCTCGCGCACAATCGGCGTCACCAAGAGCGTCACCACGAGGGAGGCCAAGAAGACCGCGACATAGGGAAGAAGATCGAAGATCAACGGATGACCTCCTTCAGATGGGCAAGGAACGCCCCAAGCGACGCATCATCGGCACGGGAGCCGTTCACCGTCACCATCGCCCAGCGATCAATGCGCGCCCGGAAACTGCGGTCCAGTATGTCGCAGAGGATGCGCTTGACATGTGAAGAGGTGCGAAAGCCGTCCTGATTGAAGAACGTATAGGCGAACCCGAGCGATGGATGGCCTCCGCGTGCCAGTTCCACGACACGCCAATCGACTCCCTCGACTTCCAGATTATGCGGACGCATCATCTGAAAGCCCTGCGTCGGAAGGCAGAGTTCAGGGCGATGAATCGAGCTCTTGGAGTGCCCGCCGATGATAAGCGACACGAGAAACCACGTGCCGTCGGCCGCCGTGTAAAGGCGCTTGTCAATCTGCGTATCGGCCGGCAGGATCTCGCGTTCGGCCTCGCTTGGCTCAAGCGTCTCGGACGTGTAACCGACAATCTCGCCAAGCCGAACGGACGGCGCCGCGCAGAGGACGGGATCCACGCCCAGTCCTTGCCAAGCCATGACGGCAACGACGAGAACCGTCGCAAGAATCGGAATCACGACCGTGCGCATCGCTCCGCTCCTTTCGTGATGAGTCCGCCGCAGGCGACCATCAGGAAGATTGCGCTCAAAAAGACGACATATCCCGAATAGTCGTGATAGAACCCCGTCGCAAAGTCAGGCGAGCACATCGCCGCGACACCGACAATCGTGAAAATGCGCAGGACGTTGCCCAGAATCGCCAAAGGAATGGAGAGCGCGAACAGCACTCCACGCCGAAGCCATGTCGGTTGCGTGAAGTACGCGTAACCAGCCGTCAGCGCCATCATCGCGAAGAGAGAGCGCATACCGCTGCACGGCGCGGCGACGTCAATTGCGAAAGAACCTGTCGAGGACATGAGCATCGTCCCCTGTCGCAAGATGTCCACGCCCAGACCATGCAACGTCAGGTAGGCCGCCGAAACCGCAAAAAGCCGCAGATGAATCGTCACAATGTCCAGAAAGGAATGAAGCGGAATGCAGAAAAGGAGGAACAGGAACGAAAAAAGCGTGCGCCTTGTCGTCTGGACGCCGAAAATCGACAGCGTCAGCGCAATCAGAAGCCCGACAAAACCCAAGATCTCAAACCGCACCTGCAGCCCGCGCGCACCCAAGAAACCGATGAAAAGCGACGGCACGGCAAGAACCAACCCCCATAACGACGGTGCGCCGAACGACTCAACAATCGTGCGGCGTTCACGCCAAAGGACATAAATCGAGAACAACGGCACGTACCAGCCGTAGGACAGGTCCTCTTGCGCCGAGCCAAAGACCCCCGGCGCATGCGAAAGCAACAACAACCGGTAGCCCCACAGCATCGACAGAAACGCCAAGGCGAAAAGCAGACACCTGAACTTGACTTCTCTTGCTCTCATCATGTTGACGCGCAAATTATACCATATTCCGCCGATTTCCGCAGACTGCCGTCGGACTCAGAAAGCGCCGATCGCCAGCGAAGAGAAAGTCGAAATCGGGGTCGTGTCGCGGTAGTTGTCAATGACCTGACGCACATCACGGATCAGACCATTGACCTCGTCGTACAGTTTCGGATCCTTCGCAAGACGACCAATCGTGCCATTGCCCTCTTTGAGATCCGTGGCAAAGGAATTGAGGTTCCCCAGAAGCTGATTCGCCCGCGCAACCGTCTCCTTGACATCCACGCCCTCTGCGGCCTTGCGAAACGCCGCGATACCCGCTTCAAGGTCTTCATACAGCCGGGCGCGATTGAGGCGATCCGACACCGCACGCGCATTCGCCAGCGTCTCCCGAAGGTCCACGTAGACGGTCTCGTTCGTCCCCAGCAACCGCCCGACCGTACCTTCGCCGCGCGCCACGCGGTCGGCGACTTCGTTCGCGCGGTCCATGAAGCTGTCGGCTTTCGCCGAGACCTCTCGCGCATAGGCCGATGCCGCCGCGACATTCGTGACGATGGTCTGCAATTCGGGATTGGCCATGAACTCACGCATGCTCTTGGCAATCTTCGAGACATCGGACATCCAATCCGTCGGCGTCTCGCCGACAAAGAGCGTCGTCGCGAGCGGGCAAATCTCGCCGGTCCCCTCCTCCAGCGACAAGTAGTTGCCGCCCAGCATCGAGAGATTGCGAACGGACGCGACAGCCCCCGTGCGAAGGACGACATGCGCATCGACATCCGCAAAGACCACGAGATTCGACGGCGTCACCTCGACATGGCTAATGGCGCCGACCTTCGTGCCGCGATACATGACATTGTCACGCTCCTTCAGTCCGCCAACGCCATCAAAGACGATGCACATCGTCACGCGATTTCGCCCCGCGAGGACGTCAACGCCTGAAATGACAATCGTGAAATAGCCCAAGAGCAGCAGTACCGTGACCATGAAAAGCCCGACAACAAACTGCGAGAACGCCTCACTTTTCTTCTTCATAGAGCCTCCCCCCGGGCGGCGGCAAGGAAAGCCAGCGCCTCGGGATTGTCTGATTTCTGGAATTCTTCCGGCGTCAGGCAGACGACTGCCCGACCGTTCTTCACGAGCAACACCCGGCTCGCAATCCGAAAGGCAGAGACAAGATCATGCGTGACGACGATGGACGTCACGCCGCGCGTCTGGTTGACCTGGCGGATGAGCCGCGTGATCTGCGCACTCGTCACGGGGTCCAGACCTGACGTCGGCTCGTCATAGAGGATGACTTCCGCGTCACAGACGATCGCCCGCGCCAACCCCGCACGCTTCTGCATGCCGCCCGAAATCTCCGACGGATACTTTTCCGCATCCTGCTCCAGCCCGACGGCACGCAACGCTTCCATCACGCGGCGGTCAATCTCTTCAGACGAGAGTCGCGTCGTCTCAACGAGCGGCAAGGCCACATTTTCCCAAACCGTCTTCCAGGCCAGAAGCGCACCCGACTGGAAGAGATAGCCGATTCGATCCGTCGCAACCGCCACCTCGCCGGCATCTGGCTCAAGCAGCCCGACGATATGCTTGAGCGTGACGGACTTTCCTGTCCCCGAAGGGCCAATCAAGGCCAAGACCTCCCCTTTCTCAACCTGAAAGGAGAGCCCGTCCAGCACAACGGCTTCGCCGAAGCGCTTGACGACATTCCGGAACTCAACCATCGTCTCCGCCATCAGTAGAACACCCGCGTAACCATATAGCCAGAAATGAGAATCGCCAGAAACGAGACAATGACGGCACGTTGCGTGGACTTCCCGACTCCCGTCGCCCCCAATGACGTTCCAAGGCCCTCGGACACCGAGATGACGCCAACGAGAAAGCCGAACACCGTCCCCTTCAGGATGCCGACGAAGAGGTCCTTCGCCTCAGACATCACAAGGGCCCCGGACATATACTGCTGGAAATCGACATTCAACTGCGTCGCCCCGACGATTCCGCCGCCAACCGCCCCGATGATGCAACAATAGAACGAGAGGACAGGCGCCATCAGGACAAGCGCGAGAACGCGCGGCGCCGCGAGAAACCGCATCGGCGAAATGCGCAAGATGACGAGTGCATCAATCTCGTCGTTCACTTTCATCGTGCCAAGTTCCGCCGCGATGGCAGAGCCCACGCAGGCCGCGAGGCAAATGCCGCAGCAGAACGCGCCCATCTCGCGCAGGAGCGTCATCATCACCGCCGCGCCCAAGAAGATCTCTTGGTTGAAGCGCGCCAGTTCAAGCCCAACCTGAAGCGCAAGGATCATCCCCATGAAAAGCGAAACGACCGTGATGACCGGCAATGTCCGAATGCCCGTCGCGTAGAGTTGGCGAAACAGGTCCTCACGCCCGGCACGACGCCAAAGGACGACAGGGAAATACGCGACGGATTTCCCCGCCACGATTCCTGCCCAGCCTACGGACCCTATCAGTCTGAGAATGCCGCTCATCATCTCTTCACAGAACGCCTCTGATTCTGCGTATTATACCAAATCTACCGCCCAGACCGCAAAAACACGAAAACCCCAGCGTCTACTGGGGTTTCATCGCTTCCTGAACTGGCTCGGGCGGCTGGATTCGAACCAGCGACCAATTGATTAACAGTCAACTGCGCTACCACTGCGCCACGCCCGAACGTCATTCATGAACTTGCGTCCAATGGCGTGTAGTATATCATAATCTCCGATTCGCGTGCAAGGGGGTATTTGCGGATCGCACAGTTTCCGAGCGATTACCTCAAGGACGCGCACACGGCGCGTCATACTTCTTCATCTCGTCCTGAACGCGCCGCCGCGTCTCCTCATCTGGCGCGACAACGATGCCGCGCAGTTCGCAGGGCGCCCAGCCATTCGTCCAAGTCGTGTCGCGGAACGGCTCCTCAAACGCCATCTGATCCGGCAGAATGTCATCTGTCGTTCCTGCGCGTCCGTCCGGCCCGCGCGAATAGAGAATCGGATGCCCCCCCTCGGACCGCGTCTCGTAGACGTAATCATTTCCCCACGGGTCAGGAACGACATGATTGACATAGGGGCCGTCCCATCCAGGATGCTCACGACGCACGCGGCGAATCTCGTTCGGACGGCGGAACGCCAAGACCGCGAGACCTTCCGCCGTCGTCGGGTAGGATCCGACATGGAACTTGTAGCGACCGAGCGCGACCGAAAGCGACCGCATGGCCTTCTGCGCCTGCAAGGGCTTGCGCTCGACACGCGCCTTGCCGAGTCCAATGCCGTTTCGCGCGGCAGAAAGGACCATCCCGCCAACAAGCAGGAGAACGGCGACGACCACCACGTAGAAGACGGGACCACGTTTCAGCAAGGGCGCACCCACCCCCTGAAGCTCGGCCCGCTTCCGCTCATATTCGCGCGCAATCGCCTTGACGGCAGCCTTGGTGGACTTGCGGTGCAACGGCGACACGCCCGCATCGTCCGGACGCTTTTTCGCCGGAAACCGTTTCTTCAACTCGTTGACGTCTACCATCAGAAGTCCAGGTTGCGGACGTTCAGCGCATTGTCCTCGATGAACTTGCGACGAGGTTCGACCTCATCGCCCATGAGAAGCGTAAACATCTGGTCCGCCTTCACAGCGTCTTCCAGCCTGACGCGAAGCATGTGCCGCTTCTCCGGATTCATCGTCGTGTCGTAGAGCTCATCGGCGTCCATCTCACCAAGGCCCTTGAATCGCGTGATCGAAAGGCCTTGCTTGCCGTGGTTGCGCACGTCGTCCAACAGCTTCACGAGCGGACCGTTCGCCGTCGGCGCATTCGTGCCGAACCAGTCGTCCGGCTCATACCCAAAGCCCGAAAGCGACGAGAACTGCTTCTTGATCATCGACGCGCCCGAACCCTGCGCCGTTTCGTCCCTGAGAAGCGCCGCTGCGTCAAACCCGCGTTCGCCGACCATCTTCGCCGTCGCCTCAATCTCCGCAAGGAGAATCAGGAGCGCCCGCGCACGGTCTTTCTCCAAGGCAACGCCATCCTTGCCCTTCACCTCAAAGTCGTCAAGTCCCTGCGTCAGAAGGCGTTCCGTCAAATCGCCGTCCGTCAGGACGTAATCCGTCTTCTTCTTGCGTTCGACCTTGTAGAGCGGCGGCTGGGCGATATAGACATAGCCTTTCTCGATCAGTTCGGGCATGCGCCGGTAGAAGAACGTGAGCAGAAGCGTGCGAATGTGCGCGCCATCGACGTCGGCATCGGTCATGATGACGATCTTGTGGTAGCGGGCTTTCGAGACGTCCCATTCCTCGCCAAAGCCACAGCCAATTGCCGTAATCATCGTGCGCACTTCGTTGTTCGCCAGCATGCGGTCGATGCGCGCCTTCTCGACATTGATGATCTTGCCGCGCAGCGGAAGAATCGCCTGCGTCGCGCGGTTGCGCCCTTTGCACGCCGAGCCGCCGGCCGAGTCGCCCTCGACAAGGTAGAGTTCGGTCAGGGCCGGGTCGCGCTCGGAGCAGTCACGTAGCTTGCCCGGAAGCGACAGCCCGTCCATTGCGCCCTTGCGCCGCGTGCTCTCGCGCGCGGCACGCGCCGCCTCTCGCGCACGGTTCGCCAGAAGCGTCTTTTCGATGACCGTCTTCGCGACGGAGGGATTCTCCTCGAAGAACGTCATCAGGTTCTCGGAAACGATGCCCGAAACGATGCCATCGACTTCGCCATTGCCGAGTTTCGTCTTCGTCTGGCCCTCAAACTGCGGCTGCGGAACCTTCACGCTCACGACGACGGTCAGGCCCTCGCGCATGTCATCGCCCGTCAGAGAAGCCAGTTCCTTCTCTTTGATGAGCTTGTTCTTCTCACCGTAAGTTTTGACCGTCGCCGTCAGCGCACGACGAAAACCCGTCAGGTGCGTGCCGCCCTCGATCGTATGAATGTTGTTGCAGTAGGTCTGCTCAATCGTCGAATAGGTGTCGGTATACTGCATCGACACTTCGGCCTGGATGACATACGTACCGTCCAGACGTGCGCATTCGCGCTGACCCTCAAAGTGGATGATCGGCGAAATCGGCGTCTTGTTCGTGTTCAAGTAGCTGACAAACTCGTCGATGCCGCCCTCGTAGTGGAAGGTCTCCTCGTAGAACTGCCCGCTTTCGTCGCCTTCCTCGTCCTTGAAGTGGATTGTCACGCCCTTGTTGAGAAACGCGAGTTCGCGCAGACGCGCGGCCAAGATCGAAGCCTTGAACTTGCGGCAGGTGAAGATTGTGTGGTCGGGAAAGAACGTCACCGTCGTCCCCGTCTCGTGACCGCAGTCACCGACGACCTCAAGAGGCTTCGTGACATGGCCGCGCGAGAACTCGATGTGATGAAGTTTGCCGTCGCGCTTGACATCGACCCGCATCCAGTCGGACAGCGCGTTTACGCACGAGACGCCAACGCCATGAAGACCACCGGAGACCTTGTAGTTCGAGCCATCGAACTTGCCGCCCGCGTGGAGAATGGTCAGGACAACCTCAATCGCCGGTTTGTGTTGCGTCGGGTGCATGTCCACAGGGATGCCGCGCCCGTTGTCCTTGACCGTGAGAGACCCGTCCTTGTTGATGATCACGTCAATCATCGAACAGTAGCCCGCAAGCGCCTCGTCAATCGAGTTGTCCACAACCTCGTACACGAGATGGTGGTAGCCGCGCTCGCCCGTGTCGCCGATGTACATCGCAGGGCGTTTGCGCACTGCCTCCATGCCTTCGAGAACCTGGATGTTCTCGGCGTTGTAGTTACCGTTCATTTCCTCTGCCATTCAGATCGTCTTTCTTAAGATGCACAAAACTGCCGTAAACACATATATTATATCAAAATCCGCTACGTTTCAAAAGCCCCTCGGGCTAAAACCGAAGGCCGAGTCCGCCCTTGTCCAGTTTCGCCCGCATCCGCGACTTTGCCTTTCCGGAAAGGACCAGATCCGCAAGGGGATCCTCGACATAGTCCTGCACAACGCGACGAAGCGGGCGTGCGCCCAACGCGCTGTTGTACCCCTTCTCGATGAGGAAGTCCGCCGCTTTCTTGTCGAGCGTCAACGCGATGTGCGCGTCCTTGAGCCGTGTCTGCAGTCGCGCGATCTCAAGCTTCAGAATCGCCGACATGTCCGCCTTTTCGAGCTTCTTGAACACGACCGTCTCGTCAAAGCGGTTGAGGAGCTCCGGTCGGAACGTGCGCTTCGCCTCCCCAAGGAGTTTCTCCTTCAGGACCTCATAGTTCGTCTCGGCGGTGTCGCGGGTGAATCCGAGAGAATGCCCCTCACGCGCGAAGTCAAAGCCAAGGTTAGCCGTGCAGATGATGATCGTGTTGCGGAAATCGATGATTCGCCCCTGTCCGTCCGTGAGACGCCCTTCGTCGAGGATCTGGAGCAGCATGTTGCACACGTCGCCGTTCGCCTTCTCGAACTCGTCGAACAGCACGACCGAATACGGACGGCGGCGCACCTTCTCGGTCAGTTGTCCGCCTTCGTCATAGCCGACATAGCCAGGCGGCGCACCGACCAGCCGCGATGAGGAGTATTTCTCCTGGAACTCGGACATGTCGAGCGCGATGAGCGCCTTGTCGTCGCCATAGACCTTCTCGGCCAGCATCTTCGCAAGGTGCGTCTTGCCGACGCCCGTCGGACCCAGGAAAAGGAACGAGCCAATCGGGCGCTTCGGGTCCGCCATCAGCGCGCGCGAACGGCGAAGGGCGCGGGCTATCGCCTTCACGGCCGGCTCCTGCCCGATCACGACATCACCCAGCGTGCGCTCCATCGCCAGAAGTTTTTCGGCTGTCGTCGCGTTCATCTTCTCCACGGGAACGCCGCTCATCGACGAGACCGTCTCAGCGACCTCACTCTCAGTCACCTCGATGGTCTCCTCGGCGTGCTCGGCCTTCCACTTCTTGAGGGACTCCTGAAACTGCGCGGACGCGACACGGATCTCTTCGCGGTACTTCGCCGCCGCATCGAAGTCGCCTTGAGCGATGAATGCGTCCTTCTTGCCCTTCAGCACGTCAATTCGCTCCTGCAATTCCGTCAGGCTCTTCGGACGCGCACTGGCCGCCGCGCGCAGACGCGCCCCAGTCTCGTCCATCGCGTCAATCGCCTTGTCCGGCAACTGTCTCGCCGGCAGGTAGCGTGCCGTCAGTTCAACTGCCGCGCGCAGAGCCTCTGGCGTGAA
Source organism: uncultured Kiritimatiellota bacterium (assembly GCA_934635225.1). Classification (GTDB taxonomy): domain Bacteria; phylum Verrucomicrobiota; class Kiritimatiellia; order RFP12; family UBA1067; genus UBA1067. The sequence continues at coordinate 112,719 of CAKTYZ010000005.1, forward strand.
CTTCGCCGAATGATATTCCTCGTATTTTGGCGCAATCCCCTTCAAGATCCCAATCGTGTCGGCAACGGACGGCTCGTCCACCTGAACGGACTGGAAGCGCCGTTCCAGCGCGGCATCCTTCTCAATGGACTTATGATACTCCTTCAGCGTCGTCGCGCCGACGCATTGCAGTTCGCCACGCGCCAGTGCAGGTTTGAGGATGTTCGCCGCGTCCATCGAGCCTTCCGCGCCGCCCGCGCCGACCATCGTGTGGATCTCGTCAAGGAAGAGGATGATGTTCCCCGCGCGTCTCGTCTCGTCAATGACCTTCTTCAGGCGTTCCTCGAACTGTCCGCGATACTGCGTGCCCGCGACAAGCCGCGCCATGTCCAACGCGACAACGCGCTTGGACTGCATGCGCTCGGGGACCTCGCCCCGGTGAATCGCCTGCGCAAGTCCTTCGACAACAGCCGTCTTGCCGACACCGGCCTCGCCGATGAGAACGGCATTGTTCTTCGTTCGACGCGAGAGAATCTGGACAATGCGCTTCAGCTCCTTCGTACGCCCGATGACTGGGTCGAGGTGGCCCTGCCGCGCAAGGTCCGTCAAGTCACGGCCGAAGGCGTTCACCGTCGGCGTCTTCTGCGCCTTGCCGTTTGCGCCCTCACGCCGATCCGATTCGGGAGACTCGTCACCCTCCGGGCTGTCCTTGTCCGCAGCAGCTCCCTCGCCGGGAGACGACGGCCCTTGCGTGCCGGCGGCAATGAACTTGTCTACCGTGACGCCCGCGTTGAACAGAAGTTGTGCCGCCGCGTTTTCACCCTCGCGCAGCATCGCGAGGACAAGATGTTCCGTACCGACCAGCGCGTTGGGACCCGCCTCAATGGCCGACATCTCAAGGACCTTCTTTGTCCGCGCCGTGAGCGGCAACTGCCCGCGTTGAAGAACTGCTTCGGCGCCGCCTGAGATGACGGAGCGCATTGACGCGGCCAAATCGTCCAGGGAAAGCCCGAGCGCCACCAGCCGCTGGGACGCGCCGCACGCGGGAATCGCGATAATCGACAGGAAGATGTGTTCGGAGCCGACGCTGTCGTGCCCGAGCTGACGCGCACAGCTCGTCGCGGCGTTCAGCGCGTCAACCGCGTGTTTGGTCAGGTTCAGGTTCATTGCAGCTTCTCCTCGGCGCGCTCGTTCAACACCACGTCCTCGAAGAAGCGGTTCATCTCATCTGCACGCTCGGAATCCACACGGTCTCGCTCCGAAGGCTCCAGTTCGTCCTCCGAACTCGTCAAGTCGATCTCGCTCAGCAACCGTTCAAGCTCTTGGTAAGTGATGCCGTCCAGCAGATCCTCCAACGCGGCCAAACGCAACGGAGACAGGAGATCAAAGAACTCGCTCGGCGCCAACAGCCGGCAATTCTTCAGAATCGCCAAGGCGCGGCAGAGCGAATCGCCGAAGACATGCGGCATCTCTTCAAAAAGGCGGACGCGCGCATTGCGCTCCTCGCGCATGAGGTCGTCTGCGACGCGCACGGCCTGATCATCCGACCCCGCGTAGCAGAGCGAATAGATGTGGCCTGTCTCGCGCAAGCCATCCGCATCCACGCCAAGAAGGTCCATCCCCAAAGCGCGCACGGCGCGCTTGACGGCCTCGAGCTCACCAATGAGGTGCAGCCCTTCGAGGTGAAACCTGCCACGCAAGACGCAAAACGGCTGGATGCCCTTCGACGGGAACTCGCGCTTCTTTACCGCCTTCGCCTTTTTCCCGGCATCGCTCTGGGACTTCGACTTGGCGGCCTTCTCAAGGCTGGACACCATGCCGTCCATGGCATCAATGAACGCCTTGAGGAGCGGCGGTTGCGACTCTTCATCGTCTCCCTCAGGACCAAACCGCGTGATGGACATGGATACGCCCGGCGGAAGACCCGTCATCTTACGGGTCCGATGACTTTTCTTCTGATGCCACAGACGTTCCGCCTTGGCACAGGCACGGCAGACATAGAGTTCTTCCGTCGTGTCCCCTTCGCCGCGGAGAATCGCCGTCTCGGCATCGGTCTGATGACATATCTCACACTTCATTTGGCCATATATTATACCATAAATGCTCGCATCCCGCCCCCACCCCCAAATGATAATCCAAAACGGGAAAAGGTAATATCTAACGGGTCAGCAAAGAAGAGAGGAAGGCCATGGGGTTCAACGAAGAAGGAAGACAAGCTACACCACCCGCATGGGGGTGGATAGCGTCCGAGATGATGTTCTTTCGAGACCATGCCAGACAGGGACGAGATTCTCAGCACCCCTTGTCGGTAGTGCAAGAATGAAGTGAACGCGTTCACTTGGACAGGAGAACGCGTTCATTTGCGGTTGGCGAGGCTTGGACCCCTGGCTTTGACCCGCAAAGCGCACGGCGTTGTCCTTTGAGAGTGCCTTCTTCCGCTTAAGGACTTCCTGATGTCCCACCCGCTTTGCAAATCACCCATCCCTCCCGGACCCATGTCCGCGAGACTTGACGAACGAGACGACAAACCGGACTAAACGAGGAACGCCGATCTTCTTCCGACGGGCCTCCCGTGGCGTCATTCTCTCACGAGTTCGTAACTCATCGTCGCATTGGACGGGTCACGCGCAATATCGGCGACGAAACCGAGTCGACCGTCCTGCCAACGGCTCGGCACGACGCAACGGCGATTCCCTGCGCAGTCGAGCGCATAAACCGTCCAATCACCTGACGAAACCGACAGGAGAACCCCCGCCTTGCCCCGACGCATCAGGTGTGGCAACGTCCCCCAGCGTAACAGAACCGTGCGCGAAGGATCCGCAAACGTCGCGCCCGAATTCTGCACGTCCGTCTGATGGCAGAAGAGGATGCGACGCGACGCCGAGAGGGGCTTCTCGTCAAGCGCACTTGCCCATACCGTCGTCGGCGCGTCCCTGACACGCGCCTCCAGGCACCCGGCGACAATCGTCCCCGACTCGGCGAAACCGCCGCATGTGCGGTCGGTGACAAGCCGCAAGGCCCCCGTCGCCGAATCGATTACGAGCGCATCGGGATCGCCGGGCCTCAGGTCGCCTCGCAAGAACAGGCAAAGCGACGCACGTTCCCCTGCGAGCGAAAGCGGATCGCCGCTCATGTCGAAGTAGGTCATCGCCTTCGGCCCGTAGACGCCCTTGATGCCATGGCTCCACGCGAAACGCCAGAGTCCGTCCAGCCCCTCGCGCGCGGCGATCGCCCCCGTCTCGATACCGCCAAGACTGCGGTAGGCCCCTGGACCGGAGAAATTGTACTCGGTAATCACGAACGGCATCGCCTTGCCCATCCGACGACGGTTGCCAAGCGCCCAAAGGAGACCATGACGGTCGCGCGTGAGCGGATTCACATTCATGAGTTCGCTCGGCAGTTTCCAACTGTCTTCCAAAAAGTGCGGATGGTCAACGTAGAAATGCTCGTCAGCATAGTCGTATTCGTTCGCCCGAACCTCATCGAACTCCTCCGGGTACGCGTAGTTGTTCATGTTGGTGAGCAGGATGCGGCTTTTCATATCTTCCCGCACCCACTTGGTCATGCGCCGCGCGAAGTCACGCTCGTTCGCAAGCGTCAGCTCCTTGGCGCTGTTGCCTTCATTCACGAGCGAGTAGAGCGGCATCGCCGGCTCGTCGGCGTAGCGCCGTCCCGTGTGCGGGTTGACGTGCGAGAGGAAGTTCCGCGCGTAGTTGAGGAAGTTCGAGAACGCGCCCTCATGCGTCTCAACGAGCGTCTTGAACTCGCGCATGCTCGCGAAACCGGGCTTGTCGATTCCCATGTCACGATAGGCGACCTGACGCGAGACGTAGAGGTCCGTCGTCATGTAGACGCCATGCCGGATGCACGCGGCAACCATCGCGTCGAACTTCGCCATTCTTTCGGGCTTCAGCTCACCGCGACTGTCGGCGAGGCCGCCATCGTGATGGTGGAAGCGAACGGAGTTGTAGCCGATTCGCGCGAGATTCGCCACGTAGCGGTCAGCATCCTTCTCCGGCGGATAGTTCGACTCCCCAACAAAGTTCACGCCGTAGAATCGCTGTTTCACGCCCGGCAGCCGCTCAAACTCGAAATGTCCGTTGCGCACGACGAGCCAGCCGTACTTTCCGGCGGGCGCATCATGTGGAACGACCGACGAGAAGTCAAGCGCGGAACCCGGAACAGGGTCATTCATCGCCTTGAGCGGCACCCAGTCGTCGCCGGCCTCGACCACATACGCGCTGTCCGAATACGCGACCGGCCCCGGCGTCTGAAGGTTGAAATCCATCGCGAAGGCGTCTCCCCGAACGAGATGCGTCCGCATCCCCTTGCCCTCAAAAGGGATGCGGAGCGTGAAGTATCGGCTCTCGTCGCCCTTCCACTCGCGGTTGTCCTGAAGATAACACGACATCGGTTTCGGAAAGCGGAATGCCAACATCCGTCGTCCGTCTTTGTCGAAGAGCGCGATATCGCGCACCGTCTCACGGAAGACGGCTATTTTCCCCTTCTCGTAGGCGATTGGGAGGAGTTTTTCCACCCGCCCGTCCAGCACGACCTTTCCGCCCGCATACCGCACGAGCGGAAAGCGGGCACAGACGACGGACTGAATCTGCGTAACACAGGAAGCCACCGTCTCCAGCGCGACCGAAACATCGAGCGAACCGTCTGCGGCAACCTTCGCTGCCGTACGTCCGAGAAAGTTTGTGCCGTTGTTCGGGTCTCCCCAGTTCCAACTCTCGGAAATCCGCCAGTGGCGTGAGCCGTCCGCCTCAGGACGATAGCCGCCGTAGGGCGTCCGCGAGATCCAGCCAGGGTAGAAGACCGTCGGCACAATCCGCACGTCCGCATCCGGCACGAGGATGCGACCCATCGGCGCACAACGCACGACATCCGCCCGTGCGACAACCGCCACGAGGCAGACTCCAAACAGGGTTTCAAGCGATTTCATTGGCAGAATTATCGAATGAGCAGGAGCGCACCTGTCCGCGCAAACGGGCTGTCACGGTGGCAGACCCACGCGCGCGCCCCGCCCGAGCCGTCTGGTCCTCGCCAAATGCCCAGCACCGTCTCGCCCGTCGGCGCGGCGGACAACTCCGTCTCCGTCAACGCGGCCAAATACGGGGCCTGTCCCCAACCGTAGGATTCCGAAGCGTAGACGACGACAGGTGCCTCGGCCGTGGCACTCGCCAAGATTTCCGCAAATGCTTCCCCGCTCACGACGGGACCAAGGAACGTGACGATCTTCAGGTTCGGCAGGTCGGCGAAGGCGTTCGCGCCGACGGTGAGCGTGCGCGCGGCGTTAAGGACGAGGTTCGTGATGCCGGAGGCCTGAAACGCGGCAGCCTTGATCTCGACGACACGAGACTTGGAGGTGCCGTAACCGAGCCAAGCCCCGTCCAAAGCGTTTGTCTGGAACGCGCAGGGGCTGATTGTCGTCACCGACGGCAGTTTCAGCGTTCCCCGTAGCCAAGCCCTGCGCCCGTTGACCTTGTAGTCCTTGTTCATGTTGTTGCTTTCGCCCACGCCGAACGTCCGGACGCCATCCAGATTCCACCAGCCGACATCCGTCGCAGCGACACGCGTGTTGTAGAACATCCCGTCGAACGTGTTTGGAAACGTCCACGCCGGACAGCGAAAGATGACTCGCTGAAGCTTGCTCTGGTCCGCAAAAAACCAAGAGCAAGGACCGCCCGTCGCAGTCGGCTCGTCAAAGACAACCGTCTCGTAAGTGGCGCGCTTTCTCGTTGCGTGGAAGAGCTGCCCGGCCTCTACCTCCGTCAGCGTGCCGGGCGAGACGAACGCCCGTGCGCCGGGAACTGCGTCATCGGCGGAGGATGACAGCACGGACTGTTTCGTGCCGAAGCTGACGATCCGGTAGACGTTGCCCGCCGTGTCCGAAATCGCGCCGCCAAGGTCGAGGATGCCATCGCCCACGTTGTCGAGCGCATAGAGCGAGCAGGGCGTCCCCCGCCCCAGCGTAAGACTGCGCGTCGCCGGATCGACCGTCGCCTGAATGCGAAAGAGCCCGTTGTCCAGGACAACCGCATTTCCCTCGCCGTCCGGCGTCAGCGTCCACGGGCGCGTGAAACGTACGAAAACCCAGTTCGCGTGGAACGGATCGGCCTCGCGCAGGACGAGCGTCGCATTCGCGCACTTGCCGCCCGGCACGTCACCGTACCAACCCGCAAACGCAGCGTCGTCATTCGCACGCGCCGTCAGCGACAACGCGACATTGAACGGCGCCATGTCGTCAATCTCAAAGGCGCCGGCCTCCACACTGCCTTGTGTCGCGTCAAAATCAAAGTCGCCTGTCCACGAACTCACGCGGTCAGACACGGCGAGATATTGGGTCTGCGTGCAGCGGAACACATTGGCCGAAACGGTGCCAATGACGATTGGCCCTTCGGGATGCGCCGTGCGCCACGCACGAATCTCGTCTCCTGACCAGCGGACGAAATCGCCGCTCGCCTGAAACGGCGCAAGAAAGGCCGCCCACGCCGCCGACGGCGGCACGACGAATGTGACGGACTTCTCCTTTTCCTTTCCCGAACCGCCCAGAAACACGATTGTCGCATCCGCCGCGAAGTTTGGCGGCGCGCCGGTAAACTCCACGCGACGAAGATTCGGCAGGCAGTAGAAAGCCTGATTCTCAACCGTATTGCCCTTCGCCAAGCCGAGGACCAGATTCGTCGGCCCAGAGTCCAACCACCCGCAACAACCGCCCCCGGCGGTCTTCAGCGACCGCGCCTCCGCAGCGAGCCGAACGTCCTGATAACCAGGGTACATGCCGCCAATCGCATACGCCCCAATCGTCTCGACGACAGGCAGATTCAGAAGTCCGCTCCATTTGCGCTTGCCCATCGCATTGCCCCGAACCTCCTTAACCGAGAGGAAACTGTCCTCTGCAAATGTGCCGAATGTGGATGGAAACAGACTTGAGTCTTCCGAAAGGGACCACTCCTGGATGGACGTGACCAAGGGAACGCGGATATGCCACTGCAACGCCTGTCGAGTAATCGGAATCAAGTGCGAAACGAGCATGCCCGTGACGTTCGGCTCATCAATCGTGATCGACGTGTAGTCGGCCTTGTGAACGTCCCGACCGTTCGCATCGCGCACGGCACAGCGGAACCAGCGCCCGACGCCGCCAACGAGCGTACCAGGCGTGACAACGGATGTCGCCGTGCCGCGCATCGCATCCGCACCCAGCGCATTCTCGTCGATTGCGACGATGGTCCATGTCTCCACCGCATCGGCGCCGAAAACCGTGCCCCGCAAATCGAGCGTTGCGCCTTCATCGGGATCGGCCAAGTAAGCGTTTTCAGTCGCGCTTCTTCCGATGACCTTCAGCGTGTGGGCCTCGGCATCAATGACCGACACCGAAAGGGCCAATCCCAAGCCGTTTGTGACGCAAGCGATACCGGCCTGTGGGTTATCTGCCGCGTCTGCCGCGAAATGACGCCATGTCTGAACAGCTTGTTCAGCGGAAGCAGGAATTACCCCCCCCCCCCCCATGCATAAGCGAGCAGGACAACCGCTCGACAAGTGTTTTTAGCAAGTTTTATCATGTGTTTTACTTTTTGTTGAGCAATACGCCAGAACCACGATGGGGAAACCCCATCCTAAACAAGCATATGTTATCATAAGCGCTCTGAGCCCGTCAAGCCCAACAAACCGTCACATGTGGAAAGCCGAGCGCCAGCGGACACGGTCAGAGGCGGTCGGCTCTTCCTTTCGGTCGAACCGCACGGGGATGCCGAACTTTGCGTACTTCTCCAGCCCAAGTGCGTGATACGGACAGATCTCAACCTTCTCCACGCCGTGTAGACCTTTGAGGAACCGGCGAAGCGCGTCCAAATCAGCGTCCGAGTCGTTCAGCCCCGGCACGAGCGGACAGCGAATCCAAAGCCGCGCACCCGCCGCATCGAGACGGCGGAGATTGTCAAGGATGCGTTCGTTCCCGACGCCCGTCAGTTCATGATGCCGCGCGTCATCAAGGCACTTGAGGTCATAAAGAAAGAGATCGACCTGAGGCAACAGCCGCTCGAAGGTCTCCCACGGCGTCTCGCCGCATGTGTCAAGCGCAACCTTCACGCCCTGCGCCCGCGCGGCAAACGCGAGCGCAAACGCGAACGTCGCCTGCGCCGTCGGCTCGCCGCCCGTCAGCGTGAGTCCGCCGTTCGCGCCATAGAACGGCTTGTCGGCGAGGACTTCGGCCATCACCTCGTCCACTGACATCTCGCGACCACAGACCTCGCCCGTCGTGACGGCCCGCTGGGGCATCGCCGCCTGAGACTCGGGGTTGTGGCACCAGACGCAGCGGAGCGGACAGCCCTTCAGGAAAACGCTCGTCCGAAAGCCCGGACCGTCTTTCACGCAACCGCGCTTGATGTCAAAGACGATTCCCATCAGCGTTTCCGGATTCCGTGCGCGATAAAGACTGACGCGACGAGCGCAAGCGCGGTTGCGACCGCCGCCTTCACGTACCAACCATAGATCCACGCACCCACCATGTACATCAGGTCGAAGAGCGCAAAGGCCGAAACAGCCGTGAGGACGAGTCCCTTGCCGACATCGCGCCCATCCGCACGCACGGCGGCCTTGAAGCGCGCCGCCGTCGTCGCGTCCGTCGGCTTCGTCAGGAACGTGACGACGAGCCAGCTCACGGACGTAATCGCAATCGTGACGAGCATCTTCCGCCAAGACGGCCACGCGGCAAAGCCGAACTGGAGGACGAGCGCGACGACGAAGGAGACGAACATCCCCGTCAGTTCCGTCCAAGCATTGAGGCGCATCCAGAACCAGCGAAAAAGGAAGATCGCGCCCGAACCCGCGCCAATGAGAAGCATGAGGTCGAAGGCGGCCTTCGCGCTCTTGAGGTGCGGCGCAAGGCCGCAACCCAGCAGGAGAAGCCCCAGCATCGCGGCGCGCCCAACCCAGATAAGCTCGCGGTCGCCTGCCTTCGGGCGCACGAAACGCTTCCAGAAGTCATTCACGACATAGGCGCTGCCGAGGTTAAGATGCGCCGCGACCGTCGAGAAGAGCGCACCCATCATCGACGCGGCAACAAGGCCAAGCCAACCGTTCGGCACCTTCGTCAGCATCGCCGGATAGGCCATGTCGCCGTGAATGAGCGACGGATCGACTTTCGGAAACGCCGCCTGAATCGACGCGAGATCAGGGTAGACGAGAACCGAGCAGAGTCCGACCACATACCACGGCCACGGCCGGATGACCCAATTCAGGATATTGAAGAAAAGCGTACCGCACAGAGCGTGCGTCGGCGACTTCGCCGTTAGCATGCGCTGGACAATATAGCCGCCACCGCCCGGCTCGCTGCCGGCCTTCCAGACATTCCACCACTGCACGGCGAGCGGGATGACGAACATGACAAGCAACGTTTCCCAAGACGAGAAGTCCGGCAGGATCGAAAGGCGTTTCGCCGTCTCGGGATTCGCGACGATACCCGCCATGCCGCCGACTTCAGGAAGTCGCAGACCGTAGACCATCGCCGCGACCGCACCCGCCATGATGACGAGGAAGAGGAAGAAGTCCGTCCAGATGACGCCGCGGATGCCGCCGAAGAACGTATAGACGATCGACGCGACGACCGTGACCCAGTAGATTGTCGAGGGTTCGATGCCGAAGAGGAGGACGCCAATCTTGACCGCCGCGAGAATCACGTTGCCGAGGACAAGCACATTGAACACGATTCCCAGATAGAGCGTGCGAAACGCGCGCAGAAACGCCGCCGGTCTGCCCGAATAGCGCAGCTCGTAGAATTCGATGTCCGTCGTCACGCCCGACTTGACCCAGAGCTTCGCGTAGACAAAGACAGTCAGGAGCCCCGTCAGGATGAAAGCCCACATGATCCAGTTTCCGCTCATGCCGTCGCGGCGGATCACCTCGGTGAAGAAGTTCGCGCTGTCCGTCGCCGTCGTCGCAGCGACCATCGAGAAGCCGATGAGCCACCAAGGCATGGACCGCCCCGACGTGAAGAAGTCGCTCGCCGTCTTCTTCGCGCGGCGCGCGGCAATCGTCGGAATCAGCGCGAGGACCGCAAAAAACGCGGCAATGACTGTCCAGTCGATACCGTTCAAGAGCATGTCAGATTTCCTCCTTGACGAGACGCTTCACCACAAGTTCGCGAAACGCGGGCGAAAGCGAGTTGAAATAGGCCGTAAATCCCGTCACGCGCACAACGAGATCCGGATACTTCGACGGGTCCTTGTGGGCGGCACGAATCTTCTCGGCATCCACGACATTGATGTTCACGAGCGTGCCGCCAAGCGCAAAGTGTCCATCGAGAAGCGTCATCAGCTTGTCAACGGCACCGGGGTCGTCCGCAAGGCCGATATCAACCTCCAGCTGCCACGGCGCGGTGTTGCCATAACCAGGCTGGACCGAGGCGACGGCGCGCGCCATCGCCGTAAGCGCACCGTCCTTGCGGAAGCCCGGAAGCGGGTTCGCCCCATGGGAAATCGGCTCGCCCGCCTTGCGTCCATTTGGCGTCGCTCCGACGGCCTTGCCGAAGCGAATCGTGTCAGCCCACGTGAACCAGCCGGGAATCAGCTTGAAGCCATGCGGCGTCGTGTGCCCGGCGATCTCCTCGTTCAGAATCTCCGTCAGGCGCACCGCCCAACGGTCCGCCGCCGTACCACCGTGGCCGTAACGGCCCGACGCGTCAAGAAGGCGACGGATCCGCTCGCCCTCGTCGCCAGCAAAGTTTGACAGGACAGCCCTCTTCACCGCGTCGAACGCGAGGGTCTTCTCCGTCTCGACGCGCTGTTCCAGCGCACCGAAGCTGTCGGCGACGACCGCAAGCCCTGCGCCGTCAATCGCCATGTTGTAGTAGGTCGCGCCGCCGTGGCTCACGTCGAGCCCCTTCTCGATCGGGCCATGCGAAAGGAGGTTGAGCAGCAGTTCGGGCTCGTTCAAGTACTGGTGGTCGAGATGGAAGTCAATCCCCCTTGCCGTGACTTGGACAGCGGCCTTGAAGTGCCGACGGTAGTTCGCCTCCAGTTCGGCAAGTGAATCCGACTCGGCGAACGCGACCTCAAAGACCTTGGCGATGTTGATCTTGACAACATCGTTCAAGGTGTATTCAAGCCCCGGCAACGACATCCAGTTGCAGCCGACGGCAATGCGGCTGCGGGCAAGTTCCGCCGAGTAGCCGTTCCTCATGAAGCCCTCGACAAGCGCCTTGTCGCCCGAGAAGCGCGGGTAGCCGAGGCGGTTCGCCAGCAGAATCTCGACGCCGCGCCGATAGAGGCGACGGTCCATTCCGTCCCATACGCGAATCGTCAAGTTGCAGCTCGACTTCAGCTTCGCGGCAGCTTCAAGGATGATGAAGCTCATGCGGCTCGTCTGGTCATGCCCATCCGGGGCGGGACCGCCCAGCTGATAATAATGGGGATCGTTGAGCAGCAGACAGAAGCAGTCGAACTCGGCCTCTTCGTCGGTGAGGACGCCGGCGGCCGTGTCGCGCTCGTAGTAGGGGCGCAACAGCTCATCGAGCTGCCCGCCCGCGCCATCGCGGTTGTAGGTGCGCGAGACCATGTTGAAGACGGCGATCCACTGCACGGCCGCGCGGAACGTCGTCGGCCGCGCATCGACAATGCCGAAGCACGCGTGCGCCATCTGGACGAGATTCGCGCGACGTTCGGGGTCCGCTTCCGTCATCGACTGGTCGGCGGCTGCCGCGCCGAGGCGGCGAATCCACGTCTGCACGGCAAGAATCGTCGTCTCCTCCGCTTCCAGAAGCTCCGTCGCGACGGGATCGGCAGCATGCTCTCGTTGCGCCGCGCGCACCTTCGCGAGAAGCCCGCCCCAGCCCAGCTCCAAGCCAATCTTGTAGTCCGGCGCGAAATGCGCGTCTTTGCCGATGCCTGTCGTGATGTCGTACTTCTTCTGAAGCGGCTCAAGGTCGGAGTAATCGAACGCGAAGTTCGAGCGCGAAAGTTGGTAGCCAAGACGCATGCGCGAGAGCATGAACATCCAACGACCCGCAATCGCGTCATCGGGATCAACATAGAGCGGATGGCGTTCCATCAGCCAACGGAAGTTCGCCGCCCAGGCGCGCGGGCCGGAGAACTGTCCAGTCGCGTCACGGACAGGCAAATCGGCCTTGAACGTCTCGGGCGGCAAGACGAGGCCGTAGTCGTCCTCGTCGCGCGCACCGAGCTTCGCCTGCTTCTCGACCGTCTGGGCGACCTTTCGCGCCGTCAGGCGCGCCATCCGCTCCGCATAACTCATTTCGCGAGCTCCTCCCGCATGAGACGGATGAGATTGAAGAGCATGCGCGGATAATGGAACGCGCCAGCCCAGCGAGTGCCCTTCATCGTGCAAGACGGCGTGCCGTCGCGGCGAAGGTACTTGATGATCTCACCATACTCCTTGTCAATGAAATGCCCAAAGAACCACTTCTCGATCTTCCTGAACCAGTCGAGATACTTCTCGTCCCTCGTGAGCGTATAGGCGAGGAACGTCGCGTAGATCGCCTCGTTCTGCGGCCACCAGAGCTTGAGCTCGTGTTCGTACTGGTCTGGCTCATGGCCTTCGGCCTCGTCAACATTGCGGAAGTAGATGATGCCGCCGTCGCCCTGCACGGTGTCCCAGCCCCAGTCGAGCGCCCAGTCAAGGACCTGAAGCCCGTTCTCGAGGAGTTTCGCGTCCTTCTGGAACTTCGCCTCCTCCATCGTAAACCAACTCGTCTCGATCGAGTGCCCCGGGTTGATCGTGCGGCCTTCCGGCGTCTCGCACGGCGAGCCGTCGGCGTTCACGATCTCACGCAAGGCCTTCTTGTCGTAGTCCATGAAAGTCGAGTAGACTTCCTTGAAGCATGTCGCGATCGTCTTGTCGTAAAGCGAGGTGTCGCCGCCCAGCTCACGCATCATGATTGACGTGCAGGAGATGATCATCGGGATGTTATGCGCCCGCACCTTGCGCGCCGGATAGTACTTCGGCGGCAACAGCTCAGGGTTGTAGTAGTACATCATGATCGTCTTGTAGAGTTTCTCGGCCTTCTCCTTCCAGGCCGTGTCCTTCGTCGCCTTGTAAAGCTCGATGTAGGCCATCACCGTGTAGTGCTCGGTGACGACATAACGGCGCTTGCGGACAGGACGACCGTCTTCCGTCACCTCGTAGTAGGTGCGGCCATCGCGGTCGTCAAAGCAGTGGTCCTCAATGAACTTGATGCCTTGAAGCGCGAGATCCAGCCATTCCCTGCGAGGCTCAATCTCGTTGTAGGCACGCGCGAAGAGCAGGACGTCGCGGCCCTGCTGGCGGACGTTCTTGTCCGTGAAAAGCACCTTGCCGTCGCGGCCAAGGTAGTTGTAGAAGCCGCCGTGGCGCGTGTCCGGCGCGTACCTCTGCCACCACTCGACCGATTCAAGCAGATACTTCCTGTATTTGTCGATATGCTGTTGCAATTCTTGTCTGTCCATCATGCGAATGTTCCTTCATTTGGTTGATGATTCCATATTGTACCATAATCACCGCGAGACATAGCCAATATAACGCATTTTTTTTGCGCCAACAATACGAACGATTTTATGGTATACTATGCGCCACCATGAAGACCGTACTGTTTTTTCACACCTCGCAACGACAGGCTTGGCAAAAGGAACTCGCCGGCGTCTATCGCTTCGCGCGCATCCGCAAGTGGCGCATCCAGATCATCGAACCGACTCCGCGTCCGCCGTCCATTTCGACTCTGATCGACTTCTGGAATCCCCTCGGCTGTCTCGTCGAATGTTCCGGCAAGGCGGCGGACTACTTTGACCCTGCGGCGTTCGGCAACCTGCCGGTCGTCTATCTCGGCCGCGACCCCAGAACCCTGCCGCGCAACGCCTCGTTCGTGAACCCCTCGAAGAACGGTCCCGGCCGATGCGCCGCGCAAGAGCTGCTGACAGCCGGCTTTACCTCGTTCGGGTTCGTCGCCTCCAGCGAAAACCACTTCTGGAGCCGTGACCGTGAAGCCGAATTCAAGCGAGACCTCTGGACAAACGGCTACCGCTGCTGCGTCTTCGGGCGAACCGAGCGGTTCAAGACGACCCGGGCGCGCAGCACCGCCCTGAGCAAATGGATCAAAGAACTTCCCAAGCCCTGCGGCGTCCTTGCCGAAAACGACTATGTGGCAGGCGAGGTTCTGGACCTCGCCAACAAGCTTCATCTCAACGTGCCGAAAGCATTCTCGGTCGTCGGCACCGACAATGACTCGTCTCTCTGCGAAAATACCACGCCCCCCCTTTCAAGCATCCTCCTCGACTTTGAGCACGCAGGCTACCGCGCGGCGGAAATTCTCGCCATGCGCATCGACCAGCCGAAATCACCGCCCATACACGAGACCTATTCGGCCCTTGGCCTTGTCCGACGCGGCACCACGCCCGCCGGGATCGGCACGCCGGCGCATATCAGCAAAGCCCTCGTCCTCATCCGCGAGAAGGCCTGTTCGGGGATTACGGCCACGGATATCGCCAAGGAGATGCCCGGTTCCCTGCGACTGTCCGAGATGACTTTCAAGAAAGCGACCGGGCACTCCATCCTTGAAGAAATCCTACGCGTTCGTTTTGAGCGCGTCGAACTGCTTCTCCGAAGCCGTTCCCAAAAGGTCGGCACGCTCGCCAACCTTTGTGGCTGGCGAACGGAAAACGCTTTGCGCACGGCCTTCCTCAAACGCTACGGGAAATCCATGCGCGCCTGGCGTGAAGATCCGACACCACCCCTCTTGAAAAAGCCACGCACTGAGAGACCTTAGCCCGTTCAGCGAAAACTACCGCCAGAACCTTCCATCAGGACGCAGGGACGACAAGCGAAAGCCCGTTCGTCCTCTTCCGAGGCGGGGGTCTCCGGCTTCATGCCGTAGACCCAGCTCCAAGCATCCACAAAGGCACACGACACGCCCTCCGCCGTTGCGGCCCGGTGAAGGTATTTCCAGAAATCGTCGCGCTTGCCGCGTCCTCCGCTTTCAGATATGCAAGTCACAAGACCCCGCTCTGCCGCGAACGCACTCATCTGTCGCAGACGGGAGACGGACCGTGCCAAGTTCTTCTCGGCTTGTTCGATTGTCTTGCCATTGCCGATGCTGTAATCGTCGATTCCTATGATATCCGTATAAGCATCGCCAGGATAACGCGCCAAAAAGGTATTCGCCGTGTCGCCTTCTCGGCCGAACTCCTTCCATTGACGATCCGGCGTATAGGCAAAGAGAATGCGGTCGGGGCCGCACGCACGACGCAAAAAGTCCGCCTCAAAGCGGCAAAAGGCACGAAACTCCTCCGCTGAACACCATCCGTTCCCCCACCAGAACCAGTCACCGTCCGCTTCATGCGGATAACGCAAGATGACAGGGATGGAATCACCCGTTTCGGGATCTTTCAGACCGTTAAAGAATTCCGCGACATCCGCAAGCTGGTCGAGAAACCACGCCCGAGGATTCGCCGCCGGCTTCCGAAGGGGTTTGCCTTCAATCAAGTCAGTTCCACAGGGATCTCCCGAACCGTCCAAGATCTGACGAATGACATTCTTGTTCAGTCCGCCGCTTTTGAAACGATAGGATGCCTGTGGAAATCCGTTCGTCGTGTAAGGCTGATCCATGTGCCAGTTGAAGACCATGATGGCGCCGAACGCCTGCCATTGCTTCTGGATGGCCGCCGTCAATCCCGCACGATTGACGGCGTAATAGCGCGGCGAGTGCCAAGTCCCAACGACACTGGCGAGATCCGCATAGTTGATGAGAGCGCGGCGGCCTCCCGTATAGCGGCTCACGTAGTCGCAAGTCAGATTGACCTCATCAAGCGACTTCGGCAGATACCGTCCGTCCTTCTCCCGCACAAACCGCCCATCACCCAACCATCCGCCGTGATCGAGCCACGGATACGTCCATGCCCAATAGTAATTGGGAGAAGCAGCCACAGACTTCAACTTGGCGAGGACTTTCGCCGCATTCGACTCCGGCGTACGCGACGAAGGGACAAACGCGGGGTCTCGCCATCGTCGCTCGCAAGCAGCCGCCATGCGCTCGGATCGTTGCACACATCACTGGATGGCGCGGCGTCATTTGCCGTCGCCCATGAATACCCTGTCGCCACAACCGGGGCATCATAGTTCAGCTGAACCCAAACATTATCGCCCTCATCAACGATTCGCGAGACCGAAGCCCGCCAGTCGAGCCATTTCGTGTCTAGCGACCCATCCGTCGCCATTGTCGGGTCCTCTCCAGGCGAGCAGTCCTTTCCTGCATCCCATGTCACCTTCGTGCCCTCCGCGTACGTCACCTTCCCGCCAGGTATCTCCTCTCCGCCGTTCAGCAACTTGAGCTCGGCAATCTGTGCACCCGTGGCCTTGGAGCCGCGCACACCATCGATTTTGAACCGATAGTGTCGATAGCCTGGGAACGCAAGCTTCAGCGTCCCTTCTGAAACCGTAAAATCAATTGGCTCCTCTGGCTGGGTTAACGTCAACGTACCGTCGCCGCGTTTCACGATGTTTGCGGTCGCCCCTGGAGCATTCGTCAAGATGGCGCCAAGCGTCAAGGCGTGGTCCGCCGCCACATTGAAAACCGTTTGTCCGGGCGCCAGCCGCACAAGCCCGCCTTTGAAATGAGAATTCGCCGCATCGCCGTCTACCGTCAGTTCGGGAACCTTGAAGTTGCAGAGATTGGAGGCGTTAAAGGCAAGCGAACCACCGGAACGCAGACAGAGATTGCTCGCATATTTTCCATCCAAGACAGAGCTGCACCATCGTGAGCCAAATCCAGTCGTCACTCCCGGGCCTTCAAAGACGAGCTTCGGCGATCCCAAGCCCGCCTTGCCACCCTCCGCCGGCGACAACTGAGCGGATTCGCGCAGAACAACAGTGACGTCTGCCCCCAATTGCCCGTTGGAATTGACACGGAAGATCGTCCTTCCGCCAATCGTCCACGTTATGCCAGGCTCGGCGGTCAATGGCTTCATTTCGTCCAGACAGACCGTCATCGCGTCTGAACGCGTCCATATCTGGTCTGCCGCGAGATGAACGCCTCCGTTGTTCCGAATGTTAATCTGCTTGTTTCCCGCTGTCACGGCAAGGCCACCCGCACCTAACGTCAACTTACCGGAACCCGTGAGATAGCACTCCGCCGTTGCAGCCGTGTATTCAAGACCATACGCGCAAATGTCCGAAGAAACCGACACCGTCTTATCGGGAATCACCGCCAGGGCACCGTCCTGCCAGTCAACGGACTGCCCCGCCTCGTCTGTCCAAGCGCCAGATGCCATCCATTCTCCCGCATCATCACCAGCATAAGTCAGTCTCATGGGAGCCCCCCAGACGATGGACGAAGCGGCCTGAATCGCCATCCATAAGGACAACTTTCGCGACATATGTTGTATCTGTTGTGTCATGGCATTTTCCTTTCGTAGTTTGAGGGTATTCTATCACAATAGCGTTTTGTCAGTCCATCGGATATAATTAGTTTTCAAACAAGAGTTTCATTCGATAATTCACAACGCGCACAGGCCTTTTGGTATAATGGGATCATGAAAAGGAACATCCTCGTCTTGCTCTGGTCTTCGACCATCGCGTCTGGACACGACTTCTTTACCGGATTCGCCGCACTCGCACGGCAACATGCGGACTGGCAGCTTCATCTGCGCATTGCGAAGAAAATAATCGAGCCGAACATCCTGAGAACCATTCGAGCTGGCGGCTACAATGGCATCGTCACCGATGAGGACACCTACTTTGCGTTCCCTGCGGACACGATTCCCGCGGCGACATCCGTCGTCATCTTCGGAACATACAACCCGGACGCGCCGACAAATGTCGCCTATGTCCAAAACGACAATGCCGCCATCGCGCGTTTTGGCGGCAACTACCTTCTGTCCCTCGGACGATTCCGGTCATTTGGCTTCGTCCCGACGGAAGTCGCGCACGGATGGTCGAGCATTCGCGCGACGGCCTTTGCCAAGACCTTGCGCGCTCAACGGCATGAGGCGTTTATCTTCGACCCAAACGACCACGCGCTCCCGCTCAAGGCATGGCTTCGTGCGCTGCCAAAACCGACGGCCGTCATGGCCGCATGCGACGCAACAGCACTGGAAGTCATCGAAACCTGCAAGCGCGCGAAACTCGTCATTCCCCAACAGGTCTCAGTGTTAGGAGTGGATAACGACGAGCTTCTCTACGAGTTCGACTCGCCGACGATCAGCAGCGTCCTGCCGCGACACGACATCGTTGGACGGCTGGCCGCCCAAATGCTGCTGCGCATGTTCCGTTCACGCAAACGCGCGAAGCTCCGCCATGCGGTCTGCGACGAGCAGGACATCATCGAACGGGAGTCAACCGCGCCAATCACGCCAGCCGTCCATCTCATTTCAGCCGCGCTCAACTTCATCCGGCAAAATGCGACGAAGGCCATCACAACAAACGATGTCGTCAAGCACCTCGGCGTCTCACGCAGTCTCGCGGACCTTCGCTTCCGTCAATGCCAAGGCGTGACCATTCGAGAGACGATCCTTCGGGTACGCCTCGAAGAGGTCAAAAAACGCCTCGTCACAACGCAACTGTCCGCCGCAAAAGTCGCACGGATTTGCGGGTTTAAGGACATCCCTCACCTTCAAGTCATCTTCAAGAGGCGTTTCGGGCTGCCAATGAAGCAATGGCGCCAGTCTCAGCTTTCATGAGAAGGACCGTCCGACGCAAGACCTATTCAGGAGCTTGTCTTCATGTCCCTTAGCGCCAACGGATAGTAGACGCAACGGAAGAAGGCTCGCGCGGGGCAGTCGAGAATCGGATGGATGCCGCACAGGAGGACAAGCGGCGCAGCGAATCGTTTCGGAAGCCCTGCAAAACGGACGAGCCGCAGGAAGTCTGTCCGACCCGTGCCTTTCAACAACATTCGCACGCAGGACGTCCAGTCACGCCGCGCAATTCGCGTCGTGTACCACGGATTGAAAAACTTGAACAAGAAACGCGACAGAACAAGACGCGCCCACGCCTGCGAAAGCCCCACGTCAAAAGGATGCGTGACATGGAAACGGAGAAGCAAGCGAACGGACTCGGCCAAACACGCCAACTCGCGCACGGAGAATGCGTTCGTCGTCACAGACCCCATGCGCCGACGGTAGACGTAACAGACGGCATCCAGATAACTAACCGACTTCGCCGCATAGAAAATGCGCGGCGTACTCTCGGAATCCTCGTAGATAAGTCCAGGAACAAAACGAATCGCGTTTTCGCGCAGAAAATCAAGCCGAAGGGCCATCAGCCACGACATCGGGAAATAGGATGCGCCTCGTCGCGCAATGGAAACGAGCGCCTCAGAGCCCGACCACATGCGTCCATCGTCCGTCGGCAGAAAGTTGGCAAAGCGCACACACGAAACGACGCGTCCTTCCGCATCCTCGTCACGCCGCTCGGCCGCGAACTGGATGACATCCGGCTCGCCATTCGCGCATGCCGCCGCAATTCGCGCGAGAACGCCATCGTCGGCAAGGAAATCGTCACCGTCCAGCCAAACAACATAAGTGCCGCGCGCGACATCAAGCCCTCGGTTGCGCGGAGAAGCCGGCGAACCGCTCCGTTCCCCGAAAAGGACGCGAAAACGCGTGTCCTGTCGCGCCGCCTCTGCACATCTCTCGTGCGTGTCATCTGTCGAACGCTCGACCGAAAGGATGCATTCCCAGTCCACGAAAGACTGGTTGCGCACGGACGCGAGCATCGCGTCCAAATGCATACTGACGTTGTAACACGGCGCAATGACCGAGAAAAAGGGACGGGACATGGAATCAGAGTTCATCAGCGTGACATTAGAGTAGAGGTGAAGCCCATCAGGCCCTCCTCGGGACGCAAAAGGATTCAAAGCAGACGAGCCGTCGCAGGTTCTGTTCCTCACACCGTGCGAGGTAACTGCGGTTGCGCAAGGCCTCACGCGCCGTCGAGTCGGAAAGAAGCGGACGCAGAGCGGCGGCAATCCCCTCGGCTGAAATGTCGCAGAGGACGCCCCTCACCCCCGGTTCGGAAAGGTGATCGATGCCACCCGCCGTCCGCGTGGAAACAACCGGGCACCCAAGCAGCAGGGCTTCGGAAATCGTAAGGCCCAGCGCCTCTTTCACGCTCGGCTGGAGGTAGACATCCGCGCGCCGCATGAGCGGGTAGGGATTTGAACGATGCCCATGAAAGATGACAAGATCCCTGACACCAAGCTGACGCGCACGCATGCGGTAGACAGGACCCTCCGCCCCCCAGCCAATGACGTGATAGCGGAAGCCACGCAGGCCTTCTCGCGCGAGGATGGCGATGGCCTTAAGGGCGAGATCGATACCCTTGACCGAATTCAATCGCGCGCACGTGACGACATGGACGGCATCTGGGACGAATGTGGATTCGTCCGCGCTGTCCGTCGGAGCCTCGGCACATTCAAGTATGCGCCGCGCATCCACAAGGTTCTCCGCGACAACGACCTTCTCGGCGTATTCCGGCCACCAACGGCGAATGTCATCCGCCACGCGACGCCCGACGGAGAGGATGCGGTCGGCGGCGGCGAAGCCGAGTTCCTGATGGTAGACGCCCTCCTTCTCGCCGCAGTGGTAGACGAGCAGACGGCTCTGGCACGAGAAAGCTCGCACAGCCTCCTCCGCCGCCCTGGTGTCGTAGACCACAACCGTGTCACAGGCGGCGGCATCCTGACCCAATTCGCGCCGGATATAGCGTGCGTAGAGCCGCGCCTCCATGTCGCAGAAGAAACGACCGACAGCGCGGGACGGCCCTGACGTATGCCAGAAGAGGAAGCCGCCGAAACGATGGAGAAGATTCCAGCGATAGCGACGCCGAAACGTCACGCAACGCGTCCGATCGGCCACGATGACGCGGACACACGGGGCGAAGCGACCGAGGATTGACGAATCCCCATAGTCCTCTCCCGTCGTAAAGAGAACCGTGACTTCAAAGCGCGAGTAGTCGAGCCGCGAAACAAGCGCACAGAGCGCGTTGCCGATTCCGTCCGCGCGGGCCTGATAGGAGACAAACGCAAGACGCACCTTCCGTCGATTCGGGTCCATCTGAAACCCTTTCACGTTTCACTCCTTCCGTCCTTCTTGCGGAAGCGTAGGACAAAGGCGCAACTCCCTCCTCTTTGCGGAACAAAGGGCCTACACGCAATGGCAATTGTCATCATCGGAGTCGAATCTTTCTTTTTCGTGGCGGACAGGCCAGAGGACAGGAGCCAGACGCGCACGAAGCGTCACCGCAACGGCACGACAATCGGCTGTCCAGCCGTAAAGCGCGGCAAAGCAGACCGCATACGCAACCGAAATGGCAACGGCCCAGCCGATCCAACCAACCCAAGCGACCGGTGCAGGAGCAAAAGCCGACCTTACGCCGGACGCAAACGCGACAGGAAGGGCTGCAAGCGCGGCATACTGTCGCCAATAGTCGAAGGTCGTGCGTCCAAAGCGGTGGCGGAAGAGCAGATAAGGGCCACGCCAGAACGATGTCAGCACATACGAGACAATCGTCCCGAGAAAGACACCCGTAAGGCCGAGTGACCTCACAAGCACGATGGAAACAGCGACGTTCAGCATCGCCTCGACTATTGGACGGGGCTTGTCACGCACGAAGAGGCCCGAGGCCGTGACGTTTTCGCCGACCGTACTCCACGAGGTCCGAAGATAGAAGAGCAGACAGATGACCGCCTCGACACCCGTGCCAAGGCAGAAGCGCGCGCCAAGCCAAAGACGGATGAAAGGCCCGACAAGAAGAAAGAGTCCAGTGGCGGCAAAGCCGCTGAGCGCAAGATTCAGGAACTGCATCTTGCGGAAGAGATGATAGACATCTGATGAAGGCAGCGTCGCGTAGGCATTGCCGTAGTTCGAGGTGAAAACGCCGAGAAACTGATTCAGCAAACGCGTCAAGGCGGAGACGAGAAGTGCATAGTTGGAGTAGAGACCGACAGCCGCAAGGCCGACGAACTTCGAGAGAATGATGCTGTCTGTCGAATTGACGACCGTGCCGCCGATGCGGTGGAGCATGAGTGCGCCAGCATCCTTGAAGATCCCGACCTTCTGCGCACGCGGCAGATCCTCGGCAACCGCAAAGACAGGCGCATAGCGCCGCGTCGTCCAGACGCTGAGAATCCAGTTGAACGAAAGCACGAATGCAATTCCGGAGGCAAGCGTCCCGACGAAGCTCTTTGTCAGCCAAAGGACAAGAATCTGGACGGCGAAGCGACCTGTTTCGGAGACCATCGACGCGAAAAGCGCAACATGGTTCTTTCGATCGGCGTTCCAAATGGAAAGGCGGTAGGAAAAAAGGTAGGTCGAGACGCTTTGTGCAAGGAAGAGAAGATAGACGATGTTCAGGTTCACGTCACACGGCACGTCAGAGGCATCCCGGACAAGGAATCTGACGAATGGAAAGAGCGCAAGCCCAAGGACGAGGACAACGAGCGCGACGAGGAAATAGACCTGTCGAAAGAAGCGCATAAGCCGCCCGACCTGCACGACATCACCTCCGGCAATCGGCTTGTAGAAGCGATAGCAGATGGCCGACCCGACGCCAAGTTCGGCGAGAGCAAGCAGGCGAAAGACGTCCCAGAAGAGACCGTTAATGCCAAGGTAACGCTCCGAGAGGAGGGCTATAAACGCCGTTCGATAGGCAAAACCGGCGACCACATTAAGAATGTGGCAAATCGTCCCGACACCGGATGCCCGGAACATGCTCGTCGCGCGGCTCTGGCGGTTAAAGGTCATGAATTCGTCCTCACATTCATCTCTCCCAAGACGCCTTCTTCGGAAAGAGATGCTCATAAAAGGCCGTCATGCGCTGATAGGCGGCCTCATCAGCTCCATCCTTGTCATTTAGACAGAAAAGCGCGGGTTTGAGCCGATTGAAGGATTCGACGAAGTCGCCACGACCCAGTTCTGCGAAATGCGAATCGACACGATAGCACCAACGCGGCAAGAACTTCGAGAGCGTATTTGCCCCGCGCGTCGCCCGCTGACGATAGACGGCGTGTCCGAGGGCAAGCGAATAAAGAGAAAGAACCGTATGTTCCACCTGCCATTCCGAGCGGAAACGGCTCGTGAAAGTCTCCGCAAGGTCATCCGCATACTGGCTCAGGAACGTCAGGCCGTCGCTCTTTAGGTACGCATCAATGTTATGATGGGGAAAACGTCCCCAAGCGGGCGTCTTCACGCCAAGATGATCCAAGATGAAGCGATTCGCAGCAACCAATGAACGCGTATACGATCCGCCGCCACTCTTTGAGTACATGCCGCGATAACGCACAATCGGGAACCCCCTGTCCGTAAAGAAAAAGTCCGGCTCGACATCACGCGCAACCATGCAATCGTCGTTCGCATAGAGAAAATGTTCGGAAAGCCCAGGAATTCGTGCCAAAAAGAACTCCAGCGCAACAGAGTTCCATGTCGGCAAATACTCGACCGGAACAAACTCGGAATGGCGGACAATCCGAATCTTCGGATGCGCGGCATCCAGCCAAGTTGGCGGCGTCTGTTCGTCGCTCAGCGCAAGAACGATACGGTTCAGCCACGGACAATGCATCTCCGCACCACGCAAAGCATATTTGAGTTCATCGTGTTGACGAAAACGCACAGCACTCATGCCCGCACCCGCAGGATTCATCGCTGACCCGCCATGTTCGGCTATGTAGGCATCACGTCGCGCACGAAACGGCGGATCGTCAAGATCGCACCAAAGATAGACGAGATCAATCGTCATCGGAAGAGCCTCCGACTCACTTTCATCGCACGCCAGACCCACGGCGCGAGCGGAATAAGAATGCGGTAGAGAGGAAACCAACGACGACGAAGGGGATACGGCACATCTGACGCAGCGACATTTCCCCTCTCGACGAGCCAATCCACGACAGCGAAGATTTCTTCCGCCCAACGAACCGTCCGCGCATTCCACATCACCCACGGCTTCGGATTGAAGGCGAGATGCGCAAAGTAGCGTGTCGGATCGACACGCCCGTCGGCCTTGTAGTCGCGCGCGACACGCGGCGCGGACGGATCGAACGCAAGAAGTGAGCCCAAAACGCTTTCATCCGTCTGAAAATAGGCCGAGCCATGCGCCATGACAATCTCAACATCACTTGGCAGCACCTTCTCAATCTGGTCCTGCCATGCGGCCATGAAGTCGCGACGCTCCGTCGAAAGAACAACATACGCACCATTGACGCGTGTGTTAAGGCGCGGCATTTCGCAGGCCGCACCACGAAATCTCGCAACATCCTCACGCCAGACGGCAAGATTCGCGGGATTGACATCCGGCGGAGCGGGATCGTACGTGCGAACGACAATCTCCGCGGAGTCTGTCCCCACGAGCCAGTCCGTGCAATCGCCCACGAAGACTGCGTCCGAATCAGCCCAAACAACCCACGGCGTCTTTATTTCCGTACGCGCCATCATCATCGGCTTTTGACAAGTGACGCATCGCCGATCGCTCGGCAAGTCAACGACCGTGACATCAGGAAGCGCGGCGACACGCTTCTTCCAGATGTCGCTCCAGTTCACGGCACCAACGACAAGCGGTGTGCGCATGCCATTACGCCGCATCGATGCAGCCAGGAGAAACGCTCCCCAAGCGAACCGTTCGTCCGCTGCGGTCACGACTGTCGAGGGTTGTTTCGTCATGGCATCTCTTTGCCTCGTTTGCAATAATAGATCTCGATTTCGGTCAATTATACCATATTCCTGCCGAAGTGCTGGACTGTCTGGGCGACCGGCTCATTTTCGTTCACGTCAATAGAATCCGGATTCTCCGTCATATTGCCGACTCCTGATCCAATGCGCGAAGGCGACGCCAGCTCGTGTTGAGATATGAAATGATCGCGAACATGAACATCAGAATGATGAGGTTCATCTGCTGACGCAGAACCCATTCCAGGCAACTCTGAAGGTAAGAGGCCGTCAACCCGCCTAAGAGTCCCACCGGCACAAAGAAGTAAGGCGTGCCGCGAAGCCTCAACACAAGCCGAATGCAACTGAAATAATAGAACAGAAGCCACGCCAACATCGCGCCCAAGCCGATCAGCCCACATTCGGCACCAACGAGCAGGTAGACCGTTTCGACAACACCGTCCTGCTGACCGTCCTGCGTACGCAGAGCCTTTCGCCCCGAACGCTCGCTGTACTCATAAGGCGGATTGCACTTGATGCCCCAGTTGTTGATGCCGACGCCGAAAAAAGGCTCGTCTTTGATCATCTCAAGAGCCAACGCCGCCAGTTCCTTCCGAGTATTGCCCGACGCTTCCGGCGCCTTCTCAAAACGCTCGATGATGCGCGGCAACATCGCCGCAAGCACCAAAAACCCAAGAAACGCCAGTGGCAACAGACGACGGAACCAATGGCGCGGACGGCCTTCACAGAGACTCACGACAAGAACCAGCCCGATGGAAACAGGAACAACTGCCATCGCGCCACGCGAATACGAACGCATGAGCGACCCAATTGAACAGACAAAAGCAAAGGCCAAGAACTTGTCAAAACGCGTCTTCAGCCCATTGACAAGATAGGAGGCGAAGAAAAGCCCCGCAAAAAGATGCATTGCCATCGCCATGCTGTTCTGGTGGGGGAAAAGGCCGTCCGGCTGGTAAACGCCCTGAAAATGCGCCTTGACGATAAGGAAGAAGTTAAGGATCGAGAATGACGCCAGCCCTCCCAACACGCTCTTGATGTCATCCGTCGCCTTGACGTATGTGTAGACGGACAGATAGAAGACATAGAGCATCATCATCTTCCAGATCTCGCACCAAGCAGCCATCTGTCCCGTAAGGAACGTCTCGTCTTGCGTCTCGCCAAAGGTCTCCCACACCGCGTCGCCAATGTTCATGACACTCGGCAGACAAAGCAGGAAGTAGAGGATGTACAGGCGACAGCCCCACTCGGGGACGAACCCCGAAAAGCGGCGCCGAAGAATATGCGCAAGGATGACTGCCAGTGACAGAAGATAGATGACGCTCACCTCCATCCCGCGTGACGATCCGCGATACCAGTCATGCGAAAAGAAGTTGAGCTTGAAGGACGAATAGAAGCAAAGGGCCGCGCACATCGCCCAGAAGGCATACTTCATCCATCGCCGGTTCAGGTAAAGCAAGAACGCCAACGGCGGCACGCCCAACGCGGCAAACGTGAAGACTACGTACTTCATATCGCGTCAGTCCGAGGTGAACGCCGTTGTCGTCGAGCGAAGGAGGTTGACAAGCTGGGCCGTCGGCAAAAGCTTTCTTACGAAGACGTTGTACTCCGAAAGGTTGTCTTTCGGCACGTAGACGATATCGCCCGCCTTGAGCGGCACGTCTCGGCACTTGCCCGCGAGAATTCCGTCCACATCGACCTTGTACATCTTCGGATTGGCAAGTCCCTCGCGGATGATGATGACATGGCTCCAATGCGTATCCAACATCCAACCCGCCGCCGTCAGCGTCTCCAGAAGCATCATGCCCGCCTCGAAAAGGCGTTTGTGCGGATTCCGGACCTCGCCGCAGACCGCGACAGACGACTCCATCCGCTGGGCGATGAAGACATAGTCGCCTTTCCGAATACGGACGTTGTTGAGCGGATCTCCCGCCTCAATCGCCTGCCGGAAGTCAACGGGCAGGACTTTCCCGTTACGGACAAGCAGCGAGTGTTCAAGATCGGCGACATCCACCACAATGCCGTTGAAGAGGCGTGTGTCCGTGCCACCCGCCTGTGCATAGAGATCGGACAGGCGCGTGGTGTTGGAGATGCTGTAGACCGCCGGCTTCGCGCATGCCCCCGAAATCGTCGCCGTCTCGCTCGCGACTTCACGCACGGTCACGCTGACGACGGGATTCTTGACATAGGGTTTCAGCCCGTCACGGATAGTATCCGCCGCTTCGCCAATCGTCAGCCCCGAAACTTTCAATTGTCCGATGAACGCGAGGCCAATCGATCCGTCCGGCCCAATCTTCGTGGTGATGCCGATGTCATCGTGTCCATAGACGCGCACCTCAATCTGGTCTCCCGCATTCATGTGGTAGACCGACTCCTCCTCATTGGCCAGATCCGTCAGGATCTCCCGACGACGACGTTCAGTCTCCTCATCACGCCCCGACTCGGCAATGATCGCCTCGCCGTCCTTGATTTCGTCTGGTTGCAGGAAGTCCGTATAGTTCCCCGTCAGACGGTCAAAGTAGCAACCGCCTGCCAAGAGGGCACACGCCAACGCCAATCCATATCGTGTCATTTGCTGATCTCCAGTTCTTTGCGTACGGTCTTCACCGAGGCTCCCGTGACAAGCGCAAGACCCGGCTTGCCGCTCTTTTTGAGCATCTGCCGCGCAGAGGCGAACCAGTCGCGCGTCGTCTTGTTCTCACCCACGACGACCAACACGGCATCCGCAAGGTCCAGCAACTGCGAGAAGAACGAGCCGCCCCTGCGGGCACCGCCTTCCACATGAATGAGAACCAGGTCGAATTCCTTGTGCAACTCAGCCAAATCAACGGTCAGCATCTGTTGCTCGGTCGGAGCCAAGGTGAAACGATTCGCGACCGGGAACCAGCCATACCCATCCTGTCGATAGAGGCCCAGCATCGATACGGCTCCCTTGGGCGGTTCAAAGTTCAAGCCCAAGACGACCTTCAGCGAAAACACGCGCAATCCCGACATTGACGCCGACCAGATGACCTGTGAGCCGAAGACGGGATTTGCTTCCGCGCCCGGCAAGTCAAAGACCAGCACGTTCCCACGCGCACTTCCCGCCGCACAGAAACGCAACGCCACAACGCCGATCGCCCCCTTCATCTCCTCACTGTTCGACCGCCGCGCATGGGGGACAGATCCGATGAACTGCAGCGTGTCGTCATAAACCGCGACTTCTGCACCGCCGCGCACACGCCCCCACAGGAACTCGTACGCCAGCAGCCAGAGAAGGACGACGCCCGTCACAAAGCCCGCCGCCGCCAGCGCAAGCAGCATTCGCTTCACCCGGATGATGCCCTTGTCGCCCGCACCACCCGCACGTTCGATCTGCTGGATGTCCGACGCCAAGGAGCTTTTGAGGTAGGCGATGTCGCTGATCTTGTCCTCGAGGTCGCGGACGCTCGACTCCAGTTCGCCGCGCCGCGTACGAAGCCGCTCGAATCGCGGAACAATCGCATTGAGGGACTCTATCTTCCTCTCGTTGACCGCAATCTCCTCGCGAACCGAATTCCGCCGTTCGCCAAGGACAGCCAAACGCGCCGTCGTCTCCGTCAACTCAGTCGCAGCTTTCTCGATGCGGTCAAAGTCCTCGACATCAACATCCACGATTCCCTTCTCTGAGAGAAAATGCTCCAGTTCCTTCTGCAAAGCCTCACGTTCGACGAGTTTGCCGGCCACCTTCGGGTTGAGGTCCGTGTAGACTTCACGCAGTTTCGCGAGTTCGGCATCCAACTGCGAGATCGTCTCGGCACGCTGACGAATCTGCGGCGCACAGGAGACGATCGCCGCGCCACAACCGCCCGTCTCCCGCTCAACCTTTCGCTTCTTCAGTTCCTCGTTCGAGATCTGGACATTGAGAGTCGAGAGCTCGCGGCGCTGGTCGCTGACGACGGCGTTCAGCACCTGCAAGGCCTCAACTGGAGCGGGTTCCCCCGTCTGGATCGCGAACGTCCGGACTTCGGCATCAATCTGCGCAAGCTTCTCCATCAAGCCCTTCTGCCGCGTCTGAAGCGAGTCCGTCAGGTTATCCAAGTCACGCGACCGGTAGTCGACATACGCCTGTGTCAGCACCTCAGCATAGAGGTTCACCTTCTTGACCGCGCCCTTCCAGCTTCCCGACGCGGCCGTCAACGTGAAGAGGTTCGTCGGCTTACGCTCCTGCCGGATCTCCAAGTCCTGCTTCAGGCACATGCGCTCCCGCTCGGGCATCGCCATGCGCTCGCCCACGCGACGTTTCAGGGTGGCACGGTCCAGAATAGACATGACCTGCTTATCGTTAGGCCCGTCCAACTTCGCAATGGAGCGCGGCGAATACAAGAGACGTGTCGAAGCGTCAAAACGGCTGACGCTGTACGCCGCCCGCCAGATCAAGAAAAAGGCAAACGCCCCCAACGACAGCACGAAGACGCTCGCAAGCAGCCAAGACCACTTGCGGATGATGAGCCAGGCGATTTTCTGCAGAATCGCCAACGTCTTCAGTTGCTCGCGCTCGGCTTCTGTCAAATTCTCATTCATCAATTGAATACCTCCCAATCACGCATCAGTTCGGCCGGAATCGTCCGACCGTGCCGCCCTTCGCGCACGAGACGCGCCAGCGGGAAGAGAATGCGCGTAAGCGGATCCATCCCGAACGTCGCCCGTTCGCCAAGAGTCCGTCGCCGCACGAGCCACCGTACGGCATGCCAAAGCGCCCGGCGCTTCAAATCGCCCGGACGCTCCGCAAGAATCTTCTCATACGCCTTCAACCACATCTCTGCCGCCATCTCCCACGAAGCGACCTCGCCGACGGGGTGGAACTTGAACGCCACGGCTTTCGAATAGGTCGAATCGCCCAAACGCTTCTCGCGTTCAACGAGTCTCCAGTCATAGCGGCCCTCCGCAACCAGCAACGCGTCTCCTGCTCCGAGGATCGCCTTGTTGATGTTGCGTCGCGCAAAGTTCGTCGAACCACGCGTTCGCGCCAACAAGAGCCCCATGCCGCGGTTGACGAGATAGCGCGTCGCCTCCGAAAGCGGCAGCCCAGTCGGGTCGCGTCGCTTCAGGAAATTGAGCGCCTCCACACGCCCGTAGACCGGCACTGCGCCGCGCAACAGTTCCTGGATCATGATTCGATTCTCATCGCGATGGAAATCGCTTCGGTTCTTGGCACGACAGAAATCGACATGAAAACTCTCGCCAAACTGTGGTGCGTAGGTCATCGCAACAACATCCAGCGCAACGGCAATGTCGTCCTTGTCCTGTTCGCTCGCTCCGTTCGTGAGGACAAAGAAATCGAGGTCATTGCAGAACGGCGCACTGCCTTCACCCCGTCCGTAGCCGCCGCCCAAATACACGCCCTCCACCTTCGGCAAGTCCAAAGCCGCGATGTCACGACCGATCTGCGCAAGCGTCGCGGCCAGTTCGGCGTCCGTCTTCAGGTCGTGAATGCCCGTGTAGTGTCGTGTCCGCAATTCCTCTTCCGTCGCCGGCAGGGGGCGCGCGAAGGCATTGCAGATCAGGTCGGACGAAAGCCCCGCCTCGGTCAAGTCCACGAACGCTCCGCTCGCGGGGTCGATGACACGGCGACCCGCAACAATCTTGTTGACGATCTCCATGTTCTTTCCGACATAGGTTCCGGGAAAGACGATGGCGTGCGACAGCCGAGTGCCACGATCAATGACGACCCCCTTCCCGAGAGATACGCCGTTCGTGATGCACACGCCGCGCTCCAACCGGACATTGTTGCCGAGGACGACTGGCGGCGCAATCTCCACGTCTGGCTTCATCACGACGTTTGCGCCCGCATAGACGCCCGATTCCGCCGAATAGCCCGGCAACACGAGGTTTCCCGGGTTCTCAAGTATCGCAAAGTGCGCGTCGAAATACGTCTGCAGCGAATCCAGCTCATGCCCGGCTACCTCGTTCGTCAAGAAGAACTTCACCTTACCGTTGGCCAAAAAGCCCGCTTGCCGCGCAATCTGCTCCTTCAGCGTCGTGCCCCCTTCCAAACCCGTGTAAATGAGATTGAACCCCCAGCGCGAACCATCCCCCAACCGTCGTGCGAGCGCGGGTTCGTAGCCCCAGTCGAGGACAAGCACGTCCGTCACACCCAAATTCGCGCAGACGTCGAGCTGGTATTCGAGAACCGGCTTGCCGCAGAGCGGAAGCGCCGCGATGCTGTGCCCCGGAAAGAATGTCCCGGCCCATTCGCATTTCGCTCGGTCGGCATAAGGGATGATGATCGCCTTCACGTCAGTAGGCCCCCTTCCCCGACAGAATCGCCGGAATGGTCTTGAGAAGGATTTTGAAATCGTTCCAAAGGCCGTGCGTACGGATGTACTCCTTGTCGAGACGCACCTGTTCCTGAAACGGGATATTGCTACGCCCCGAGACCTGCCATGTGCAGGTAAGTCCCGGAATGACATTGAGCCGCTTACGCTCCTCCAGCGTATACTGGGCGACCTCAGACGGCACAGGCGGACGAGGCCCAACCAGCGTCATGTCGCCGCGCAACACGTTCCAAAGCTGCGGCAACTCGTCAATGGAGAACTTGCGAAGGACACGCCCCACCGGCGTGATGCGCGGATCGTTCTTCATCTTAAAGATGATGCCGCCAGCCGACTCGTTCTGTGCCAACAGCGCGGCCTTGCGCATCTCCGCATCCACGTACATCGAGCGGAACTTGTAGAACTGAAAGTGCCGCCCGTCGCGCCCGACACGCGTCTGGGAGAAGACCGCCGGGCCGCGCGAAGTCAGGCGCACGGCCAAATAGGTCAAAAGGAAGAGCGGCGAAAGGAGAAGCAGGGCCAAAGCCGAGACAACAACATCAAGAGCACGCTTCACCGTATAGGCGCCCCGGACCGTCAGTCGCCAGATGCGGCCACGCCAGACCTGCCTCCAGTCACGCCCCGTGCGCGACGCGAGTTCGCACATCAGGCGGTCCAGCTCGTCCTCCGTCATCATCCGTTCGCTTTCACCTCCCGTTCGACCGTCGGCCAGAGCCGCTCGGCCTTCGTGAGATTGCCCGTCTTGAACGCATCTCGCCAGCGAGCGACAGCGTCGTGGAGCGACACATCGCCGACCATCGACGCGCTCCCCTTGAGCGTATGCGCAAGATGCGAGATCTTCGCTTCAGCCGATGCACCAGCCATGCGGGCTGTCGCGAGTTCGGCGAACAAGCGATTCACCGTCGCCACGTATTCTGAATAAATTGTCTCCGCCATCGACGCGTCCATGCCGCGCAACTGTTCTTCAAGCCACTTCCTGACGCAGTTCTTCATGTCTTTCCCCAATTCAAGCGGAAAACCGTCTTGTTCAGGTTCATAAACCGTTCGACACGAATCGAATCAGAAATCTTGCGCAGGATCGAACACCCACGCCCATCGCATGCCAAACTTGCGTTTCGCGCCTCCAGCGTCGTATCTGCCGCAGCTTCCGTCTCGCTCGCGACATCTTTCCATGGTGCGCCGCGCTCCCAAACGGTCACGCCGAAGCCGCCGTCCTCCTCGTCAATGGTGATGACCGCTCGCTCGTGCTGACGCCCGAAGTCATCCAGCCCGTGGCGGTAGATGTTCATCAGATGCTCGTTGAGCAGAAGGTCCACACGCACGCCCATCTCGTCGTCAGATCGTTCCCTCACCCAAGCGCTCGCCTGACGACACGCCGCGTCGATCGCGTCAGGCCGCATGTCCACCACCATATAGGAAATGTCCGGCGGCAAGGCAGACGCGCCAATCACGAAGAACGAGATGTCGTCTTGCTTGTTCACATAGCCCATGTCTGCCAATGCGCTCATGACGCGATGCGGAATCGCGGCAAACAGACCATGCCGCGTCTCCTGCCCGAACTGAAGTACGGCCATGGAGAAGATTTCGTCGATGATGTCCGACGGCACGACATCCAAGCCTTCGGCATCGCGCGAGAGATCATAGATGCCGTCGGTCAAGGAGACAAAAACCTCATCGTCCGAGAACGTGAACGGAACGACATCGCGCTCGTCATAAGTCGTCTCGCCGATGAGTCCCAGCGGCAGCGAACCGCGCTTCTCGGGATTAAGCCGACGCCGTTTGCCCGTCGTGCGTGAGAAACACTTGATGCCGGGCGTACCGCAATTGAAGTAAGTTCCCGTATGAGTACGAAAGTCAAAGTAGACGAGAGACACGACAAGGTAGACGACATCACGCAGGTTCGTGTAAATGAACTCGTGAATCTTCTGGGCGATCTTGTGGACGCGTCTCGCGTGCGCGTCGTCCAGCGTCGCGAACTGCTTGATGAACGCCTGAACCGCCGTCTGCGCGAGCGAGGCGCATGTGCCATGCCCTGAAATGTCGCCACAGATGAAGAGGGCCGTCTCGTCCGAGATCGGAAACCATTCGTAAAAATCGCCCGAGACCTCCGAATACGGAGCAAAACAGCTCGTATACGCGTAACGCGGCGTAAAGTGAACCCACGGCGGGAGCATGGCCTTTTGCACAAGGCTCGCAAGCTGAAGGTCGCGCGTCAGCGTCTTCTCCATGCACGCCACGTTGATTTCGGCAAGATGCGCCTTGACAACCTGATTGAGCTTGCCGATCAGCAATGTGCGTGATGCGGACTTCGGTACGTAGTATGAGCGGATGTCTTCCATGACGCGCTGGAAAAGTCCATTGCCCGAATCGTTTAGCATCGAGGTCAAGAAGACAAACGGGACTCGCTCATCGATCTCGCGGACGAGCGAACGGAACATGAATCCGTCCATCTCGCCCATCATGATATCAGAGACGATGGCATGGAACCGCTCACGTTTCACATACCCCATCGCCTCTTCGGGCGAAGCGACCGCTGTCACGGCGAACCCCGCACCTGTCAGATAGGCTGAAATCGTGAATCGAACGAGTTTTTCGTCGTCCAGGACCAAGATTTTGAGCTTGTCAGACATACCACACCGATCTTGTGTGGCATTATACCATAATCTAAGACTTCGCGTGAAGTACGATTGTTCTTCTGCCTGATGACATCGAGCAGCTCTCGTATCGTCTCGTTCCTCGTTGCGGGTCAACATTCGTCGTCGGGGGGGGGGGGGGGGGGGGGGAGAGAGAGAGAGAGACAACAATCCCGTCGTCCATTCGCCCAGAGTCTTGTGTGACACTTCCTCAAAACCTCGGCTCTTGAATGCAGCAAGAACATCGGGATAAAGCGTCGTCAAGATTCCCGAAATCACAAGATAACGCGTGACACAAGGCGCAATCTCGTCCGCAAAACGAATCAGCAGAGGTCCAAGGATATTCGCCACGACAAGATCGGCCGTGCCGAGGTCGCGCTTGACGTTCGCTCCCAGCCCATATCTGAAGAACTCGACCGAGACGCCATTCGCCGCCGCATTCTCGCGCGACGCGCTGACCGCTTCAGGATCGACATCGAAGCCCACGACCTGTCCGCACCCCAGTTTCGCCGCCGCAATGGAAAGGATGCCCGACCCGCAACCCATGTCGAGAACGCGCGGAACTGGGGACAATTCATCGATGTATTCAAGGCACGCGCGCGTCGTCTCGTGCTTGCCCGTGCCAAAGGCCATCCCGGGATCCAGGACTATCGGCAGACGGCCATTCTCAGGAATCTTCTCCCACGCAGGAACCGTGACGAGCCGCTGACCGATGTTCTCCGTCTTGAAATGACGGCGATAGGCGAACTTCCAATCCTCGTCCGCAATTTCGCCCGTCTCAATCGGCGCATCAATGCCGACGATTCCCAAAGCATTCGCCAGGCACGTTTTCGCCTCTTCGACACGTGATGCATCCTCCAAGTAGATGCGAAGATGGGTGAAATCCTCCTCAATGTCGCGATAAGAAGACAAAATGAAGTCCCCTCCGTCGAAGACCTCGAAGAGGGGATTCACGAACCGTTCCGCAATGGAACAGCTGACGAAAGTCATTTACTGTGCCTTCTTGGCAACGAGTTTCTTGACCACCGTCGGACGCTGCACGAGAACACGAACATCCTCGTCACCCATGAGAGCGACCTTCGCGGCGTCCATGCCGAACTTGACGAGACGCGCACGCTGCGCCTTCGACTTGCGCGCCTTGCCGGCGGGCGTCTTGCACGGACGAACATGCGATTCCTTGCGGAGTGTACGACCAGTACCCATTTTTCTACCTCTTCTTTCTTCCTGTGAGAAAATTATTGATGTGTATTATACCGAATCTGCCGCCAGAGCGCAAGTGGGCATAGGGAATGGCGGCGCAGGAACTGCGCACGCGCCCTACTTCATGACCGGCTCAAGACGGAGCGTCCAAACCGTCCTCTCAATCGGGAAGACACACTTGTCCATCGGGCGAGGCCCGCAACTCGCGCCGCCGAGACCCGTCTGACGAACATCGAGGTTCAGGCAGACCTCGGGTCGCGCCACGAGCGGTGCGCGGAAGCGCTGCTGACCGTTGCGATGCCGCGCAAACTCAAGGTCCTCCCAGCCATAGTGCAGGGCTTGTACGAACAGTGGTTCTGACGCGGCGAACCTGACACCCGTGCCATCCTTCGTCGTCAGAGCGACCCAGCGCACGTCCGTTTTGTATCCGTTGTCCTGTGGGCGGGCATAGTCCTCAAACTGCTCGGTGACCGTTGATGCCCAGAGTCCGAGGAACGCGCCAGAGTTGCGGTCAACATAATTCTCACGCGGCCCACGCCCGTAGTAGGCGATTTGTTCCAGCGCAGGGTCAAGCTTGAGCGAGAGGCCAAGACGCGGCAGCGCAGGAGGCATCGTGCCGCGCGGCGTCACCGTGTTCTCAACCGTGACCGAACCGTCCGCCGCGAAGCACCAGACGGCCTCGTGCGTGAACGCAGCCGACTTGCGGCCTACCACCTCGGTCGTGACAACGACCGAGCCGTCGCGCACCACAAGCGGCCGCGCATGGTAGCGCAGCTGCGTGAGTCCACTCCGGTAGACACTCTCGCGATTGTCGCGGCGCATCCAAATGTCATTGTCCGTCAAGCCCCGCATACAGGTGAGTTGCGGCCCCGCAACAACGCCCAACGAGGGGTCTTTCAGGATCGTGCACCCGTTCATCACGAGTTCGCAAAGCGTCCCAGACGCGCGGCAGAAGACGGCCTGCGTCGGTCCAGCCGTAACGACAACCGTCTTGTCGCCCTCATCAACTGACACGCCAGACGGCGACGGACGCACGGCGACGGACGCGAAATCCCAGCCCTTGCCGAGCGCGACCTGATCGCGCGCCACAACCCAACCCTGCGGGACGAGCGGAGTCGCTTTCTTCGTCGTGAACGCAAAATTGACGAACATCTCGGCCCCCGGACGTGCGGCGGACAGCGCCTCGGCAAGACCCGGCACGGTAAAGCGACAGCGCTTCAGGGGAGCGACCGACGGCGTCACGAACGCGCCCGACTTCGTCACGACGCCATCCTCCATGAGTTCCCAAGAGGCGTCGAACGCATCAGCACAAGTAAAGAGGAAGCGGTTCCACAACTCGAACACGACGGCGTAAGGGTTGTCGCCGGGCTTCTCCGAACGCGTGACGACAAGGTCGCGGTGAACATGCGCGACTTCCACGAGTTTCGCCGTGACATTCCGCTGCGCATCGACGACACCGTTGTCGCAGAACGGCCCATCGTTCGGCTCCTCGTCGAAGTCACCGCCATAGGCGAGGAACCGTTCGCGCACACCCGTCTTCGGATCAGTGCGGTCGGTGTACTTCCAGACGGCCTGGTCGATCCAATCCCAGATGCAGCCGCCCGCAAGCGAATCATGGCGATAGAAGATCTCCCAGTATTCTTTGAAGTTTCCCATCGCGTTGCCCATTGCGTGCGCGTACTCGCAGAGGAATGCGCACTTGCCGGGCGAATGGTCGCCGGAATCGACAAAGCCCGCGCCGCCGGATTCCTTGCTCATCGCGCCCTCCCCGGTGTCGCCGAACTGGCCACGCGCCGCCAGCCACGCGACGGACGGATACATGCGGCTGTCGATGTCGGCGTCACGGTTGCCACGCTCCCAATGGACGGGCCGCGTCGGGTCAATGCGCTTGACGGCGGCACTCGCCTGACGGAAGCCGTCGCCGTGCCCCGTCTCGTTGCCCAGAGACCACATCGTGACGGACGCGTTGTTGCGGTAGAAGACGGCATGACGCGCGTTACGCTCGACAATCGTCGGATACCATTCGGGGTGAGAGCCAAGCCCGTTCTTCTCGTAACCAGGCTCATGGCCCTCAATGTTCGCCTCCGCGACAACGTAGATGCCGTAGCGGTCGCAGAGGTCATACCAGAGATGATGGTCCGGATAGTGGCTCGTGCGGACGGTGTTGATGTTGTAGCGCTTGAAGAGCGTGATGTCCTTCATCATGTCATCAAGCGAAACGGTGCGCCCGTTGTCGGGGTTCGTCTCATGGCGGTTCACGCCCTTGAACTTGATCGGCCGGCCGTTGACGAGGAACGTGTGCCCGACGATCTTCTGTTCCTTGAAGCCAATCTTCTTCGCGCGGATGTCATCGCCCTTCCTGATGACGAGCGTGTAGAGATACGGGTCTTCGGCAGACCACAGGCGCACATTCGAGACCTTCAGCGGAGCCAGCCCACAGGTGAACGTGCCGACGAGGTTCCCTTCGGCATCGAAGAGTTCCGCATCTGCCAGGTCGCAACCCGCAACATTCAGCGTCGCAGACGCGTAGTCGGCGGCGATTTCCGTCCGAACCGCGAAATCCCAAATGCCGTCTTTCGGCTTGGACCAAAGCGTGACATCGCGGAAGATGCCCGAGAAGCGGAACATGTCCTGGTCTTCGAGGTAACTGCCGTCGCACCAGCGGTAGACCTCGACTGCGAGCAGGTTCTCGCCGTCGGTCAGATACGGGGTGATGTCGAACTCAGAGGGGAGTTTCGAATCCTCTGCGTAGCCGACCCTCTGTCCGTTCACCCAGACGTAGTAGGCCGAGTAGACGCCATCAAAGCGCAAGATGACGTCACGGCCCGCCCAACCCGCCGGGACGGTGAAGCGCGTGCGGTACGAGGAGACGGGGTTGTAGTCGTGCGCATCCGTGTCGCGGTCGCGGATTGTCGGCGCGGCGATGTCGCGCTTCGGGTTCCAGGCATGCGGATAGCGGATGTTCGTGTAACCAGGCGAGCCGAAGCCGCGCATCTCGACGCAACTCGGCACGTCAATCGTGAACCACGCGGAATCGTCGAAGTCAACACGCCAGAAGTCCTTGACGCGCAGATCAGCGCTGCCCGACCATGAGAACTTCCAGTCACCATTCAGGCTCTTCTTGTAGGGCGTTTCTGGCTCCAACGCGTCCGTGAGGGCAGCCGCCTTGCTTGCCAGCGGCATTGAGTACGTGCGCGCCGGCAGACGGTTGATGGAATTGACCGACAGGTTCTCCCAGTCGTTCATCGTCTGCGCCGCAAAGGACGCAGGAATAGCCAAAATGGCCAAAGCAAGCACACTCAATCGCTTCATCATTTGTCTCCTTTGTTCTTCTACGAAGATGGAAAGAACATGATATCAAAAGTCTGCCCCGTCACGCAAGCGTCGACGAAAACTTTCGGTCATAGAGCAATGCAGCGTTGAAAACGACAAGTGCCGAGCCAAGATTGTGGACAAGCGCCCCACTCACGGGCCCCAGAACGCCGAGGACCGAACAGGCGATTGCGCCCGCATTAATCGTCATTGAGATCGCGATGTTCGTCTTGATGAGCCGCACACAGGAAATCGAGAGCTGTTTCAAGTAAACAAGATTCGTGAGGTCGTCCGTAACCAGCGAGACTTCCGCCGACTCCTGCGCGATGTCCGTCCCCTTCCCGCCCATCGCAACGCCTACGTCTGCGACCTTGAGCGCAATCGCGTCGTTGACGCCATCCCCAACCATCATGACGCGCTCACCGCAGGCCTGAAGCTGCTCGACGGATTTCGCCTTGTCTTCAGGCTTGCACTCCGCACGGAACTCGTCAAGTCCGGCAGCCTCGGCAAACCGACGCGCAATGTCCGCATGGTCGCCCGACAGCATGAGCGACTTGACACCAAGAGCCCGAAGCGACGAAATCGTCTCTTTCGCACCGGAACGGAGACTGCCTCCTTGCTGAAGCGTCCCCGTCTTGTCGAAGCACGCAAACGTGACGCGTCCCATCCGCTCCAACGCCTCGCCCGACTTGATGATCACGCCCCGCTTCGTCGCCTGACCAATGGCCGCCATGATGGCAGTCGGCGTCGCCAGCGCCAACGCGCACGGACAGAACACGACGAGAATCGTGACGCTGCGCAGAAGCGCCACCTGCATATCGCCGAGGACAAGCCACACGCCGAAGAAAGACAAGACGGCGACGACCAATGAACACGGCACGAGAATGGCCGCCCAGCGATCCGCCGTGCGCTGCATCGGCGCTTTCTTCCGCGAAGCCTCCTGGACAAGCCGCACAAGTTTCTGAACGCTCGAATCGCATGCGGAATGCGTCACGCGCACGCGAATCGTCCCGCGCTGGTTGATCGTTCCAGAATAGACTTCGTCACCGGACTTCTTCGCGACAGGACACGACTCACCCGTCAACGACGCCTGATCGACCGTCGTCTCGCCGCCCGTGACAACGCCATCCGCCGGAACAGACATTCCCGGCAACACCTCGATCAAGTCTCCAACCGTCAACTTTGCGATGGGGATGTCCTGAAAGAAGACACCTTTCGCGTTGCATCTCGGGCACATAATGACCTTTCGAGCCGTCTGCGGAACAAGTGCGACAAGCGCCCGCAAGCCCTTTTTGGCGCGACGAACTGTCCACTGCTCCAGTTTCTCTCCGAGAGCCATGATGAACGCGACCTCGCCAGCGGCAAAAAGCTGTCCAATGGCAACGCACGCAACCATGGCCAATGAAATCAGCAAGGCCGCGCGGATGCGCCGCTCAAGAATGAGCGCCTCTGCGGCTTCCTTCAGGACGGGTAGCCCGCAAAAGAGGAGCGGAATCCAAGCCGGATTGAGGGCTTCCACCCACCAATGCCAGCCATCGGACGCGGCAGACGCACCATCTGGAAGATCGCACCCATGCCCGACGAGCGCAAAACTCGCCACCAGCCCGAGTGCGCTCAGCACAAGTACAGGGACGCTTTCGAGCTTCTCGCAAACGAATTCAATCCACATGCCAACGCCATGTGCGCGAACAGCGGCCTTCGCATCTACGCTCATTCCACAACAACTTCCCATAACAAACCCTCAATCAGGCCATTTTGCTGAAGTTCTCCAGAGCCTCGGCAAAGTTCTCGATGGTCTCGTCAGCATTGCCCTTCTCGATGCCCTCGCGCACGCAATGCCGAAGATGCCCCTCCAGAATCATCAGCGAAATCTTGTGTAGCGCGCCGTTGACCGCATTCAACTGGACGAGGATGTCCTCGCATGGCACCTCTTCGCCGATCATGTTGCTCACGCCGTTGATTTGCCCGGCTATCTTCTTCAATCGCAATTGCAGCGACTTCACGTCATCAAAGCACTTCGTCATCTGTTTGCTCCTTACATTCTGTTTGCTTCTTACATAGAGAAACGGCGCGAAGTATACCATACCCCCGTATGGTATGTCAATGGGGCAACGGCACGCTGTCGCTCGGCGAAAATGGTAATATCTAACGGGTCAGCAAAGAAGAGAGACCGGCCAGGGGGTTCAACCAAAGAAGAAAAGCGAACAACGCCACCCCATAGATGCCGGGAACGCCCTGGAACGGATGCGTCAACCGATGCGGATGGGTGAGGCACCCCCATGCGGATGGATGAGGCACCCCCATGCGGATGGGTGAGGCACCCCCATGCAGATGGGTGAGGCACCCCCATGCAGATGGATAAGCCACCCCCATGCAGATGGATGATGCGCCTGAAGAGGCGACGCGAATGGCGGCAGAGGACACCAATGAAGATGTTCGGATTGTTGCCGAGAACCCGCAGAGAATCTTCATCAAGGTGTCTCACCGTGATTGCATTTCGCGCACGCTGTCGCTCGGCATTCGCCAATCCGCACGCGGCGAGAGCGAGAGCGTGATCTTCGGACCGTCAGGGACGCAGTTCCGCTTGTACTGCGCCGCAAAAAACCGACGCAGGAAAGTGGCGCACGTGCGTCCAATCGTCTCCGCGTCATAGACATCGCGAAAGGCGATGTTCGCAAGTGCACGCAGTTTCTCGCCAGAAGCTCCGTTCTCGAGGAAATGGTAAAGGAAGAAATCGTGAAGCTCATACGGCCCGAGGCGCGATTCAGAATCGTTTGCAGTCGCATCAGGAACAAGCTCTGGCGTAATCGGCGCGTTCGCCACTTCTTGCAGAAGCGGCCCGAGTGGCGCTTCAGACCATGCGGCAACCTCGCGCAAGGCGGCCAAAACCATCGTCTTCGGAACCGACGCATTGACCTGATACATGCTCATATGGTCACCATTGTAGGTATTCCAGCCAAGTGCAATTTCCGAAAGGTCGCCTGTGCCGACGACAAGCGCCTCCTCCATGTTGGCGATGTCCATCAAAACCTGCGTTCGCTCACGTGCCTGTACATTCTCGAATGCGAGGTCATGCGTCTGCTCATCATGCCCGATGTCACGAAGATGCTGACGGCATGCCGCACAAATGTCAACGACACGCACTTCCGCCCCAAGGGCCGTTGCAAGCGCGACGGCTCGGCTCTGCGTCACGTCAGAAGAAGCGAACCCCGGCATGACGACTGCAATCAACGACGCCTCGCTCACACGCGCGGCGGTTAGCAGGGCAAGTGCCGAATCCGCCCCGCCCGAAACACCAACCACAAGTTTTTTCGCCTGTGCCGCCGCCAAACGTCGCGCCAACGCGACGGATTGAATCGTCAACAGTTTCTCAACCCAGCCCGGCTCGCCGAATGCAGACAGGAACGGGTGCGGATCGACTTTCTCGTTTCGGTCGCCGAGGTCTGTCCCCACGCACGTAAGACTTTTCCCCCATGAGCAGACGATTCGGCGAGAGGGGACAGCCCCCAACCCCACGCCGTCCGCTTCATTAAGCGAGGTAAACGCCCGCCGTCGGTAGGCCAACGCCTCCCAATCAACCGATGCCGAGACGATTTCAGATCCTTTCTTGAACAAACTCCCTTTTCTCAAAAGTGCCCCATCAGCCGCAACAAGAGATTGCCCGCCGAAGACGGCATCGGACGACGATTCGCCACAACCCGCCGACGCCATGGCATAAACGCACCGAAGTGCCGCGCTTTGACTCACGACGCGCAGTGTGCGTGCAGCAGACTTGCCAAGGAACTCCGTACTGGCGGAAAGATTGAAAACACAATCCAATCCCGCGCCAGCCAAGCGCGAACTGGGCGGTATCGGCATCCAAAGATCTTCACACAACTCGACGGAAAACCTGAAATCTTGACACAAGAAGACAAGATTTGTCGCAAACGGAAGAGGGCCTGTCCCCAACAAGTCGGGGTCTGTCCCCATAGTCGGCAGAATCGTTGCCGAAGTAAACTGACGGTGTTCATAGTACTCACCATAAGTCGGCAGATAGGTCTTGGGGACGGCCCCCCGCAGACGTCCGCCCGAAAGAACGACAGCCGTGTTGAAGACCGCCGAACCCACCCCGACCGGCAGACCCACGACAAGCACGAGGGGCAAGTCCGCCGTCTGCGCAGCGAGATCCAGCAACGCGCACCGTGCCACATCCAGAAAGTCTTCGCGGAAGAACAAGTCACCGCATGTGTAGCCCGTCAACGAGAGCTCTGGAAAGGCCAAGGCGGAAACGCCCTGTGCAAACGCTTCTCGCGCCAATCTCAAGTGTTCGACCATGTTCGACGCCGGATCCCCAAGATGGAGTTCTGGCGTCGCCACGGCGATTCGGCCAAAGCCCTTCACCGTTTTTTCCCCTATCCGTTAGAACGAGAACGTCACATTCAACCCGCCCCAGACGCGCTGGTTCTTGTCACGGCCCATGTAGTCCGCCCGGCGCGCGTCATGGTCAATGATCCACACGTAGTTCACCTGCGCACCGACGCTCATCCAGTCCGTGACGGCGTAAGCGAGCGCAAGGCCCGTCGATTGATCAAGGAATGCCGTCTTGTTGACGTCTTCGACATAAGCACGGAGGTATGCGTCCGATCCCATACCAAGTGCCACGGATGGCGTCAACGTCAGGCCTTCGCACAGTTCAAACTCATGCGCCAGCGCGAGGTTGCCATAGAAAAGCCCATCGTCTTCATTGTCCCGATAATCCCAGTAGACGGCGAGCGTCGGCGTGACGAACGGGTTGTTGTAGGCGGCCGCGAGATACAGTTCCTCATTGCTCTCTCCGTCATCGACGTTCGGATACGTGTACCAGATGTGACCCGCCTCAACGTCGAAGTCGCCAAAACTCTTCGCATACGAGACCGTATAGTCGATTTCTTGATTGCCCATGTTGCGCACGGGCGAACCCTCGCGACGGTTCGTCAACTTGAAGCTGGACCAGACGTTTGCGCTCAACGCGCCAAAGTCCCCAAGATCAACCCCCAACGTCGCCGCCGGCTGCCACACGGGAGCATCGGAGCAAATTTGTCCGCGCCACATGTACGAACTGAAGAAATCAATCGAGACCTCTGCTGACAGAGGCGAACACTCGGCCGATTCCAGTTCATTCGTTTCCGCCGCGAGCACGTCGACGGTCATTGCCGCCGCTGCGGCAGAGATCCCCATCCGGATCAAGGTATTCATTGTCTTTTTCCCTTTCTGTTTTGTTCTTGTTGGTGGTTAGTACAACTCTGTCATCCGAGACCCCATCCGGCGGACCGCACGGATGGAGTCTTGGCCACGCTCTCGTTTACATGTTCGAGAAGAACTGGAAGGAGGCGTAGGCGTCTTGCCCGTGTTCAGTCACGTCGAGACCCTTGAGCTCGGTCTTCTCGTCAACCCGCAGCATGCCGCACCGTTTCAGGACATGGAACATCACAAGGCCAAGACCAAACGCCCACAGGCAAGTCATTGCGACACCGACAAGCTGGATGCCGAGGAACTTGAAGCCGCCGCCGTAAAGGAGGCCAACCATCGAGTTTCCATAACCAAACGCTTCCGGCGCGGCGAAAAGGCCGACTGCCAAGGTCCCCCACACGCCGTTGACGCAGTGAACAGAGACCGCGCCGACCGGGTCGTCCACGTGAATCTTGTCGAAGAAGAACACGCTGAGAACGACCAGCACGCCGCCGATGGCACCGATCAGCAGGGCCGCATTCGGGGTCACGAGGTCGCAGGGCGCGGTAATCGCGACGAGACCCGCAAGCGAGCCATTCAAGGCCATTGTGAGGTCTGGCTTGCCCATGATGACCCACGCGGTGATGAGCGCGGCGCAGGTTCCGGCACAGGCCGCGAGGTTTGTGGTCATCGCGAC
Organism: uncultured Kiritimatiellota bacterium; assembly: GCA_934635225.1. GTDB lineage: Bacteria > Verrucomicrobiota > Kiritimatiellia > RFP12 > UBA1067 > UBA1067. The sequence continues at coordinate 156,661 of CAKTYZ010000005.1, forward strand.
GCGGCTGATGGAACCGATGCCGGCGGTGTAACTCGCGGGGTTGAAGCCGAACCAGCCAATCCAGAGGAGAAACACGCCAAGCGTCCCGAGGACAAGGCTGTGGCCCGGAATCGGGTTCGCCCTGCCGTCATGGCGGTACTTGCCGATACGAGGGCCAAGCATCATCGCGCCCGCCAAAGCCAGCCAGCCGCCGACCGAGTGGACGACCGTCGAGCCGGCAAAGTCATGGAACCCGAGGGCTTCAATCCAGCCGACGGATTCCGCGCCGTGCAGACCACCCCACATCCAGTGGCCTGTCACCGGGTAGACGAACGCGGAAACAAGCGCCGTATAGATGAGGTAACTGCGGAACTGAATGCGCTCGGCCACCGCACCCGAGACGATCGTCGCGGCCGTCGCGGCAAACATGGTCTGGAAGAAGAAGAACGTCCAATCCCATGTCCCTTCACCCGCGAAGACGCTCGGCATGCAAAGACCGCCCCAGCCGAGAACGCCACTCACTTTCGAGACGCCAAACATGATTGCCGCGCCGATGAAGTAGAACACGATCGACCCGAACGCGAAATCCATCAGGTTCTTCATCATGATGTTCGCGGCGTTCTTCGCCCGCGTGAAGCCCGTTTCGACAAGCGCGAAACCCGCCTGCATGACGAACACGAGGATTCCGCCAAGGAGAGTCCAGACGACGTTCAGGTTGTTCTGGACGGCTTCTGTCGTCAGTGCAGGCTCTTCAGCGAACGCCCCACAAACTCCCAGTGCCAGCAAACCACAAAGTATCAGCTTTTTCATTTTCTTGATTCCTTCTTTCTCTTCTTGCTTTTGCACTCATCCGATTGCGACAGGCCCTTTTTCACCCGTGCGAATGCGGATGCACTCATCCATCGGCAGGACAAAGATCTTGCCGTCGCCGATCTCGCCCGTACGGGCGCCTTCGACGATGCCATCAATCGTCTTCTGCACGAACTCGTCGTTCACAGCAATGGCGAGACGAATCTTCTTCAAGAGCGTTACTTCTTCAATGGCACCGCGATATTGGTGAACATAACCCTTCTGTTGTCCGCACCCAAGGGCATTGGAGACGGACATCTTGTACACCTCGCGCGTGTACAGGGCCTGCTTTACGGCATTGAGCCGTTCAGGCTGAATGTAGGCGATTATCAGTTTCATCTGTTGACTTCCTTGTATTTGCGTCACCGTTGAGCACGGCAACACAAACGGGAATGCAAAGCCCGTGCCAACGCCATTCAAATCCGCCGCGCGGCCACATCATTACGAATCTTGTAATCCCCCTGACACGGCGCAACACATCCTGTCATGCAAAAGCGTTTCTCGTCCAAAGATGCCGACACCAAGACAAACCCCAGACTGGGGAAGAGGTCCTCAACCGGGGCATTCTTCTCAGTCCGTCGCCAAGACGCATGGATCTCGTCAATCTTTCGCGCTTGAAGATCACGCCGAATCACATCCCAAGCGCGTGTCTCCAGCCCACGCCCGGCAACGCGGCAGCTCATCGTAAAGTCCAGGATCTCGCTGCCGCGCACAATGACAAACGCGACGAGGCCCTGCTCGCCAAAGCGGTCCCCCGCGTGGACGGTGTAGACGACCGTGTCCTTCGCGCACGCCAGCGACTCGATTTCCGAAACCGTGTAGCGGTTCGTGCAGACGCTAAACTGGTTCGCTTTCTGCGAAAGCTGGGCTACGCGCGGAGCCTCGTCCGAACGCAACGCATGAATCTCCAGCCAACACCCCAACGCCGTCCAGACATCGGGCGCAGACTTCTCGTCCTCCTGCCAACCTGACAGGAACCGCCGACGTGCGGATTCTTCCCGATACTCCTCCGTCTTCCGTCGGTCCTCTGCCGTCACGACACCTTTTGGGAAATATGCCGAAAGCTTCGGCGGATACGCGGCAATGGAGACCTCGGGCAACCGCGCCGACATTTCAAACCGTTCGGCCGGATTGTCGTCCACAAAGACGAATGCGTCCGTCCCAAGGTTCAACTCGCGTGCAAGTTGAAGAAGGTTTTCCGCCTTCGGTTTCCAGTTGATTTTCGGAGAGAGGAAGTCGTCTTCTGACAACGGCGCCAGCAACCCCGCATCAAAAGCCACGCGGACATCTGCCGGATTGTTTTTCGAGAGAATCGTCAACAGAACGCCGCGCGCTTTCAACTCCTTGAGTTCATTCAGAAGAACTGTACGCGGCCGCAAGGTCTCCACGCCATCCTCGCCGACGACGCCATCCCAAAGCGTACCATCCAAATCGAGTGCCACGACCTTCTTCGGGGAAAGCGCGTTCAGGCGACGGTAGAACTCCCAAAGGCTCGTCACGCTCGTCACGTCAGCGAACGGGATCGCCACGTTCCACCGCGACTGCATCTCCATGACAAGACGCAACTGCGCCATTGAATCCCAAGCGGGAATAGAGGAATAAGTCGTTTCAAGAGACAACTCCCCGGCGGGGACTCCCAAAACGTCCGCCACGACCGCAATGAAATCGGCTTCTTTCACCTCCGTTTTCCGCATTCGACTCTCCTTCCTGCAAACAGCCCGCGAATGGGCCGTCCATTGACCGCATGTCTTATGTCGTGCACAATTTCAGGACGAAGGCTTCCGCAACGATTCAGAATTGCGCGACGACGTCAACTGCCAAGGCCTTTCCACGGTTCCACCAGCAATCCAGTGGCACAACCGAGAAGGACCGCAATCCCTTCGGCAGGCGGTCTGTCGGGATGCGACACATCATGTCCGCCGTTGCGCGGCGATGCGTCCGCGCATGATTGAAGCCCTCGGCCATTACGTGAAAGGATTGCTTCTTCTCGTTCTCGCCCTGAGCAACGACCTCATATTCCCACGGACGCGAAGCCGCGTCCGCCAGCGCGGGCGGGAATGTCAGCTCGTAAGCGTCCTTCTCACCCCCCTTGCACGTCTTCGCCTTCACCTTTTTGACCGTGACCTTCGCCCCCTTCGGGAACTCCGGGACCCTCGCTTTCTTCATGCGAGACGCGAAGTCGAACGGCTTCGGCTCAACCGTCTGGAGCGGCAAGACCCAATCAGGCCCGACGAACAAGTCGCTGACGAACTCACGCCGTTGCACGACAACCTGATCATCATAGACGCGCCAAAGCATGCCCTGTCGGCAATCTCCGGCAGAAAAATCCGCCATCACCTTCTGCTCGTCACACGGTTGCCCTGTCGTGGTGTTCTCATAGCCAAACGGGGAGCGTTGATCATAAGGCGTCCCAGTATAGCGCAGAGAACTCGTGCCGACCGACGTGAACGCGCCTTGCCAGATCGTCCGCTCGTCCGTCAGCGAATAGTGCGAATGCCCCGAGAAGGCCATCGCATTCGGGTAAGACGACAGGACCTCCGTGACAAGGCCCCGGTCATGCCCCCAGGCCCACGGACCGTAGCACGTATTCTTCGGATGCGGATGCTGAAAGTAGAAGAACGGGCGCGTCGGATCGAGAGACTGTCCGTGCGCCTCCAAGAATCCCTTGAGTTCCTCGCCAAAAGGACAATTTCCGTAGCGCGTCTCCATCCCCGTCCCGTCATCCCAATGCTGCCCGAGGAAAGTATAGCCCTTGATCTCCTTGCGGTAGAGGCGCGTATAGTCCTCATGGAAAATCTTCTTCCACCAGCCGGCGAGATCGGAACGCAGAATGTGGTTTCGGCTCCACGCGCCAAAATCGATATGGGAGGCCTCCTTCGCATGACGCTTCACGGCATGGTCACCATAGAGATAACCATGATAGTCGTGGTTGCCGTAGACGAAGAGTTTCTCGACCCTGCGCCCGTCTGGCGCCTTGTCGTCGGGGAATACCTCATACCAAGCCTGCGCGACGGCCTGCAGTTCCTCAACCATGCCGAAGTCCGCCAGATCGCCCACGGCCATCACCGCATCCACGCCCTGATCACGAAACCATTCGAGCGTATGACGGAGCGTTGCGATGCCGCTCGCCGAATTCGAGGAGTCCCGGACATGAACGTCACTCACAACACCGAACGTGAGGCTCGGCGCCTTGCCAGGAAGCGTCGCGCCAATGGCCTCCAGAAAGCGGTTGCCGCCAAAGGCTCCGAACGCCGTCGCGCCACCGATAAAGAAACGTCTCGTCAATGCCATTTTTTCGCTCCTTTCGTCTCACGAGCCTCTAACGTCTGAACGACCTCAGACGTAATTGGCTCGCGAAAGTAGTTGTAGTTCAGAACCCAGCAAGACGGATGGCGACGGATTACCTTTTCAAGAGCGTGCGCACACCGTTGAGTCGTCGCCCAGATGTCTTTGGCGGCCTCAGGCGAAATCGTGTCAACGACCTCACAGCGATAACGCCCGTCCTTAAGAGGTCGCGACCATGCGACGGCAATCGGAGCCTTCGCTTTAGCCGCAAAAAACGCAGGCGCGGCTGAAACGGGAATGGGTCTGCCGAAGAAACGAATCCATACGCCGCCCTTGTCCGGCGAGACCTTCTGATCGACAAGAAGCCCAAGCGATTTCCCCGCCTTGATGCCGGCCATGAGCGGCTTGAACGCGCCATCCGCAGAGACAATCTCTTGCCCGATGGACCGCCGCGCAGACATGAGCAGTTTCGTCATGCCGCGCGTACCGATGTCCTTGGCGACAGACATCATCTGATGCCCTTCCAAAAACGCCAGCTGCGAGAGAATCTCCCAGCAGCCAATATGGCCCGAAACCGTAACCGCCGGGCGATTCGCCGACAGGAACGCCTTTCCGGAGGGTGCCATTTCCCCTACTTGCGCACAGCGGGCACGCGCTCGGACAAGCGTCCAGAACGCATAGCCGACCGTCCGTGCCATGTTGCGGTAAGATCGCCGAATGATGCGTTCCTCCGCACATGTCGGACAATACGGCCCCGAATCGGGATCGAACCGGTCCGTGCCCTCCACGCCCGTGCAAGTGCCGCGCACGACATGCAGAATCTCCAGTGCACGGCGCTTCCCTCGACGATCCAGACGATACATTGCACAGGAAAGGAAATCGCAGAACAGGCGCAACAGACGCCATGGCAACCAGATGATCAACGACAGTGCCGCTACTATGCCCAACCACTCAAAAGGCGCGGCTAACGCCCGCTTGAGACGCTTGCGCCGAACGCGCCGTTGCCACAGGCGCAGCCCTTCCGACATCTGAAGATTGTCTTCTGCCACCGCTCTCCCGTCTCCTTGACAATCAAACATCCGCCGCCAACGGTTGGTTCCCTTATGCGAGTTCCTTTGAACGCTGCGCGGCGGCGGCCAGCGTTTTCGCGATGATCTTCTTGAAAGACGGTGTCGCGAGATGCTTCATGCCCGCCGCCGTTGTCCCACCCTTCGTGCAAACGCCGTCAATGAACGGCTTCAGCGGCATCTGCGACTCACGCAGGAACTTCGCCGTGCCATACATCGTCTGCTCGGCCAAAAGGCGCGCAACCGCCGGCTTCAGTCCGAGCGCAATCCCCCCTTCCATCATCGCCTCCTCCATGTAGGCGAAGTAGGCCGGACCTGACCCCGAGAGCGCCGTGACCGCATCGAAGTCCCTTTCCTTCAGCACAACCGTCGCGCCCGCACCGCCGAGAATCCGCTCGACTTCGGACAGATGGCGTCTCGGGGCTTTCGGCCCCGGGCAGATTGCGCACATGCCTGCGCCCGCCCGAAGCGCAAGGTTCGGCATGACGCGGATGAGATTCACTTTCGCCCCCAAAGCCTGGCGCAGCTTCCGCAACGTCTTTCCCGCGACAATCGAGACAACCGTCTGCTTCGCCGACAGGAACGGCTTGACCTCCGCCGCGACGGAATCTACGTCTTGCGGACGCACGGCGAGGAAGATAAGTTCGCAAGTCCGCGCGATCTCGACATTGTGGTTATCTTCAACCGAAGACAGAAGAGCGGCGGACGCATCCGTCATCGCCGAGAGAATCCCATGGGCCATTTTGCCCGAACCAAGAAAGCCGATTTTCATGATGACAAGAAGTTGAGAAGTGAACGAGTGGGAAGGTGAAGCAAGGGGATTTGCTAAGGTTTGAGGTAAAGGCGACAATGACAAAGGCCATGATAAGACGGAGCGCGCAACTGGGACTTAAACTCGTCGCAAGGACAAAAGTACGCGGGCAGTTTCGGCAAACGACACGGGCAGAACCCATTCTTGCGCACAAGACCGGCGCGTACCGTCTTCACAAGCCGTGCGTCAGGGTTTAGCGTCACCTTGTTACGCGCAAAAAGCTCACGAATCTCCGTAGACGACTCTTTCGTGCGCGGATAAGCCTTGAATGTGACAAGAGACCGAAGCGCGTCAATCTCCTTCCAGCGAGCCAGTCCCACGACTGAATCTTCCCCCATGATGAAGAAGAGTTCGGCCCCGGGGTTCTCAGCGGCAATCTCTCGGACCGTGTCAATCGCAAAGGACACGCCACCGCGCCGAATCTCGCGTTCGTCAACGACGACCTTCTCCATGCCCGCGAAAGCCGCGCGAACGAGCTCCAGCCGATCCCAAGGCGGCGTCGGCAGGTCGTCCGACACATCCGCCTTGAACGGACTCACATGCGCGGGAATGACCAACAGCCGATCCAAGACAAGGTCCGAGATCGCCATCTGCGCGACATTGACATGCCCATAATGGACGGGATTGAAACTGCCACCATAAAGACCGATTCTCATGATCGCCATTATACCATATTTCTTACGACTGACGCTCGAAATAAGGCAGACGTGACAGCGGCGCGACGATCTCAATTGTCGTCGGCCCCGTCACGACCGCGCCGTCGTCACCTTTCCAAGTGCCGGGCGGAATCACGACCGCACGAGAAGTCGCGCCCTCCTCGACGACCGGCGCGACAAGCAAATCCTCTCCCATCAGGAATTCATCCTGAATCGCGCCGTAGCCACGCCCCGGATATGCGTATTCCAGATTTCGCATCATCGGCTGGCCGTCCCGTGCCGCCTGCTTCGCCAACGCGACGAACCTTGCGGCGAACTTCTGGCGAATCGCGACCGCGTCCATCACAATCTTCTGGTTCTCCTCGCCAAGATAGCGCCAGGGCGAGGCCGAGAACTGCATCATCGGGCAAAGGGCCTGAACCTGCGCCGAACGGACGAACAGCTCTTCCGAGAACGGTGCGCCGGGGAGGAATCTCTGCCACAAGCCGCCGCCGACCATGTCAGGGCAGATGAACGGGCATCCGACGAATCCCGCGGCAAGCATATCCGGCATAAGGCGCCGAAGGGCTTCCCATGAGTGGTCCTTGTCGTGCAGACGCATGATGACAGGCCTGCCCGCGAAACCGAAGACGTTGCGGTATTCGCTACCCTTGTGCTTGATCGCGAATTCTCCATAGAGCGCACTTTGCTTCGCGGCGGATGCGGTCGAATCGTGCGCGTAGGTCTTCGGGGCGCTGCCGCCCTCGCCTGACGTGTCCTTCGTTCCCGCGTAGTACGAGACCGAACCGCCGTCGAACTTGAACCCATCCACGCCAAAGTCACGCTTCAGGCCTTCCAGCTGCTCGTCGAACCATGCGACCGCATTCGGATGTGTGAAGTCGAGAAGAGCCGAACTGCCGTTCCACCATTTGACTGCCGCGGGATAGGGCATGCCATAACTGCTTTTCTTCGGGCTTTCGTTAAGGAACCCCCCCTTCGTCGGATAGCCCTTTACGTCATCAGGGTTGACGCCCCAGGCAATGCGCCGGAACGCCGGCGTGTCCATCGACACCCACGGGCACATCCAAAGCAACACCTTGTAGCCCATCTTGTGGAGCTTCTCGACCATTCCCTTCGGATCGGCAAAGCGCGACGGCTCGAACCGCCAGTCGCCATAGCCCGCCTGCCACGTGTCGTCAATCATGAAGACGCCAGGTGGGAAGCCATGGTCAAGCATCGACTGCGCGTAGGCAAGGATGTCCTTCTCGTTTTGATGGTAAGTCAACTCGATCCACGTATTGTATTGCGGCGCGGCAAAGTAGAGAAGGTCCGGCTCCTCGCCCGTCGGGCGATACCAGGTCTTCGCCGCATATTCGAGAGCCTCGCGCAGATTCGCTCCCGCACGCTCCGCCAGGACAATCTCGCCCGCGTCGCTCTTCAGCGCAATCACGCCGCCGCGAATGTCAGCCCAAACCGGCTCCTCGCACCAAATGGCGCGCCCGCGATCCGAGACAAGAAGCGACTGCGCCTGATGTGCATAGTTGTTCTTGCGAAGGTCACAGGTCAACGCGCTTTTCGCCGTAAACGGCATTTTGCGTCCGAAGTCATTGCAAAGCCCCCACCAGCTCTCGTCCGGGAGCATCTTCACCGTCCGCGTGTCCGCCGAGGCCGTCAACCCCAGCACGACGCAAACAGCGCTCATCAAAGCCTTTTTCATCTGTCCAATTCCTTGTTAATCGCCAAAACGGCCTGTCGCGGATTTCCTACACCAGTTCGGACTGCAACAGACGACGCGCCGCACCCGGACCTTCGAGCAGCCTCTTGAAGTATCCCTCGATCCTGTCGGCCAGCGGCGTCTTCGTGTAGTCCACATGGAAAAGAGACTCGTTCGCGAGAAGCGGACGCAGCTCGCCCTTGTAGGACGCGGGGTCGTTCCAGACGACGCCCGCCAGCTTTGACTGGAACTCCTCCTTTAACGGATCCGCCGAAACGTCAATCGGCTCGCCCCTGTCATTGACGGCAAGGAGATAGCGGAACCACCCCGCAATCGCAAGCGGAATGGCGACCAGTTCGCTGAGATCGCGCCCGACCGCCAGCGAACTCTTGACCGTCTCGCCAAAGCGAATGCCGACCTTCTGCGACGTGTCGGTTGCGATGCGACGCGGGTCATCCGGCATGAACGGGTTTGGCAGGCGTTCGTTCACGACTTCGTCGATGAACGCCTTCGGCGAGAGGATCTTCGGATCGACCACGACGGGAAGCCCCTCGACATAGCCCAGTCGCTTGACGAGCTTGACGATGTCCGCGTCCTTCATCTCCTCGCAGATAAGCGTGTAGCCAAGAAGACAGCCGTACATCGACATCGCCGTGTGAAGCGGGTTGAGACACGTCGTGACCTTCATCGTCTCGGTCATGTTCACCGTGGCGCGGTCGCAGAAGTAGACGCCCGCCTTCTCCAGCGGCGGTCGCCCGTTCGGGAAATTGTCCTCGACGACGAGATACTGGGGCTTCTCGGCGTTCACGAACGGCGCGATGAACGTCTTCTTCGAGGTGATGATCGGAGACATGTCCTCAATGCCGTCCTCAGTGAGCGTCTTCTCGACCATGGGATGCGGTCGTGGCGTGATCTTGTCGATCATCGACCACGGGAACGAGACCTTCGCCTCATCATTGAGATAAGACAGGAACGCTTCCGACACGAAGCCGTTCTTCTGCCATGCGGCGGCGATCTCAAGGACCGACCGCTTCAGCTTCTCGCCGTTGTGCGAGCAATTGTCCATCGAGACGACCGCAAGCGGCAGCCGCCCGGCGTTGAACCGCTCCCAGAGAAGCGCACAGACGATTGCCATCGCGTGGCGGGCTGACGCGGGGCCGTCCTTCATGTCGGCTTCGACGACGGGAAGAAACGTGCCATCCGGCATGCGGAGCGCGTAGCCTTTCTCGGTAATCGTAAACGAGAGCATCTTCAGGGACGGCGCACGGAACATCTCCTTCAGCCGCGCGGCGGACGCCGGATCGGCGAAATTCACCTTCAGTCCTTCAGCCACGCCGGCGAGGACCTCGCGCGTCGTCGTTCCGTCCGGGTTCAGCAGCACGTTCAGCGTAAGGGAGTCGAACGGCGTGTAGATCCGGTCGATGACATCGTAGTCGAACGTGTCGCAGGCAATGATTCCCGTCTGCGCGAGCCCCTCGTTCAGGAGCCGCTGGTTCAGCGAACCGATAAAGCCGCGAAAGATGTTGCCCGCGCCGAAGTGCACCCATTCGGGCGTCGCCCGCGTCTGCGCACGCACGGCGGCAATGTCGAACTTCGGCAGCGCCACATGGGCCGCGTGCCAGGTTTCCGCCTCATTCCGAATCGAATCAAGACACAGTTTCATTCTCGTCTCCTTCTGAACCGCGTTCCGCCTGACTTACTTCGCAAGCTTCTGATTCGCGTCAATGATCTTGTTGCGGATCAGCACGTCAAGGGCCTTGTTGACGGACTCGATCTCCTTCGCGTCGCCCGGCTTCGCCCGATAGGCCTTGAGAGCCGCTTCGAACGCGGCCTTGTACACGCCCTCGTTCGCATACGAAACGACCTCGGCCAGGGCCTTCACGTTCGCCGCAGTCCCCTTTTCCGGGCTTTCGATCTTCGCGAAGAGCCGCGCCGCGGTCTCGCGACGGAGCTTCATGACTTCCTTCTCGTCAGCGGAAAGCGCACTGTGCGTCTTGTTGTCCCAGCGCGACGCGAGCGGACGGTACCAGATGTTGCGGAACTGGACGACGCACCCATGGTCCTGAAGCGAGAGCGGACCGACCTTCTCGTGCGGCGCAAGCGGACGGCGACGGCAATGCGTCGTCAAGCCTTCCATCTCCCAGTGGTCCTGGACAAGAACGCCATTGAAGAACACCGACACGCTGCCGGGGTGGACAAGCTTGAAACCATCCCAAATCGGCTGATGGAAGACGATGTCATAGACCTGCCATTCGCCCGGCTTGCGCGCGGGATTGACGAGCGGCGGATTCTCGGCATAGACAGAGCCGGCCTGACCATCGGCATAGTTGTCAACAAAACCGTCCTTCCCGTCCAGCTCGCGCGAGGTGTAATACGACTCAAGGACCTGAATCTCGTAGTTGTTCATCAGAAAGACGCCGGAATTGCCGCGCATCTGAGGTCCTTTGTCCGCATAGAGCTGATTCGGATCGTGCCGATACTCAATGTGAAGTTGGCAGTCGCCGAACTGGGCGCGAGTGAAGATCGAGCCGCCGTTCTTCCATCCGGGAACCGTGTAGAAGTACCCTTCGGACGAATAGCTCCACCCTGAGACGTTCCCCTTTGCGTCGCGCCAGTTCTTCTTGAACGATTCTTGCGTGCCGTCAAAGAGGACGATCGCGTCCGATGGCGGCTGACCCGGCTCTTTCGCCGGCGTGACTTTAGTCGGTTTCGGACGATTCCAGTCATGGACCGCCCAAGCGTGTTTCGCATCCGGCGTATCGCCGTAAAGCGCCGCGAAAACCAACAGTGAACTCAACGTCATGTTTTATCTCCTTTTAATGTGTCTAAACTGTCTGAACGGATATGCAGGGAATGATATCATTTTCCTCTTTTCTTTTCAACGCGCAAAGGCGTCTCGCCGCGCCCTTTAGACCAGCTTGATTCGCCGCCAATGGCCGAGCCGCCAACGAACGACCGAACCAATGCTGATGACGACGACGTAGACGATCATCGTGCCCCAAAGCGCAGGCATCGTGTTGTGCACGCGCCGCACGAAGAAGACCAGCGGCAGCCAGAGGACAAAGGCGTTGAACAGCATCCACCCCATCACGAACTTCGTGTCGCCCGCGCCCTTCAGCGCACCCGAGAGGATGATGTCCGCCGCGTCGAACAGCATCCAGGCGGACATCAGGCAGAGAAGCGTCGTGCCCAGCGCGCGGAATGCCGCCGGATCCGTCAAGTCGGGCGAGGCGTAGAGCGCGAGGATGGGCTGACGAAAGGCCAGGACGGCCAGACACGCGGCAAGCGTAAAGCCCAGTCCGAGAATCATCGTCCGTCGAAGCGCCACGGCAGCCGCCGCATCGTCACCGCGCCCGCGCGCCTGTCCGACCAGCGTCTGCGCACCCAGCGCGAAGCCCATCATCGGCGCGAAGATGAGGTAATTCACCGTGAAGCAGGCGTTTGACACGGCGAAGGCCTCGCCTCCGACCTGCCCCGTGACGAAGACGAAGATCGTGAACGAGAGCATGTTCAGCACCTCATACCCGCCTGCTGGAATACCGAAGCGCAAGATCCGCCACGCGAGCGTCCGCACGTTGGGCCGTCCGAAGTCCGCGAAAACGCCCGCCCGCCGCAGGACGAGTCCCAAGACGGCGCACTGCACGCCCCATGCGGCGACCGTCGCCCAAGCCGCGCCGGCAATGCCCTGCGGGGCGAGCGTCAGGCGGACGCCAAACGCCGAGGCGTCGATGCCGAAGATCAACAGGGGGTCGAGCGCGACATTGAGGACATTCCCGGCCAGATTCACCCAAAAGACCAGTCGCGTGCGCCCGCGTCCCGTCAGGTAGGAAATGGCCGCCATCTGGAGATAGACAAAGACCGACCCCAGCATCTGAATGTCAAAGTACGTCCGCTCCATCGCGGCCATTGACGGCGAGTCCGCCGTCCGCACGAGAATCCAGTCGCCCAAGCCGCAGACGGGAATCATTGGCACAAGCGACAAAAGCGCGATCCAGACGGCGGCGGCAAAGCTCTGCCGGCAGCCCTCCTCATCACGTGCGCCATGGTATTGCGCAACAAAGACGCCGGAATAGCCGACAACCGCCTGAAAGAAGGAGAAAAAGACCCATGCGAGCGTCGTCGCCGGCAAGACGGCCTCCAGCGCACTAACCGAATGGCGCGCCAGAAATGCCCGGTCAACGGACTGCATGACCGCCGTGTTGACCATGCCAAGAGCCAATGGCCAAACAAGTTTCACGATATCCAGATAAGGTCTCAGCATCTCTATCCGCCGCCCCTTCAGCCCCGCGTCAACTGGCGATAGCACTCGTAGGCCGCGACGGACACCGCATTCGAGAGGTTGATCGACCGCGCGTAAGCCCCCGGCATCGGAATCTTGAAGAGACGGTCCGCATAACGCACGTAGAAGTCCTTCGGGAGCCCATGCCCTTCGTTCCCGAAGACCAACGCGTCCCCGGGCGCGAAGGTACAGTCATAGAGCGAGCGTTCCCCATGTGTCGAGAGAAAGAAGAGCCGACGCGGGCGTTCCGTCTCCAAATACTCCTCCCACGTGTCGTGAATCGCCTTCTCAAGATGCGGCCAATAATCCAGACCCGCACGGGCTATGGACTTGTCATCCAGACAAAAGCCCAGCGGACGAATCAAGTTCAGCTTGACACCCAACCCAACGCACAAACGCCCGATTGCCCCCGTATTATGGGGAATCTCGGGGCGCATCAAGACAATCGAGAAACTTCCGCGCTGTCCGCTCATTGCCAGCACATCACTTGAATCTTACAAGCTGCCATAACGGAAACGGGTATCGGCTTGGCGAGCGCCTTCCCGCTGCCGTCCTGCGGCAGCGGAAATCATCTTCCTTCGGCAACTTGGTTTTGCGTCCATCCCCACTACTTCACAACCTCAATCCACGACGGATCGAACTTGATTGCCGTCAGGAAATCGTCCTTATCCAATTTTGGCGGTTTCCTGATGCGCAGTTTCAACCTGTTCTCAGGAGCGGTAGTGGAAATCGTGAATTGCGACCCGTGCGGTTGCCAAGTGAATTTCTTCTTGTCTGTCATCCGCTCGTACCCTTCAAGATTCTCGTGCGAATTCCATTCCCAATAGTAGTCTTCGGGAAGGAAACGCAATGCCTCCTCTTCAAAAACAGAAACGGTCTCCAGCCCTTCGCCCTTGATGAGCACAACCGTTCGCGTAGTTGCAAACTTTTTGCGGACTTCTGTGATTCTTCCGTTCCAGATGCCAAGGATCATCTCGCCAAGGCGATTAGGGTCTTCGCTGTGGACATTCTCAACATCGAAGGAATAGTCTGGCGAATTGCGTCCACTGATCAATCGGATATTTCGGACTGTGAACGGATTTTTATTCTTCACGGTCTTTGCGCTCCATGCCATCTGCTTCAACTGTACATCATCCAGCCCAACATTTGATGGATGCCATTCCGCGCCAATGCACCGAGCAAAAATCTCCTCCCAATCCTCGCCCTCAATTTTTGGGATATCACGAGTGGCGAGAAGATAAACGATTTCGCGCCCCAATGCCAACGCAAAACCATTTGGAAATTGTCCCAATGGATATTCGGGCTGGTACTTTTCTACTGACCTCAGTTTTGGCGAATTGTTTTTCATGGCTTTCTCCTGTTAAATGTTTGGAAGTTGCTCGACGAGACGTTCCGCGACGGCGCGTATAACTGGAACTGCTACGCTATTGCCCGTCTGATGTTTTATTTGACCGTAGTTCACCACGATTTTGAAATCATCTGGGAATCCCTGAATACGCAGCATTTCACGCGGAGACGGACGACGTTCGTCGTTGATAAGGATGTAATTTGCAGAAGCCCCAGCTCTCAATGCACACGAGTAGGCATGCGGCGTAATCGACCCAGCCACATTCTCATGCGAGATATAAGGCTTGGGGAAGTTCTTGTCTTTGAGTCTTTCAAGTCTGCTTGCGCGAATCGCTGGACGAACACGCAGAGATCTGTCATTTTCGGCATCATCATCAATTATGTCCGCTATCGTCTTCCTCCGCTCAATTGGAATCGGAGGAGGAAATTCAAATGCAACAGGCTTGCGAAACCCACAAATGATAATTCTCTCGCGTTTTTGCGGAACGCCATAATCCAAGGCGTTGAGAACTTTGTAATGTACATCATAGCCAGCGTTGTGTAAATGCGATAGAATAACCCTAAACGTGCGTCCATTATCGTGCGCCGTTAGGTTCCGCACGTTCTCAAGCATAAACGCCTTTGGTTTTTTTGCCAGAAGAATTTTCTCTATGTTGAAGAAAAGCGTTCCTTGTGTCTCGTGCTTGAATCCCTCCTTGTCGCCGATGATAGAAAACGGTTGGCAGGGGAAACCTGCCAGTAGAATGTCAAAGTCGGGGATGTCAAAAGGGTCTATCTTCTGAATATCCCCAAATGGCCTTTCGCCAAAATTATTGAAGTAAGTTTTTGCAGCGTTCTTGTCCCACTCTGATGAGAATATGCATTTTCCCCCGAGAGACTGAAACCCAAGACGTATGCCACCGATTCCTGCGAACAGATCGATGAATGTGAACTTTCCCTTTTTAGGCGCAGGAAACGGAACGTGAGGCTTGAAATCTCCTGCGTCTGGCAGTTCCCATAAAGACATCTGATAGACAAGCTCGCACACACGCAACTGGCTGGGACGGAGACGCGTGACGATCTCCGGCAGACGTTTCGCGAGGTTGGGGTCCTTGCGATCAGGCGATTCGAGGTACGCCTTGAGCTGCTTGCGCACCTTGGGCGCGGTCGCGAAATCCGCCGTGCGGACGATGACGCGCTCCGCGTCTTCTGGCGGCATTGATTTATGCTGATACTTGAACTCCGTCTTGAAGAGAAGATACTTGTCGCCGTGCGCCTTGTCCCTCGCGGGATAGCCGTAGTCACGCACCAGATCCTCGCGGGTCTTGACGCCGACGAATGCCGCCTTGTATGTCTTCCGTTCCTTCGTGCCATTGAACAGCCACAGTTCCGAAATTGACGCGGCATCCGTTTCTGTAATTTTGTCCTCATCCGAAATCGGGTAGTTATACCAGCCACGCCACTTCGCCAGCTGCTCACCCTTGTAAGTGCCAACGAGGACAATGCGCCTTGCCGCCTCGCGCTTGCCTTGCGAAACGACATGCCTCTCGGTTCTTTGTTTCTTTTCGGACATTTGTTTCTTTCGTATTTTACAGACGTAAAACGTAACAATGATTATACCATAATCTGCCGCCTTGGGGCAATGGAGGATGCGTGGCGGATGAAACGCTATATGCACAAAAATCCATCAATCCCGTGCGCTCTTGACCGCTTTGCGCGTTACGGGTCGGGCCGCGATGCAGACAGGGGCCTTCTGCATGCGGCGGCGACAGGTCCTATTCAAGTCGAGACCTCTGACGCGGATCAAAGGCATCACGCAAGCCTTCGCCGACGAGGACAGTCAGCAGCATGACGATGAAAAGCGCCAATGACGGGAAAAGGACCAGCCACCACGCGAAGCGGAACTGCTGGGCCTCCTGCAGGAGTTCGCCACACGACGGCGTCATCGGCGGCAAGCCAAAGCCAAGGAAGTCCAACGCCGCCAAGGAGCCAATCGCGCCCATCAGCAGAAACGGGAACAGCGTGATGAGCGGCGTCAGGGCATTCGGGAGGATATGCACGAAAATAATGCGAAAAGCCGAGCATCCGCTCACGCGCGCCGCATCGACGAACGCATGCCGCCGCAACCGCAGGAACTCCGCGCGCAAATAGTAGCTGACGGCAATCCAGTTGAAGATCGCATAGCAGACAAGCAGGACGGCAAACGAGCGACCGACCGTCGAACCGATGAAAATCATAACATACAGAAACGGAACCGCCGACCAAATCTCGGTAAATCGTTGCAGAAGAATGTCCACGACCCCGCCAAAATAGCCTTCTATGGCGCCAACGAACAGTCCGAACAGCATCCCCGACAAGGCCAAGGCGAGTCCGAACAGCAACGCGATGCGAAGTCCGTGGACAACGCGCGCATAGACATCACGTCCGCCCGCGTCAATGCCAAAGGGATGCTCGGGAACGGGACGGAACGGAAACGAGACTTCCGGCGCGGGCGACATCGTCTGGGTAATCCTCGACGGCGTCTTTGGCGTCAGGAAATAACGCACATAGCCCGGCTGCCGCGTGCGGCGAACCGTGTAGTCGCGTTGCAAGGCCTTTTCCGCTTCCGTCAGGCTTTTCATTACCTTCTTCCTCAGTTCTTCCGGACCTTCGTAGTCGACCACGGTTCCGTCATCCAACACACTCCACCGCGCCGTCTGAATATCGTAGGTCCGCTCAATGACGGGCTCGCGATACTTCTCAAGACTCGCCGGATCGACAACTGCGCGCGGATCGCAGGGACAGACCCACTCAGCGCAAAGGCAAAAGAGAAAAATGCCCCCCAGCATCCAAAGCGAATACCACGCGCGCTTCGTACGACGAAACGCCCGCAGTCGTTTTCTGGTCAAAGGGGAGAAAATCTTCAGTGACATCTTCTGCCGCGTATTATACACAATGGGCCACGTGACGGCAACCCCGCCACCAAGGCGGTTCGCCGTCACCGCCTTCGCGACGGCAAAAGCGCGGCATAGACGGCGAGAGTCACGCAGACAGGCGCGACAAAGATTGCCGCAACCGCCATGGCCCAGCCGGGAACGCCCAACGGCAAGAGAATGACAAGCGTCGAGAAAAGGGAAAGCGTGTACGCGATCTGTCCGCACATGACCGCCTTCGGGCGCTTCAACGCTGCGGCAATGCCTTCGATTCGCGCCCGGACGGCATGAATCACCGCGATGAGCGAATAGATGCCGATCACCAGCCGTGCCGTCGGCAAGATGCGCACAGGGACGTTCTGGAAGACGCCGAAATACCAGTCACCGACAAGCGGCGTCGCGAAAAGGAGCGGAATGATCCCGAGAAGCAGCCCTGCCGCAAGCGCATACACGAGCAACCGCCGGTCGCCAGGATACTCGGGCACGAACTTGACGGAGACCGTCTGAAGCTTCAGGGCCGCGAAGGCGACCGGATTGGCGACGCCCAGCGTGACATAATGAATCGCCAGCATGTCCGCCGCATTCGCCGTCCGCGCGACAAACGCCGCGACGACAAGAGGCGAGCAAGCCAACAGGAACCCGCCAAGCGCCAATGGCAACGTAAAGCGGAACTGCTCAGACAGCAAAGCGGATGATGACGGCAGAAGTTCGGCATGGCGGTCGACGGTCGCGTCGTTGGGCCTGTTCGGGAGACGCGCGACATAGGGCCGCGCGTAAAGCCACGTCAGCAGAGTCTCGACCCAGACACCGAACGTCAACGCAAAAAGGCCCCAATACGGACCGACAAGGCCAAGTCTGGGGAATGCGATGGAGAAGCCCAACGTGACGAAAATCCGCGCCAGCGTCGCGTTGTTCGACTTGCCGCTTTCAAGATTGTTGAAAAGGACGACCATGGGCACGTTTCGGACGAAGAACCCCGCGTTCATGACGACGCCGAAGAGAAGCGTCCAGCGCGAAATCGACGCGAGTTCAGGCGGAAGATGGAAGAACCCCAAGAACACCCAGTCGTTCACGAACGGCAGAGCCGGAACGCACTGGAGCGCGAGCAACGCCACCATCATGAGCGCGTTAAGCCGCTTGAAGGAGACGTATCCGAAATAAGTCTTCGCGAAGACAAGCCCTGTCGTGACAAGCCCGCCGCCAAGAGCCCCTATCATGAACATGATCATCTGGCCCTGACTAAAGGCCGTCAGCGCATTGACCCCCTGATCCCCGTGCGTGACAATGCCGGCGACAAGCGGATAGGAGAGCGACTGCGAGAAGCCCTGCAGAAGAAGCGGCACGTAGAAGCGCGTAACGCGCGCAACCGAGAACCTGGGCTCGTTCCCCGCCATGTCGTCACCAGATCCCAAGACGAAGATAAGGGAAGATGGACTTTTCGAGCGTTGTGTCGAGATCAAACAGCGACACGCCCGCAAAACCGTATTTGCGCACGAGATTGATCTGTCCGATGACCTGCCGCGCATCAAGCCGCGACTCGTTCGCCGTGACGCCAATGCCGACGATGATACGCCGCGCATGGCTTCGCGGAGTCGCCTGAACAGCCAAAAGTTCCTCGAACTTCGCGTTTGACTCGCAATAGTCCATGGGCACAAGGTAATCGACCAGCCCCGCATCCAACCAGCCGTACCAGTCCTGCCCCACCGTCGCGACGCAAGACGGATACTTGCCATAGACCGCCGTCGTCAGCCATTTGGGCCGCCGGACATGACGCCGGGCCTCGGCAACGAACTGCGTGATCACGGCCGCCGCATTCTGCGGCTTGACCGCCGTGTCTCCCCAGCGGACAAAGTCAAGATGGATGCCGACAAGTGACGGATATCGCGTCAGCATCTCGTCCAGCGCGGCCAAAACGCGTGCCCGCACCTGCGGATTCGATGGGTCGAGATAGTCCGTCTGCACGCCTTTCGGCGTCTTCAGTCGCCAGCCACGACGGCTGTAGTCCGCCAAACAGGCCGGCGTGGCCCGCGTCGCAGAAAAGCAGATCATCCACGCATGAACCCGAACGCCCATGCCGCGTGCCGCCGCAAGGCAAGCCGCGAGTTGGTCGCCTTCTTGAGCAAAGGTCTTCGAGTGCGGCAGAACGGCACTCGGATAATGGGCGAATCCCGCGCCCGCAACATTGACGAAGAGATCCGTGACGCGCGCCTCCCGAAGGATGCGCATCGTCTTCGCCCAATTCCCCGGATAAAGGCCGCACCCCGAATGATCCCATGTCGCATGGATCTCACCCGCGCGCGGAGTCTGCCGAACCGCCAGCGCACGGGTCTCAGCCGCCGCCGCGCTCACGCGCTGGCGATGCCCCGCAAGGCTCCACGCCGAGGCATCGACCGAACCGACGAGCGCACCAAGAAGCTGCGCCTTGAGCTCTTCGTCGCCGTCCGCCAGAAGGACATGCGTCATCCAATAGCCGGCGTCCGAAGCAAGCCACGCGGGCTCGCCCGTCGCGCGTCCATTCCGGTCCGCCCATGTCGCGATCACCCGCGAACGGCCCGTGATCGGGCGCACCCGCTGAAGGACGGTCGAGGTCTGGAGGATGGACGACGGAAGCCCCACGGGCGTCGCTGTCGAGAACGTCATCCGACTGTAAGCGCCAGGATAAGGCGCGGCAACATAGCCAACGGGCTTGACCCCCATCAAGTCCGCCAACGCCGGGGATGCGGAATAAAAGACGACCAGGCGGCCGCCGCGCGCACGAAAGTTCCGAAGCGTCTTCACTTCAGCCGCCGAGGGATTCGAGAATCCGACGAGAAACGCCAGACGCTCCTTCGCGAGAGCCGTGGACATCTCACGCGGCGTCGTCACGCGCGCGGCAATCCGCTCTTGCTTCAGCCAACGCTGGACATGATTCGCAAGCGACGTGTAATACCCAGGCTCGTGGGCGATGATCGCCACGGTCAGCAGAAGCGAACTAAGCATGAGACACAGCCATCACTCAAAGCGAATGGTTGCCGCACGGCCATGGCCGTCCAGCCCCTCGACCGCCGCAAACGCCTCGATTGTCGCCTTCGTCCGGGCAAGATCCGCCTGCGTGAACGCCACAAAACTGTGACGGCGACGGAAATCGTCCGGCGTCAGCCCGTTGAACATGTTCGCCGCGCCACCCGTCGGGAGAACATGCGAAGGTCCCGCCACGAAATCACCCGCCGATTCGGGCGTCCACGCGCCCGCGAAGACAGCGCCCGCCGCGCGCACGCCCTTCATGACCCGAAGCGCGTCTTTCGTCATGATCTCGAAATGCTCCGGCGCAAAACGGTTGACGACCTCCAGCCCCTCGGCCACATCCTTTGCGACAACAATGAGAAGGCCTTCTCGGTCGATCACGCGTTCGACAAGCGCACGGCGCGAGAGCGTCTTCGCCTGCTTCTGCACTTCGCGGCGAATCTCTTCGGCGAACGCGGCAGAGGTGCAGACGCACAGCGACTTCTCCAGCCCCGAGCCATGTTCCGCCTGCGAGAGCAGATCGGCGGCGATCCAACGCACGTCCACGGAACCGTCCGTCAAGACGGCGATTTCGCTCGGTCCCGCGACCTGGTCAATTGCAACATAGCCGTAAACCTGACGCTTCGCCGCCGTGACATAGGCGTTTCCAGGTCCCGCGATCTTCTGGACCTTCCGGCAGGTCTTCGTGCCGAACGCCATCAGCCCAATCGCCTGGATTCCTCCCACGCGATAGACTTCGGTCGCCCCCGCCAACTTCAGCGCGAACAAAAGGACAGGATTGACGCGCCCGTCCTTCCCGGCTGGCGTACAGGCGACGATCTCCTTCACGCCTGCGGCCTTTGCGAGCGTGACCGTCATGATCGACGTGGACGCGAGCGGCGCCGTGCCGCCCGGCACATAGACGCCCACACGGTCCATCGGCGAGAAGAACTCGCCGGCCGAACCGCCGCATGGCGTCTTCATTGACCAAGGCTTGCGGAGCGACGCCTTCGAGAACGCAAGAACGCGACGATGCGCGTCCTTGACGGCCCGCACAAGCTTCGCGTCAATCCCCCTCTCGGAGACCTTCGTCAAATCGACCTTGAGGTCCTTCGCTCGGGCAGCCCTGAAGCCCTCGTACTGCGCGACAAGTTCCAAGACCGCCAGGTCACCGCGCGCACGGATGTCCGCCAATGCGGCTGCCGCCGCTTTCTCGGCTTCCTCGGGAAACGCCGGACGCGCGTTGAACGCCGCGATCCGGCGGTCTCCCGCCTTCACGATTCGAATCACTTGTGGCCTCCGTCGCCCATCATGCACTTGACCGTGCATTCCACGGCGGGAAGCCCCTTTGCGTCTGGCTCGCCGTTCAGGTAGCCCTTAAAGTTGTAGATGCCCAGCGTCTTGCGTTCACGAACGGTCTCAAAGAGAGTCACGAGACGATCGCCCGGGCGGAACGACTGGCGAAAACGCGCGTCCGAGACGGCCGCAAGCAAAAAGGTCGCCTGCTCGCCAAGGACACCGCGCGCGACAACTGCCGCGCCCGCGACCTGCGCCATCGACTCGATGAGAATGACGCCCGGCACGACGGGGAAACCGGGGAAGTGCCCCTTGAAGAAGTCGTTCTTCTCGTTCGTGTAGGTGTATTCGCCGATGCCGCCCCTCTCATCCGCCTCCAGAAGGCGGTCAACGAAAAGGAACGGCGGACGGTGAGGCAGAAGGGACTCGCCGCTCAGGTTATAGACAGTCTTGAACTTTGGAAATTCCATGTCTCTCAATCCTTCCAGTCTTGCAAACCTCGCTTAGGCCTTTTTCAGCACCAAGATCCCGTTGTGTCCGCCAAAGCCCAACGAACTCGACAGCGCAACGCGGATATCACGCGCAACACCCTTGTTCGGCGTGTAGTTGAGGTCCAGCGGAACCTCCCCCTTTGACACGTCAACCTCAAGGTCCGGCTCGTCATAGTTGATCGTCGGCGGGACAAAGCCCTCCTTGATCGCCAGAGCCGTAATCGCCGCCTCCAACGCGCCTGTCGCGCCAAGCAGATGTCCGTGCATCGACTTCGTCGAGGAGATGTTGATCGCCTTCGCGCCCTCTTCGCCGAAAACCGTCTTGAAGGCCTTCGTCTCCATCTGGTCGTTGAGATGCGTTGACGTGCCATGCGCGTTGATGTAGTCAATCATCGACTTGTCGGTCACGCCCGCGTCCTTCAACGCGATTTCAATCGCCCGGATCGCGCCAGCGCCGGACGGATCCGGCGCCGTGATGTGATAGGCGTCGCATGTCGCGCCATACCCCGCCAGCTCGGCGTAGACCCGTGCGCCGCGCGCTTTCGCGTGCTCTTCGCTCTCCAGCACGACAACCGCCGCGCCTTCGCCCATGACAAAGCCATCACGGCCCTTGGTAAACGGACGACAGCTCGTCTCCGGCGTGTCGTTGTAGTGCGTTGAGAGGGCCTTCATCTTCATGAAGCCGCCCACCGCGAACTCAATGATCGCAGCCTCCGTGCCGCCTGCGACAACGACATCCGCGCGTCCTGCGCGAATCATGTCCAAGCCAAAGCCAAGGGCGTCGGTCGAAGAGGCGCACGCCGTGACAACGACTTGCGACGGCCCCTTCGCGCCCAGCGCAATCGAGACGTTGCCTGCCGCCTCATTCGAAATCAGTTCGGGAATCGCAAGCGGCGAAACGCGGTCCGGCCCGCGATCGAAGAGAATCTTGTAGTTCTCGCCCGTTACGTCAAGGCCTCCAATCCCGTTGCCGATCAGAACGCCGACACGCTCCATGTCGGGTTTCGACTCTTCCGTATAGCCGGCGTCCTTCCACGCCTCGACTGCAGCCGCGACCGCATACTGGGAGAAAAGCCCCATATGCCGAGCCTCGCGCTTGTCAATCATGCCAGATTCGATCGCATAGGCATGGAAGTCTCTCACCTCGCCTGCGACCTGCGAGGTGCAGCGGGACGAATCAAACTTCGTGATTCGTCCGATGCCGGGCTTGCCCGCCTTGAGATTCGCCCAAGCGGCATCCTTGCCATTGCCGCTCGCGCAGAGCATTCCAATGCCAGTAATCATCACTTTCTTCATGGTTGGGTTCCTTTCAGAGATGGGGCCACGTCAAGTAGGTTCCGCCAAACGTAAGGCCAGAGCCAAACCCAACGAGGACAATGTTCATACCGTCCGTAAGCTCTCCCGCGCGAACAGCCTGATCGAGCGAGATTGGAATGGATGCGGCGGACGTATTAGCCGTATCCTGAAGATTAAGCCAGAATTTCTCCAGCGGAAGCTTCATTCGCCGCGCACAGGCCTCAATGATGCGTCCGTTCGCCTGATGCGCAAAGACGCGGTCCAGGGACGCGGTCTCCACGCCTTTGCGACGGCAAAGCTCTTCCGTCACGCGGGACATCGTCTTCACGGCAAAGGCAAAAACCTCATGGCCCATGAGGGAAAGCTTCGGAAGCGTCGGCTGTGGCGCGATTGGGATCCCTGTCTTTGGATCAAGCGGCAAAGACGTCATCGTGCCGCCCGAACGCTGGATGAAGTGCCGTCCCGAACCATCCGCGCCAAGGACTGTCGCCGCCGTCGTCGCCGCCGCGGCCAATCCCGGCTCTGAGTCATTCGACAAAAGGACCGCCCCGGCGCCGTCACCGAAGAGTATGCAGGAACTGCGATCCGTCCAGTCCAAGATCCGCGTCAGGCATTCCGCACCGATGACAAGTGCTTTCTGTCCCGGATTATAGTTAATCCAGCCACGCGCCTGCTCCAACGCATAGACAAAACCCGCGCAGGCGGCCTGAAGGTCATAGGCCCCGGCATGTGCGCACCCCAGCAGCCCCTGCACCAGACAGGCGGTTGACGGGAATGTGTTGTAGTCGGGCGATGACGTGGCGACGACGATGAGACCGACCTCATCTGGGGAAACGTTTGCCGCATCCAACGCCCTGCGCGCGGCTTTCGCGGCCATTGTGGATGTCGTCTCGCCCTCCCCGGCCACATGCCGCGCGTGGATTCCAGTATGCGAGTAGATCCACTCGTCCGACGTGTCGAGAGACGCCGCAATGTCCGCATTGGTAACCACTTTCGGCGGAAGATAGCTCCCCGTTCCTATTATTCTGATACCCATGACAGGATATTATAGCAAAAATCCGTCACCTCATCATCTGGGCCGCGACTTTCTCAAAAGCCCGGATGTCGGCATGGATGTGCGCAAGCGTATAAGTCGGATGCGTCCAAAAGGAAATCGTCGCGTTCGCAATCTCATGGGCCATCGCGCAGTGGCATTTCGCATAGTCGATCGCCCGATGCGCGGGGTCTCCGAACGGGTAGTCGGCACGGCCAAACCCTCGGCGACTCACATAAGCCTCCTCCTGGTACATCTCGGGCCACAACACGGGACAGGCGTTTGCCCCCTCGGCCTGGACAGCCGAAACGAACTGAGCCATCGAGCATTTGAGCCGCGTCGTCTCAAGCACAAAAGGAACCAGCCAGAACGAATTCTCGCGCTCAGGCGTATCGACGGGCGCATATTTGACAAGAGGATGCCCCGACAGCCCGCTGACGAGGGCCTTGCCGAGCTTCTTTCGGCGCGGCAGGTTCCAAGTGTCAAAACGCCGAAGCTCCCCCAGCCCTATGGCCGATTGAATCTCCGTCATGCGGAAATTATAGCCGACGCGACGGTGCACATAAAGCGACCGCTCACGCGGCGGAAGCAACCCCAACTTGGCGCGAACGTCATAGCCATGGTCACGAAGCGAGCGAAACTCCCCTGCCAAGGCGTCGTCATTGCAGCAGATCATGCCGCCCTCGCCACCCGTCGTGAAATGCTTGGACTGACAGAAAGAGAAGCACCCTATCGTGCCAATCGCGCCGACCTTTCGTCCTTTGTAGACGCCGCCAACGCATTGGGCACAATCCTCGACAACGGCCAGACGGTACTTGTGCGCAATCTTCAGAATCGGGTCCATATCTGCGACAATTCCGTAGAGATGAACCACGACAATCGCTTTCGTCCGTGCCGTGACGCATGATTCGATCTTCTTCGGATCAATCAGGTGATCTGGTCCAACATCACAAAAGACCGGCAGCGCACCCGCCTGCAGAGCGCAGAAAGACGAGGCGATGAACGAATAAGAAGTGCAAATGACTTCATCGCCTGAGCCGATGCCAAGAGCCGTCAAGGCGAGATGAAGCGCGGCGGTTCCGCTTGAGACGGAAACCGCGTTCGAGACGCCAAGCCACTTCGCCCAAGCCGTCTCAAATTGCAGACCGACAGGCCCCGTCCAGTAATTGACCCGTCCGGAATGAAGGATATCCAGAACCACCTTATCGGTGGTCCTGTCAAACTGAGGCCAAGAGGGGAAGCCCCTGTTCCAGATCTTCTTACCGCCGTCAAGAGCGAGTTTGCCTTGATGTTTCATGTTCATATCTCTAAAAAAAGAAATCCATTCCTTTCGGAATGGACATCTCGGGATTTGGTCGGAGCGGAGGGATTTGAACCCTCGGCCTTTTGCTCCCGAAGCAAACGCGCTACCAGGCTGCGCTACGCTCCGATTAAAAAGAGCCGGCGGCGTCCTACTCTCGCGCGGGCGGGTCCCGCACTACCCTCGGCGATGGAGCCCTTGACTTCCGTG
>CAKTYZ010000006.1 GCA_934635225.1 uncultured Kiritimatiellota bacterium
CCGCATATGCTTACGATTCACGTCTGGCCAAAGTGGCTTAAGAGGTTTTTGCTGACCCACTCCCTTTACAAGTCACCGGCCCACCCGGCATAGAAATGGCGGGAAATGGCGGAATGTGCGCCAGCCGCTTTGTCAACGCGGCGCGGAACATCGCGGCTGCGTCAGTGGGGGTTCCGACAGCTTCAATCTTCTTCATTTCCGCAAATGCTCCTTTACGATTCCAAGGACATAATCGCGATTGAGCCAGTAGCATAATTTCTTGGTTTTCCCACCTTGGGGCGTATCAGTTGTGTCTGCGGCATTCTTTGCCTTGGGGCGAACATGGCAAATGGAATGTTCAGTGGACCTGATGAAGTGCGTGTAGTCCCCAGCCCTTACCTTGTCGCGCGTGTCACGCCAAAACACCTCTGCCGCTTCAATGTCCTTATGTGGCATCGACCAGAAGAAAACGCGCTCCAAGACAGAATCATTCGTCGAGCCTCCCGTCTTCTTGCGGAAAACAATGAAGAAAGACCGTCGCGCCGCTATGGTGTTGTACCAGTCCGACTCGTCCCATTCATCCTCATTGACGATTCCGTTTTTGCAGATGTTATACACCATTTTCTTTCTCTTGAAGTAGAACAATTACATCTGTTCTATCGTATGGCCTGTCAAAGGCGGCGGCATAACACTCTGGCAACGACTCCAAGGCTGAAGCTTTTGCCTTGAACGTCATCATGCCGCCATCCAAATGATTCATGTCAAGTACTTCGTCTATGTCGATACTTTCTGGACAAAATGTTGACCACAGGACATAATCGGCCATGCCGTCAGCGATATCCTTTTCAGAAAGGTTTTCGCCTGTTCCTTCCTGGATTTTCAGAAACACCTGTCGGCTTTTTATCCAAGCAAGAACCGCCATGTTTACGCCTCCGCAGTTTCGGCAGTTATCGCCGAAAAATACTCCTCGTCGATATCGTATTCTGTCCGAGGTGTGAGGCCGATACTGTATTCGGCAAGTTTATCCATGAAGTCGTTGCCATCCATGAGGTCTATCTGTTTCTTCCCCGGAGCGCTCGCTTCCTCCCTCGCCGCCTTTGAGAACGAGCCTGTCGTAATCAAAACGCCTTTTTCAATGTTGTTATCTAGCGACCCTCTGAAATCACGTATCTCGCCGGAGCCAACTTGCCCTTTATAACGTTTGCATTGAAACGCCACGTTGAAACTGAATATTCCATTGAGTCGTAATTTGCCTGTGCCGTCAATGCCACCATCGCCAGACTTCTTCGTCACATGAACATCAAGGAATCCGCACTCTCGCAAAAGCCGTTGCGCAAGCATTTCAAACGCGAACGGATTCATGTTATGAAGAATCTCTGAAAGCGAATCGCGCCACGGGCGACGCTCCTCAATTTCAAGCGGATTATCGGCGGCATCGTTCTTTTTCGCCGCAATTGCCCCCTTTACAATGGCTTTCCTGTCGATAGAATCTTTTTTACTGGCCTCTGCACCCAATTTCGTCAACGCCCATACTCCGTTCTTGCTACGCAGTATGAGTCCATTCTTGCGCAGATAGGTTCGCGCCCACGCCAAGTTGTATTCGAGTTCTGTTGTGACGGTACTTCCTGGATGCAATTCGTCCACGACATCATCGGGAAACTTGCGACGCTCCACAACGCCATCATGTATCTCCTCGATTGACGCAGACCCGCCACGCTTTGCGATTACTTTCAGCGTGTCAAGGAGTAGGTCTGCGTAGCCTGGCGCCTTGTGCTTCCTCTGTTGTTTCATGGTTTTAGATTCCCTTTCTGTCCATGTCCAAGAAGCAGCATTGCTTCTTCTATGGCTGCACGTTCACGTTTGAGTTCTTGCTGCAGTTCCTGTACCGTCGGAAGCGAAAGGTGGTACTTGACTGCAATCTGTAAGTCGCATCTCCGATGTTGAGCTTCTTCTGTTCCGCCTCTAGGCAGAAGCCGCGTCCGAGTTCCATCAGGAACATTCGCATATTGTTGATGAGCGCGGCTTCAAGGTCTTTCTCTTTATACCTTGGGGTCTTTATTCCCGCAAATTCAAGTATCGCAGGGCTTCGCACAAGGTCACATGGATCTGGCTCACCACGCTTGACAAGAGATCTTGCCGCCACTGGCGAATGGTTGCGCACAAGGCGTTCATAAAATTGGGTGTCGATTTGTCGTTGAAGAATGCGAGTACTCCATCTTGCATCCGCGCATTCATTGAAGTAATAGTCTCTCGCCTCATCGCTTTCGACACGCATGAGTATTCGATAATGAGTCCAGCTCAATTCGCTACGCAGTGCGTAGCGTTTTGGAAATGTAAGGTAAAACTGCCGCATGTTGCGCAGATTAGGCACGGTGAATCCATCGCCGAATTCCGTTGTGAGTCGCAAAGCAATGGCACTTATAAGTCCTTCGCCATATTTTGCCCGACTTGCCCCGCCCTGTTTCTCTACGATTTCCCTGCCAACATTCCAATACGCTTCAACCATCGCCGTATTGGCAGCGGTGTAAACAGCTGCTCGTGCCTTTGAAAGAATCGCACGAACGTTCTTGAACAACTCGTTCTCAACCGATTCCACAACCTCTACAGGAGCTTTGCTTTTCCTTTTAGCCATAGTGAACCCCCATTGTCGTTATGATGCAGCCGTGCATTATACCATGAGCGGGGTCTGAAAGGCAATGGCGAGCCGTCAAAAAGTAAAGAGCCTCTTGCCGTTGGCGAGGCCCTCGACCGTCGGCTGGTTCTCCAAATCGGAGGGAAGCCGCGTCCATGCGCATTCGAGGGGGCGTCCCATGCGCATTCAAGGGGGCGTCCCATGCGCATTCAAGGGGGCGTCCGTCCCATGCGCATGGACAACCCCTGCCGATGCGCATGGAGCGTCGCGTTCGAGGGGGTCAGCGCGGAGTCTCGGCCCAAATCACAGATCTGCTGGCTGCGGCCCGTTTACAGTCGTCGAAACCTGGCAAAGCCGAATCAGCGCAGGTTCACACGATTGTTCTTGCCACGCGCCTTGAGCGCGGCCTCCAACGCGGCAATCTCCTCTTCCGGAAACGCCTTCTTCGCGCACGTCACCGTCTTCAGCTTGGGGCAGGAGAGGAGCGGCGCGAGCGAGGCGACGCCGGAGACATTGGGCATCGAGACGACTTCCAGCGCGGGCAGACCCGCGAGCGCGTCGAAGTTCGACGCCCTGTGCGCCGTCTTCCGGTCGTTCGGGAGCGTAAGTTTCTTGAGGCTCTTGAGGCCCTTGGCGAACGAGAGATCGACGTCGCACTTGACGGTGAGGTCGAGGTCCTTCAGCGCCGTCAGGGAGGCGAGGGCGTCGAAGTCCGTGACGACCGAGCCGGGAAGCTCGAGGCGCTCGAGCTTCGTCGCGTTCGCCAGCACCTTCAGAGAGCCGAAGGCCGTGGCGAGATTGCCGCCGTCCATGTTCCAGGCCCGCAGGTAGCGGAGGTTCGGCAGACTGGCGAGCGGCGTGAAGTCGCCGATTTTCTCGGCGAAGATCTTGACCTCCTCGGCCTGCGGGACTTCCTTCAGCCAGTCGATCGACGTCATCTTCGTCAACCCGCCGTGGAAGGCGGTCACCTGCTTGAGCGCACCGAGCGAGCGGTAGCAGTCCTCGCCGGAGACGAGCGGCTGGACGGCGTAGAAGCCGACCTTCTTGAGGCTCTTCGCCGCCGCGAGCGGGGAGAAGTCCTTCACCTTCGAGGCGTAGAGGTCGATTTCGGCGAGGGCGGGCAGAGCGGCGACGGGCGCGAGATCGGCGATCTCGCAGTACTTCAGGGCCAGGCTGCGGACGGCCACGAGCGCGGCGAGCGGCGCGAAATCGGCCTTGACGCCGTCAATCGAGACCCGGCGCGCCGCCGTGAATGCCGCGACAGGGGAAAGGTCGGCAATCTTGCGGTCGGTGGCCTTGTCGGAAATGGAGACGGACGATGCGCCCGGCCACGCCTGCGCGGCGGCCGCGAGCGCACCGGCGTCGCACTTCTCCAGCGTGAGCGAGACGGAGGGCGACCCGCCAAGGGCCTTGAACTCCTCGGCGGCGGCGGCGACCTCGGCCGCATCCGCGCCCTTGAGGGTGACGCCGCTGCGCGTGACGCGCTTCTCGGCGAACGCCGCAAGCGACAGAAGCGCGAAGGCGACGACCGCGACGCCTTTCGCCGCAGCCGGCGCACCCGAGGCTTCCGCCTTCGTCTTGGCGGCCTTGCGCCTCTGGATGAGTTTCCAGACGAGCAGACCGGCGACGGCAAGGAGCGCGACGCCGAGGACGGGACGGTAGAAGAGCCAGGCGACGCCGATCGTCACGAGCGCGCAGACGAGCGAAACGAGGCCGGCCACGACGGCAATGCCCATCTCGACGAGGTTGCCGAGGAACGGCAGCACGTCCGCCAGCACCGACAGCGGCTTGAGGAGCATCGACAGGCCAATGAACATCATCAGGAACCCGCCGAGGCGGAGGCCCCACGTGAAGAGCGCGTTCGCGTCGCGCGCGTCAGCGAACATCTCCGCCGCGTCTGCGACGCCGTCCTTGAGGAGATCGACGCGCTTGCCCGTCTTCGCCACGTAGGGGACGAAGGTGTCGCCGCGCTGCTTGGCGACGATGGAGATCTCATGCGGGTAGACGACTCTGAAGACGACGCGCATGTCGCCGATGCGCGGCTGCGACGCGACGTCACGCTCGTTCTTCTCGTTGAGGCGCGTCTCGCGGTTCGGCACGTAAATCGTCGTGCCCTTCACCTGGACGCGCGCGACGCGGCAGGTGAAGTCCGCCGGGTACGCGTAGTCCTTGGCCGCGCCGATGCGCGCCACCTGACCCTCGTTCAGGCGAAACGCGCCGAAGCTTACGTTCTCCGCGCGCTGCGTCCGCGACGTGAACTCCAGCGCCCCGGGGTTGTCGTGGCCGGCCTCCTTGAACTCGGACGAGTCGATCGCCTTGCCGCTCCAGACCTTCGAGTAGGTGTAGGTCTTCGTCGTCGTGACGCTGCCGCCGGCGTTCTTCTTCTCCTCCGTCTTGCAGTCCTCCTTCCACTGGTACATCTCGACCTTGCGGATGAGCGCGATCGCCGTGTCCGAAACGCCGAACTCCTCGTCCGTGAGGACGTCCTTGGTGTCGGCCTTCCCGGTCATGTGGACGAGCCGGCCGTCCATCTCCGGATCGACCTTCGCGCTGGACTCAACGCTTACGCACGCGCCTTCGCCCTCGTCGAGAGCCTTCGCCGTCTTCACCGAGTTGCCCTCGTTCCAGAAGAGGACGGGGAAGCCCAGCACGAAGAGGCCAAGCCCCACGATGACGCCCTTGATCGAGTTGCCGAGGCGCGAGCCCCACGATTCCGTCGTCGTTTCCGTTACTGCCATGGCAGATGTCTCCTTTCTTTCCGCTCAGTCGCCGCGTCTGATCGGCGGCGTTTACTTGATTGCCTGCGCGCCCTTGCCGGGCAGGGCGCCGAAGAGCTTGAGTGCCATCTCCCACGGGTAGCGGTTCGCGTACATGTCGCACTGCGTCTTGATCGTGCCCTGGAGCGGAAGCCCGAGGACGCTCCGCAGCGCGTTGCACTTGCCCTCGTCGAGCTTCGTCGTCTCGGAGTACTTCATCGTCAGGAACGCGTTGAGGTACTTCGGGTCGATGCGGCCCTCGAACGCCTTGGGGTCCGTGAGGTCCACGTTGTCCTCGATCGACTCGATGCCGTCCGTCCCCTCCAGGTCCTCGAAGCCGTCCACGCGCACCTTCGCGATGGAGGGCGAGACCGTCATCTGGATGTCGCTCTCGCGGTTGAGGAAGAAGACGTTGCCGTCGATCTTGATCTTCTTGTCCTTCGGGTTGCCCATCGTGTTGTCGAGGCCGCTCATCACGTTGAGGCCGATCACGTTGTCCTTGATCTCGCTCTCGACCTTCGTGTTCGTCCTCACGCCGTAGCCCATGCCCTGGAGGTCGTTCTTCGTCGTCCAGGTGAAGAGGACGGTGTTGTTCTTGAACTCCCACTTCACGGCGGGCTTCGGGTTCGTGCAGTTCACGTTCGCGCCGATGAGGCGGTTGTTCACAAACACACAGTTCTCGATCTCCACCTCGCCCTTCCACCAGTTGAGGTTGACGCCCATGTTCGAGCCGTTGACGAAGACGCAGTTCCGGATCTCGATGTCGCCCTCGCCGCGCGAGGCCGTCGCCGAGTAGATCGAGTAGCGCTTCGCGCTCACGCACTTGTCGGCCGGGTTCTTCGCCGGGCCTTCAAGCCACATGCCCGTGTCGAAGCCCTCCGGCTTGCCCTTCACGGCATGGTAGCTGGAGGCGAAGCCGTCGTCGAAGATGAGGCCGTCGAGTTTCATCTTGAAGCCCTTGGGGGCCTTCGCGGGCGACTTCTCGAACTCGATGTGCAGGATGCCGAGGCCCGCGCCCTTCTTGTCGTTGTTCTCGTTCGCGGGCTGGAAGAGCGTCCGGTGCGTGAGCGGGTCGCGCGCCGAGAAGTCCGCCGAATAGCCGCCGATGATGGAGACGGGCTTCGTCATCATGAACCAGCCGCACTTCATCTTGCCCGGGTAGTTGCCCTCGGCGAGGTGGATCACGTCGCCCGTCTCGGCCTTTTCGAGGGCCTTCCAGAGGTTCTTGAGCGGGGCCTCCTTCGTGCCCGCGTTCTTGTTCTTGCCGGTGGCGAGGGACACGTAGATGTCCGCCGCCTGCGCGCCGAACGCCAGAGATGCGGCCGCCGTGGCCGCCAACAGGAACTTATTCATCGTCTTGACCTTTCGTATTGGTTATTCTTGACTGTTTGCCGACATTATACCAAAAATCGCCTAACGCGAACGGACAATATTGAGCAGACATCGGAAACGGACAAGCCGGTCACAGAGCCTCACGTGGCCATGTGCAAGTGAGAAAGGCTTTCGAAAGTTGAAAAAGCTTCAGGAGCAGACGCTCCGTGGATGCGTCCATTCCCATCAAGCCGACGCGAAACCGTCGGATAGCCATCGCGACAAATCAGGGATTTGGAATCTCTGCGGTCTGCGCCTTACTCTATTTCCGACAGGCCTTGAGCAACGAATGGATGCGCCAGGATTCCGGATCGGATGGCGTCAGCGCTCCAGCCGAATCTGCCAACGAGTTCTCGATGCGATCCATGTACCGCTTGACCGCCATGTTCTCATAGAACACCTTTTCGGGCGTCTCCCCCCAGATCCAGAATTCGCCCTTTGTGTAGAGGCGCGTCCATCCATAGCCAAGTGATGACTTGTGCGCGATCCTGTATTCGCTGACTGCGGCGCGTGTCTCCGGGACGTTCCGCTCAAGCATCCGCATCACGAGCACCGCCTGTCGGGCCACGCACGTCAGGTCCTCAAACCGCCGCCTGGCTTCGCCTCGCAATCCAGACGCATCATACCCTTCGAGAATCGCAAGGTCAGCCTCAAGTTCGGCAACCGTGTGAAGCCTATGGATGACCCGCGAAAAATGGCTGTCGTCAAGGAACTCGATGTCGTTATCGCGCAAATATGCGCGAAGATTCGGCCACTCGCGATCACATCGTGCCCGAACGTTTGCGTAGTAGCGTTTCACCGCATCTTTTGCGGCTCCGAACCGTTCACACCACATCCTCTCTATCTCGTCAAACGAGGATTGCGGCCTTGTGCACAGCATGACGGCGGCAAACTCGCTGAACTGTTGGGACGGAAATCCGGCGCTGCGGTCATAGTCATCGCCAAGGGAACCCAAGGATCTCAACCTGTGGTGGACATCGCACATGTACCGCTCAAGCCCCGTCGGCAATGCGCTGCGTATGCACAGGAAGTTCGGGCGGTTGTAGAAATGCCGCGCACCGGCCACCTTCCACCCGGCAATGTCTGCCGATGGATCTTCATCGTGCAGCGTCGGCACATAGCTGAAGATCATGTTCTCTGGATGGGCGACTTTTGCGCGACGCGGCGGGCGGCGCGTCGCGCTATACAGGAACACGGCCACCTTGACGTCCGGGCGCAGCTCCCTCGCCTTGGCGGCAAGCCGGTTCCAGAAAGCCACGTAGCGATCTGACTTGTTGAGGCAGAACGACTCCCCCGCCACCGGCGAGTCGAGCGCGACGCATCCGTCGCACCTGCAAAAGCCACCGTCACCATCGTTCTCGCCGGCAACCAGCAACTCAGGGCATCCCTGACGCAGCCATTCCTTGATCCGCTCGTCAACCACAGCCTCATTCGATACACACACTTTCGACATCCCTCGCGTCCCCTGCGGCAGTCCTGGGCATTCAAAGCCCCTTTTGCCGTTCGGCAACATTCCGAAATATTCGCGATGCGAATCCCAGCGCGTCTTTGTCCAAGCCCGAAATGAATGTCCTGAACGGTAGGGCACCTTGCTTACATACCCCAGACTCGCCCATTCCGCCTGTTCACGGTCATGCCAGACCCTGCATTCCCCTTTGGTGAAATGCAGCGCCTTCGGCACGCTTTGGCTCAAGCATTCCATGACGCCGTAATCGCGAACGGTCCATATCTCAGGCCAAGCCCCAGATTCGACGACAGCATCCACACCGCCATTACCGCACCCCGCAAGGATCATGGACAACGCCACACAGAAAGGCATATTGCATTTCATCGGCATTCCCATTAACGGATGACGACGACGACCCCGAAGACAGCGCGCATCTGGAATGCGAAGCCATCAGCGGTTTTCTCAATCCTGGCCTTGACGGCGCTTGAGCCCGGCAGAATCGGCGTGCCGCTGACCTGCGGCGCGGTGAACAGCGTTCTCCAGCTCCGCGTAAGCCCGCCATCCACAGCCAGTCGCATCGAGTCCAGATTTACGCGCGCCGCACATGTGACGGAAGATGAAGGGGCGAATCGCACCGTGCCGCCGTCAGCGGCGAGCCCGTTGACGGAAAGGTCGCCTGAGACTTCCAGCACGCTGTCTGCGTTCAGGCGAAGCATCGAGACGGCGGAGCCTGACGGAAGCCGCAGCGTGCCATTCGTGATGGCAAGAGTCCCTTCGCCCGCAACGGAATCCGCAAGCGTGACGACATGGCCTCCGGCATCGATGGTCAGCACGGCCTCGCGCCCCACGGCCAATGCGCGGTCATCGCGAGGACCGGTCGTTCCCAAACCTTCCGCCGGACCGTACGTCCAGTCCGAAGAGACCCTGACCACAGGGGACGAGAACGGCACTGCCTTCAAGGACAGGCAATTTTCCGCATCAGACGCCGTCGTCCAGTTCGTCGTCATCTCAACCGTAATCGCATCGGCAAGCGTCAGCGAGGATGTTGACTCTGGCCGCATCTCAGCAAGGGACATCACCCCCGTTCCCCCGTAGATCTGGTCCTTGCCGCCACGATACGGAACGCCAATCTCAAGCGTTCCATCAACCACGTTTCTGCCGGGCTCGTTGTCCCACCAGTAGAGGGCTCCGTCGCTGCCGCGCTGGAAAGTCAACGTTCCCGACCGGCATACGCGGATGGACGAATTTGCCCGTCCAAGTTCCATCGTCTGGTTCGTCAGCGTCAAAGATCCTCCCGGCAGGATCGTGAGCTGGGTCGATTGCGCCGATACGGACGCCGAGCCTCGCCGCAGGCAGACCTGCGGATAGGAAGGCGTTCCTGAAATGCGGATATCGCCGCAAATGTTCAGGATTCCGGCAGGACACTTGTCATAGTAGAACATTGGCGACGTGATTACGAGCGGCCCCGCCTTCGATGTGAACGAAAGCCCTTTGCTGATGTTGCGCGCCTTCAGCCCCACATACTGCGGGAATGCCGACAGGGAGTAGACGCTCGAATCCGCGTCGCCGGCCTCCGATGTCTTGGTGAAGGTGCGTTCGTTGTCGCTCGCTCCGATGACAAACGACGAGACTGCCGTATCGCGAAACGTGATGTTGGCAAGCTTGGCGCCACGGATGTTGAAATCAGATTCGAGCCGACCGTCTGCCGCGCCAAAGTAATAGCTCAACGCCTGCGTTCCGTCCGGAGCGATACGGCAATACCAGTTAGCCGCAGACGACCAGTTACCGTCCCCCGCTTCTCCGATCCATTCATACGGGTAGAGTCCATCGGGCGCTGTGGCCGGCTTTACCGCGGCAATCACTCCGTTCGTGGATGCGGCCTTCCAGCCGGCGCATGAACCGGCCAGTTCCACCTGCGACACATCTATTATCGGCAACTGGCCTGCCGCGCCAGTTGCCGCCAAGACGCCGCCGTCTGACGTCCCCTCCTGGACATCAAGGACTATCTTGGCCGTCGGGTCAACCACCCACTCTGCCGCCGAGACCATGTTCGTTCCGGCCGGTATCTTAAGCACGCTTTCCGGGCCAAGCACGATTCTCTCTGCGCGAAGTCCGGCATAGTCCGCATTCTCGTATGGCCCGATCTCCAGCGTCGTGCCATCCTCAACCCGAACCTCGCGGAACGACATATGCGAAGAGCATTGCCTCATCCAGAACGAACCGCCGCCGCAGACGAGCAGGGAACCGTTTCCGTTCCGCGAACCGATCGTCGGGAAAGCCATGTTCCTCTTTACGGAAGCGTCATTCACATCGTGCGTGTCGATGGTCAGAGTCCCCTCCACCAATGGATATACGGTTTTCGAAACCTTGATGGACATCTCTTCCGCCGTGGGTCGCATTGTCGCCGGGCCATCGATGTCAAATCCCCTGGCATCGCCGTTCTCCGTATTGAATACCGCAGACCCGCCAATTGTCAGCGTGTCGAGCTTCAACATAAGGCGCGTGTCGACAGACGAGTTTGCGCCGTACAAGAATTGCAGGGCGGTGAAAGGCTCGTGCGAAACGAGCGTACAGCGCTTTTCGACGCGGAACTGCCCGTTTGGAGCCGAGAACGGAGCGTTGAACGTGACGACCTCCCCCGCTTCCTCGATAAAGTCCACTGCCGTGCCACTCGCCGTTGCGGCGAACGCCGTTCCCTTCGATTCGGTGACAAGCCGTTTGCCGGAGACTGTCAGCGTGGATGCGTTAGTTATTGCTCCGCCTATGAGATCAAGTGCCGCGCCATCGGGAACCAAGACATTCCCGCCAACCGTCAAAGCCCCATCATCTTGCATCTTCAGGGAAGAGAGTCCTGTCATGGCAAAGTCCCCCTTCACGGTCATCGTGCCGCCATTTATCGTCAATGCGACGCCAGGCTCATGCCCGTCCCTATGTGCAGATGTAAACGTCGAACAGCAAACCGAGCCGCCATTCAGCACAAGCGCATTCGTGCTCGCCGCATAGCCGAGCCGTCCGCCAAGCGCGACCGTCGCATTCTTTACCGTCAGCGAAGTCACCGGCTCCCACAGGAGGACATTCCCCGTCGTGTTCGTAAGCACGCCTCCATTGCATATGGTCACAGGTGAATACCATAGCGACTCCGATTTCGTCATGTTCAGCGTCACGCCATCAAGCGTTGTCGGGTGGTTCTGCATGATGTACGGTGATTTTCCGGCATTGGCAAGCAACCTTACGGATCCGCGACCCTTCAGGACAAGCGGAGCGGGTTTCTGAGCCCGTTCGACATAAAACGAGCCGATCTCATGGTCGCCGTGAATTCCAATCTCCATCGTCTGCCCGGAAAAGTCGAAATACGCAAGTTCTCCCGATTCGGGGATGTGCCCAAGCGACCAGTTTCCGGCCTCGTCCCACGATCCGCCAGATGCGCCTATCCAACGGTTGGTCGTAACCGCACCGTCTGCGGACGATGCGAAAGCCAAGAATGAGACGACGAGGACAACCCCCGCGAGGGCGTTCGGCGCGGCACCAGCCGCAGCGAGAGTCATTCGACTTTTCATTTTCGTGTTCCTTTTTGTGCGTATCGTCTTGTTCTGTGTCATGCTCCAAGATCTAAGTTCCATGCTCAATCTCCCGCGCAGCGCCGGACACAGGAACATGCCCCGGCAGTCCGCGTCGGCGTAGTCGTCCCGGAAGCAAAATGGGCCGGTCTTGTTCCTGCTGAGACGTCCTCAACGCTTGCGTCCTGACTGACAATCGCCGGCCGAGAATCTGGAATGCGTACCGCAAAATCAACATCATCAAGACGAATCCGATCGGCGTGACGGACATAGAGACCATAAGCGGGAAGCGGTCGTTTATCAAACATGAACGCTTCTGGGTAAGCGGCCTCCTTTTCCGGAACGGCCGCCACGGCATCTTCATCGGTGCCGCCGCCGGGGAGGAGCAGCCGGATGCCGCGGAGAGTGATGTCTGACGGCCGACGAGTCGGAACGCCAGTGATCGAACTCGCAATTAGGCTGTCGGCCCTGCCACGGATATTCTCGAGAACGACATGGCGCAAAAATGTCTCGGCTCCAGCAATCGGTTCATGCCGCCGGTCATGGCGGATGAAGAACGGCGTCTGATATCCGTCTATCGTCATGTTTCTCACCGTCACGCGCTCAAGCCTTCCGCCGTCCACAACTTCGATCGCAAGACCTGCAATGCCGCAGATTCTGTTCGTGACGCCGGGAATCGTCTTCCACCAGCTGAAGCGGTGATTTGCAGAGGAACGCACGAGTTCGCAGTTCTCGACAAGGACATCCCGCACATCAGCGTAACTGCCAGTTCCGAACTTGACGGCATTGCAACAACTCGCGAGACGACAGTTACGGATTGTCACATTCGTGACGGAAAACGATTTGTCGCTCTCCGTCTTGATGGCGATGGCGTCATCGTCCGCATCGATGTCACACGCCTCAATCAACACGTTTGCGGACTCAATGTCAATGCCGTCGTTCGTGTTGTTCACGTGGTTGAAGCAGCGAACACGGCGCATCGTCACGCCGTCGCAATTCCGGAGATGGCAACCCCACGCGGCCCCGTTCCGATAGGTGAAGCCCTCGAGCCGCACGTTGCGGCAACGCGAAAAGCGCATCAGGACTGGCAGTTGCTGAGGCTGGCTCTCGCCGGCAAGTCCGCCCCGTTCGCGAAAGACGCCACCGCGACCGTCGATGACGCCCTTCCCGACGATTGCGACATTCGTCGCACACTCGGCGAAGATGAAACACTTCTCCCCAGGAGGCATCGGATAGTCCGCGCGATTCGTGCTCGCGAAAAGACGCGCCCCCTCGTCCAGCTCGAGAGTCACGTTGCTCTTCAGAACAAAAGGCCCCGACTCCCAATCGCCTTCAGCGACACGAACGGTTCCACCTCCTTGAGATTCGGCCGAGTCAATGAGCGATTGAATGTCAAGCGCCGCCCCCAACGCCGGAAACGCCGTGGCAACCACAAGAACAAAAACGAAAACCGCCTTTTCACCGCTCATGGTGGGCAGTATAGCAAATATGCCGCTCCGCGCGCAACTACAATTTTGTAGTTTTAGTCGTTTTTACCCTTAAGCCCTTCCTCATGACGCCAGCCCATCGTCCGCGTTCCGCCAAATTCAGCCCACGGGTGCGCCCAGCCTTCTGCAACAGGGGGTGCTCCATTTCGGGAAGCGCACGAGCAAGGATACCGTAGGCCGCAGCGCCGCAAGCGAACAGCGCGAACGGCAAGGCCGGGCTTGCCGACATCAGCAACGGAAACACGAACGAGGCAAGCGCCGTGACGATCTGGTTGCCAAGGAGCGCAAAGGACACGCCCCTCGCGCGAATCGGAGCGGGCAGGATCTCCGCCGCCAACAGCCAGACGCACGCGCCTGGCCCGAAAGAGAAGAAACCGACAAGAATGCAGAGGGAGCAAGCGACGAGCCTCGCACACGACAACAGCATGAAAATCGGCATTGCGACAAGCGACAGGGTTACGCCGACGAGTCCAACACAAAGGACAAAGCGTCTCCCCCTGCGCTCAATGAACGGCAACGAGACAAGCGGTGCGACAAGAGCCGCAATCCGCATCATGATGTCCGCGCCGTTCGCCGAAGCCCCTGCAAGTCCCGCAGCGCAGAGAATCGCAACCGAATAATGCATGACGACGCCAATTCCCGTCGCAGACGTCAACGCCAACAGGGCACAAGCGATCAGAAGCGGACGTTTCAGGCAGAAGCCTCGGTCCTGACCGGATGCACGCCCTTCGTGCTGTCGGCCAACATCCCGGCAGTCGGCCCCGCGTTCCAGCATGAGCGTCCCAAAGAGAAAAAGAATCAACACCGGCGCAAGGGCGAGGATATCAACCCGCCAGGCAAATGCGGACGACATGTCCCCAAGCGCTACGGCAAAGCCGACACCCGCCCCCGTGACACCGCCAAGGGAATTCGCGAACTGGTAGAGCGCCGAGGCGCGTCCACGGCGTTCAACCGGCAACGTTTCAGCAAGATACAGCGGCAGAAGGACCGAAAACAGGCCCAATCCAAAGCCAAGAACAAAGCGGCCCGCAATCGCAAGCGAGAAAACATCGCCAGGCGCACAAACAAAGGGAATGGACGCCAGCGCACAAGCGCCGGACAGCTGCATCGCACGGACACGCCCAAGACGATCCGCGAGAAACCCGCCGGCGGCGGACGACAGAACCATGGCAAACATCGCTGCGGAAACGAAGAGCCCGCGCCCCATCTCGCCAACCGCCATGAGCGGAATCGCCGCCGCGACAAGGCTGGGGGCAAAGCCGGACGCGAACGCGCCGACAAGCGGAACGAGAAGCGTTCTCACGGAAAGCTCTCACCGTTCACATAACGCGTACCGAACGCCATTCTCTGCCGGATTCGCCGACCCTGCAGAAACGCGCAGACCGATTCCGACAACTGGTCTCCGTGCGCGAACGGATCGTTCTCAAGCCGCGTGAGGGACATGGGATAGACCGGACCCAAACCCGTATTTGACAGGGAGACGACCTTCACATCAGCCGGGATTCGCAATCTGGCCTCCTGCAGAGCCGTCAGCGCTCCAGAAGCGACATAATCGTCCGTGAAGACCAACAGTTCTGGCAACCATGTCCGACCCTCGGACAGAAAACGCGCACGAAACGCATCCAGCGCACCACGCTCCGTCCCCTCGGCTCGGCCTTGTGTCAATTCAACTGGCGTCATGAACTCATCCGCTTCAATCCCCGCTGCACGTAGTGCGGGAACCGCGTCAAAAGCACGTCCCGTCTCCTTCGACACCTGCAGGACACGGCGGACGCCTCTCGCTTCGCAGTGATTGACAAGATCCGAGACCGCCGCGTCGTTTGAACGGCAGAAACTCGCGACACACCCCTTGAGCCGACAAGGCACCGGGCCAAACACGCCGAATGGGACATCCGTCTTCGAGAGGAACCGCTCGATTTCGGGACGGTTCTCGATAAGAAGCGCGAAATTCGGTCTTGCCTTTAGCTCATGCGCCAGCAGACGGAAATCATAGCGGTCGTTTGCCTTGCGCAAGACCGTAACCTGCGAAAACATGTAACCGAGTTCAGAGATGCGCGCACGGAGCCGACCAACCAACACGTTCTGATAGTACACATGGTCGCCATCCGGCACGATGACGAGAACACGACCAACCCAAACGTCCTGTCGCCGCACGTTCACGACGCAACCGGTTCGCTTTTGCGCCGTGATAAGCCCCTCCCGTACAAGCGCGGCGACGGCGGCCTCCGGCACGCGAATCGACACGCCAAGGAGCTTCGACCATTCGAGAATCGTCGGAAGAACGACTCCTGGCTTGTAATATCCAGATGCAATTGCTTCGCGAAGGCCGTTGGTCATCTGCTTGGACATGCTGACCCCGACGCCCTTCTGTATCTTGAACGGAACACTCCTCTCCATGGCCGATATGATATCAAAAATTGCCCTTCAGATGCGAGTGGTGCAAGGATCGGGTTTTCACTCGCTCCAAGCGTAAACATGCACCTTCAGCGGAAAAGAAAAGCGCGGCGCCCAAAATGCCGGGCACCGCGCTTCTTCCAGCCGAAGCCGGAGCGGATTACATCATGCCATCCATGCCGGGCTGGCCGTGGCCGCCACAGCCGCAGGATTCCTTCTTCTCGGGAATGTCCGTGACCATGCAGTCGGTCGTGAGCAGCAGTCCCGCGATGGACGCCGCGTTCTGCAGCGCCGAGCGCGTGACCTTCGCCGGATCGACGACGCCCGCCTTGAGCATGTCGACGTACTCGCCAGTGCGCACGTTGTAGCCGTTCGTGCCCGTCGCCTTCTTGACGTTGGCGATGACGAGCGCGGCCTCAATGCCGGCGTTGTCCACGAGCTTGCGCAGCGGCGCCTCGATCGCGCGGGAGATGATCGCCGCGCCGACCTTCTCGTCGCCCTCGAGCTGGAGGGCGTCAATCGCCTTCTGGCAACGGAGGTAGGCGACGCCGCCGCCGGGAACGATGCCCTCCTCGACGGCCGCGCGGGTCGCGTGGAGCGCATCGTCGACGCGGTCCTTCTTCTCCTTCATCGCGGCTTCCGTCGCGGCGCCAACCTTGATGAGCGCCACGCCGCCCGCGAGCTTCGCAAGGCGCTCCTGGAGCTTCTCGCGGTCGTAGTCGGAGGTCGTCTCCTCGATCTGGCGCTTGATCTGCTCGACGCGCGCCTTGATGTCGGCCGACTTGCCGAGGCCCTCGACGACGGTCGTGTTGTCCTTGTCGACGACGACCTTCTTCGCGCGGCCGAGCATGTCAACCGTCACGCTCTCGAGCTTGATGCCGATGTCCTCGCTGATGAGCTTGCCGCCCGTGAGGATCGCGATGTCCTCGAGGATCGCCTTCCGGCGGTCACCGAAGCCCGGCGCCTTGACGGCACAGACCTGGAACGTGCCGCGCAGCTTGTTCACGACGAGCGTCGCGAGCGCCTCGCCCTCGACGTCCTCGGCGATGATCATGAGCGGACGGCCCGACTTCGCGACCGCCTGGAGGAGCGGCAGCATGTCCTGAAGGTTTGAGATCTTCTTCTCGAAGAGCAAGATGAACGGATTCTCGAGCTCGCACTCCATCGCGTCCGGATTCGTGACAAAGTACGGCGAGAGGTAGCCCTTGTCGAACTGCATGCCCTCAACGACGTCGAGCGAGCTTTCGAGGGTCTTCGCTTCCTCGACCGTGATCGTGCCTTCCTTGCCGACCTTCTCCATCGCCTCGGAGATCATCTTGCCAATCTCCTCGTCGCCGTTCGCCGAGAGCGTCGCGACCTGCGCGATCTCGTCGGCCGAC
Organism: uncultured Kiritimatiellota bacterium; assembly: GCA_934635225.1. GTDB lineage: Bacteria > Verrucomicrobiota > Kiritimatiellia > RFP12 > UBA1067 > UBA1067. The sequence goes on from CAKTYZ010000006.1 coordinate 17,003, forward strand.
TTCACCTTCTTCGAGAGCTTGGCGATGCCGTCGACGACCGCCGTCGTCGCCTTGTCGATGCCGCGCTTCAGTGCCATGCCGTTCGCGCCGGCCGTAAGGTTCTTGAGACCTTCGCGGTAGATCGCCTCAGCGAGCAGCGTCGCCGTCGTCGTGCCGTCGCCCGCGACGTCGTTCGTCTTCGAGGCGACTTCCTTGACCATCTGCGCACCCATGTTCTCGAACGGGTCGGGCAACTCGATCTCCTTGGCGACCGTCACGCCGTCCTTGGTGATCTGCGGCGAGCCGAACTTCTTGTCAAGGATGACGTTGCGGCCGGACGGCCCAAGCGTCGAAGTGACGGCGTTCGAGAGTTTCTCAACACCGGCGAGAATCTTCTGACGCGCATCCGCGTCGAACTTAATCTGCTTTGCCATTTTAAACTTTCCTTTCTGTTACTTCTCAATCACGCCCAGCAGGTCCTCTTCACGGACAAGCTGAAGCTTCTTGTCGCCGAGCTTGACTTCCGTGCCACCGTACTTCGGCAGCAGGACCGTGTCGCCCTTCTTGACGTCAAATGCGATTTCCTTACCGTCCTTGTCAAGTTTCTTGCCAACGGCAATGACCTTGCCCTGCATGGGCTTTTCCTTCGCCGAGTCGGGGATGATGATCCCGCCGACGCTCTGCTCCTTCTCCTCGATCGGTTCAACGAGAACGCGATCGCCCAGTGGTCTGATGTTCATGTTTTGTTTTTTCCTTTCGGTTTGTGACAAATTGTCCAATAATCGAGTTTTGAACAATCGAATGATCAAATCGTCCAGTAATCAGGCAAGACGATTCGATCATCCGATCATTTTCCTTTTACTTCATCGTGAAATCGGCATCGACGACATCGTCTCCGCCCTTCTTGTCGTCCTTCGGCGGCTCCTGATTCGGCGGCGGCGTGCCCGCGCCCGGAGCTGCACCCGCCGCGCCCTGCTGGGTCTGCGACGAGGCGTACATTTCCTGCGCGACCGGCTCCATCGCCTTCATGAGAGCCTCTTGCTTCGCCTTGATGTCGGCAATCGGGGCCGGCGGCTGCTTGGCAAGAAGATCCTTCAGATCCTTCAGCGCGGCCTCGACCGGCGCCTTCTTGTCGGCGGCAATCTTGTCGCCCGCGTCCTTCAGAGTCTTCTCAACCTGGAAGGCAAGACCATCGGCCTTGTTGCGGTCCTCGACCTCGGCATGACGCTTCTCGTCCTCGGCCGCATGGGCCTCGGCGTCCTTGCGCATCTTCTCGATCTCGTCCTTCGACAGGCCGCCCGCCGCAGTGATCGTGATTTTCTGCTCCTTCTGGGTACCAAGATCCTTCGCCGAGACATTCAGGATGCCGTTCGCGTCGATGTCGAAAGTGACCTCAATCTGCGGGACGCCACGCGGAGCCGGCGGAATGCCGTCAAGGTTGAAGTTGCCGAGCGCCTTGTTGTCGCGCGCCATCTTGCGGTCACCTTGAAAGATTGCGATCGTCACCGCCGGCTGGTTGTCTGCCGCCGTCGAGAAGACCTGAGACTTCTTCGTCGGGATTGTCGTGTTGCGCTCGATCAGCGGGGTCAGCACGCCGCCGAGCGTCTCGATGCCGAGCGTCAGCGGGGTGACGTCAAGAAGAAGCACGTCCTTCACCTCGCCCTTCAGGATGCCGCCCTGAATAGCCGCGCCCATCGCGACGACCTCATCCGGATTGACGCCCTTGTGCGGCTCTTTGTTGAAGAGGCTCTTCGCCTTCTCCTGAATGAGCGGCATGCGCGTCTGGCCGCCGACGAGGACAACCTCGTCAACCGACGTAAGGTCCGCATCCGCCATGCACTTGCGGCAGGGCTCGGAGGTGCGGTTCACGAGATCCATCGTGAGGGCTTCGAGTTTCGCCTTCGTGAGGGTTGTCTGAAGGTGCTTCGGACCCGTCGCATCCGCCGTGATGAACGGCAGATTGATGTCATAAGTCGTCGCCGTCGAGAGTGCGCACTTGGCCTTCTCGGCCTCTTCCTTCAGACGCTGAAGGGCCATCATGTCGTTTCCGAGGTCAATGCCCTGCTGCGCCTTGAAATCCGTAATCATCCACTTCATGATCGCCTGGTCAAGGTCGTCGCCGCCGAGATGCGTATCGCCGTTCGTGGCCTTCACCTCAAAGACGCCGTCGCCGATGTCAAGGATCGAGATGTCGAACGTGCCGCCGCCGAAGTCATAGACGGCGATCTTCTCGTTCTTCTTCTTGTCAAGACCATACGCAAGGGACGCCGCCGTCGGCTCATTGACGATGCGCTTGACGTCGAGGCCCGCGATCTTGCCCGCGTCCTTCGTCGCCTGGCGCTGCTGGTCATTGAAGTACGCCGGGACCGTAATGACGGCCTCGGTAATCTTCTCGCCCAGAAACGCTTCCGCATCCTCCTTCAGCTTGCGAAGGATCATCGCGGAAATCTCCTGCGCCGTGTAGACCTTGTCGTTCACCTTCACGGCCGCATCGCCGTTCGGTGCCGCGACCACCTCGTACGGGACCATCTTGATCTCGTCCGTCATTTCGCTGAACCGGCGACCGATGAACCGCTTGATGGAGTAGATCGTCGATTTCGGATTCGTCACGGCCTGACGCTTCGCCGCCTGACCGACCAAAATCTCGCCGCTCTTCGTGAACGCCACGATCGAAGGCGTCGTGCGCGCACCCTCCTTGTTCGGGATGACCGTCGCTTCGCCGCCTTCCATCACCGCCATGCAGCTGTTCGTCGTGCCGAGGTCAATACCAAGTACTTTTGCCATATTCTTTTCTCTTCTTTCTTCCGCCCACCATGGGCGACGCTCTTTTTGTTGCAATAACCATGCCAAACATACCGCGCACATGCGCATACCGTACCTCAGAAAGAACGCGCAAAAACGCAAACCATCGATATCTTAACATTCATCAGCGTTTCTTCGTATTTCAGGCATCTATCGAAGCGTGACAATGGGACAAGGCTCCTGCGACGAGAGTGTGACATTCTGTCGCGTCCCTCTGTCTCACTCCGACAAGAAGAATCAGGCGGCTACGTTTGCCGTCTTCCTTCAGACTCTTTATACCCAACGAATGCCCTGGGCACGAAAGGAGAAGAGGATGGCGTTCATCGCGTCAATCGACTCCGAGATCTCCGCCTGCCCTGAAACGGCAATGCGCAAGACAGCCGTCTCGAACTGCGAGAACAGGAGCGCCGTCGCGCGGTTCGCATTAAGCGAAGCATCATATTCGCCGCGATGAATCGCCTCGACGACAAACGAGTGAAGAATGCGCTTCAGCCCGACCGTGTGACGCAAGACATTGTCCACGGGAATCTTCCCGCCGCGCCGCACTGCACAAAGGAAATCGACGATCACGCACAGGAAATCGCGGTTATCGAAAAGAAGCGCAAAGACCGAAATGCAAATCTGCCGCAGTTTTGCATCCGGAGAGAGACGAGATCGGACAATCTCACGATAGCGCACGCCAACAACGGCCGTCGCCTCATCAATCGCCTCATTGAAGATCTGCCGCTTATCCTTGAAATAGGTATAGAGCAGAGTCCGCGAGATGCCACACGCTTCGGCGATTCTGCCGAAATTGACGTCGTCAAAGCCATGACGCGCGAACAGCCCAAGGCTGATCGCGCGTATTTCGCGTTTGCGCTCCTTATGATTGACTGTCTTGTTCGCCACTGGAACACATTATACCAAAACGTTCTCAAAAGGCATAGGACAGCGAGGCCGAGATCATGTGCGAGTACGAATTGGAAGTGCCGAACGGATGCTTGACGCCGTTCACCGTAATGTCGCGCTCGCCCGAGTCCATCTTGACGAGGTTGTAACCGATATCCAAGCGAAGCGAACGCCAAATGTAATAGCCCGCACCCAAGCCGATGATATGGCGATCACCGCCCGGCAGCATGGTCGTGCCGCGATCTTCGGACGAGGGATCCATGTCGTACACATAGCCGCAACGGAGCGAGAAGTCGTCCGTGACGTCATATTCAAGACCAACCGAGAAACGCCAGACGTCATCCCAGTCAAGCGGCAGATCAAACGAGTTCGGAGCGCCCGTAATCGGCTTACGCGCCGGAATGTCAAAGAAGATGCTGTCGACACTCGACCACTGCGTCCATGTCGTCGCGAAACCTGCGTGCCACTTGTCATTCGGCGAGTCCCAGTTCAGACCCGTCGTCAGCGACTGCGGAAGCGTCAACCGTGCGCTTGCGTCACTGTGCGTGTCACCGCCGAGCGCTGCATAGGGAGCACCCCCGACCGTTCCGCCGATGTCAAAATCACCCTTGATGTTGTGCTTGATCTGCGAACGATAGACGATGCCGAGATTCAGTTTGCCCAGATCGTCATTCTCAAAGAGCCTGAATGTCGTACCGAAATTATAGCCGATTGAGAAGCCATCGCCCTCAAGCGTGGACTCAAGATTGTAGCCCGGCACACCCCAATACGGGTGCTTCTTGTTATAGAAGTAGATATAACTCATCTTGAGTCCTGCCGCGACGGACCACCAGTCCGTAATCTTGTAGGCAAGGTTTGGGTTAAGCGTGAACTGCTCCAACGTCGTCTTCACCGTGTCGCCCGCCAGCTTCCAGTCATTGCCATACTGAGTGCCAAGACCATTCTCGCAGTAAACGCCAAGACCAAAGAAAAGGTCACCCCAAACAGGCGTCGTGACATAGAAATGCGGAATACAGAAGATGCCAGGGTTCATGTTCCGCTCGCTCTTCCCGTCCACCGTCACATCCGAATAGAGCCAAACCATCGTCCCGCCGACCGTCATCGACACATTCGTCGTTTCTGTCATGTTTGCCGGGTTGTAGTAGACAGCAGTCGCATCTTTCGTCGAGCCAACAAGCGTGCCGCCAAGAGCATTTCCCCTCGCGGATGCCTCATAAAGGCCAAAACCAGCCGAATAAACCGTCCCAAAAGAGAGACACGCGCTAAGGGCAAAAAGTAGTTTCTTCATATTTGACACTTTCTTTGTTTTTGTCAGATTCGCGTATTATAGCATAAACGGCCTCGCGTCTGCAACCCCGCCGGAACTAATCGTCCGAACAGCGAAGATTCCTGAACGCGCCCAAGCAAAAGAAGCGCGCGCGCTCGTTGAGTGAAACGAACGCGCACGCTTCGTGGCTTCCTTCTGTACCGTCAGTAGACGAAGAGCATCTCGCGATACTTCGGCAACGGCCATTTCTCGTCCGCGACTTCGCTCTCGAGCGCATCGACCACCTTGCGCAATGCAGCCATCTCAGACAACGCGGCTTCGGAGTCGGCAGTCTGGATAGCCTCTTTCAGCCGCGCAGCAAACGCCTCGGCCTCCGTCAGGCCTTCTGCCAGCCGCGTGACATCGGCCTTCAGAACTTCGATGGCGCCCTTGAGGTTGCTCGCATCCGTCTGGTTGTAGGCTTCAATCGCCTCGTGGTATTCCTGCTTGACGGCCGGGAGAATCATCGTCTTGACCATATCGAGCGCACAGTTCGCCTCAATCAGCACCTTTGCGGTGTAGTCCTCCATCGCAATCTCGTAGCGCGACTGCAGTTCACGTGCGCTGAAGACGCCCGCCTTCTCAAAGACCGCGACGTTCTCCTTGCGGGTATACGCCTTGAGCGCTTCCGGCGTGGTCGGTGCGTTCGGGAGACCACGCTTCGCGGCTTCCGCAAGCCAGTCGGACTTGTAACCGTCACCATTGAAGATGATGCGCTTGTGGGTCTTCACGATATCCTGCAAGATCTTCTGCAACGCCTCGTGGAAAGCCGCCGTGTGTTCGCCCGGTGCGGCCTTGCCGACGACGCCCGCCTTCTCCAATTCGCCCGCAATGCGGTTCATCGCCTCCGCGACGACCGTATTGAGAATGACGTTCGGAGCCGAACAGGAAGCTGACGAACCCGGCGCACGGAACTCGAACTTGTTGCCCGTGAAGGCGAACGGCGAGGTGCGATTGCGATCCGTCGCATCCTTCGGGAGCGCAGGAAGGGTATCGACGCCAATCTTCATCGTGCCGGCGTGCTTCGAGCTCTTTGGTGCACCCTTCTCCAACTGAGCGATGACATCCGCCAACTGATCGCCGAGGTAAACCGAAATGACGGCCGGCGGTGCCTCGTTCGCGCCAAGACGGTGGTCGTTCCCCGCCGTCGCGACGGACGCGCGGATGAGGTCAGCATGCTTGTCAACCGCCTCGATGACGGCACAGAGCGTCGTGAGGAAGATTGCGTTCTGATGGGGATCTGTCCCCGGGTTTAGGAGATTCGTGTCACCGTAGGCAACGGACCAGTTGTTGTGCTTGCCCGAGCCATTGATGCCGGCGAACGGCTTCTCATGCAGGAGGCAGACGAGACCGTTGCGGTCCGCGACCTGACGCAGGACTTCCATCACGAGCATGTTGTGGTCGCAGGAGAGGTTCAGTTCCTCGAACATCGGTGCCAGCTCGAACTGGGCGGGCGCGACTTCGTTGTGACGCGTCTTCGCCGGGATGCCAAGTTGCCAGAGTTCCTTCTCGACTTCGTTCATGAAGTTGAGAATTCGCGCCTTGATCGTGCCAAAGTAGTGATCCTCAAGTTGCTGATGTTTCGCCGACGGCGCACCAAAAAGCGTGCGGCCCGTCTGCACAAGGTCAGGACGCGCGAGATAGAAACTCTTGTCGATCAAGAAGTATTCCTGCTCAGGTCCAAGCGTAATCGTCACCTTCTCATCGCCCTTGCCGAAGCAATGCATCAGACGCTTTGTCGCAGAGGAAAGAGCCTGCATCGAGCGGAGAAGCGGAGTCTTCTTGTCGAGAGCTTCGCCCGTATAGGCACAGAAGGCCGTCGGAATGCAGAGCGTCGCACCGTTGCCGTGACGCTTGATGAACGCGGGCGAAGTCGGGTCCCACGCCGTATAGCCACGCGCCTCAAACGTGGAGCGGATGCCGCCCGACGGGAAGGACGACGCATCCGGCTCGCCGACAATCAAGTTCTTGCCCGAGAACGCCTGCACGGGTTGTCCGTCCCTGATTTCCAGAAAAGCATCATGCTTTTCTGCCGTGGACCCCGTCAGCGGCAGGAACCAATGCGTGTAATGCGTCGCACCGCGATCCATCGCCCAATGGCGCATGGCATGCGCGACCTCGCCTGCAATTGAGGGATCAAGCGGCTGTCCGCCGTCAATCGTCTGCATGAGCTTCTTCCAGGTGTCCTTGGAAAGGTACTGCCTCATCGTCTCACGCGTGAAGACGTCCTCCGCATAGCCGATATCCTTCACCTCACCGGGTGCGCACGGCGCTTCGGCCTTCAGCGCCGCAACTTTCTTCGTAGCCGCCAATCGGGCACAGTTGCTCATGGTTCGTTTTCCTTTCGTTCACCGCATCGGACCATCCAACACGGCTGACGGAAAACAAATTGCAAAGACTATGCCAAGGAGCCGCGAACCCCCTTCTCGGCATTTCGCGGCTCCTTGACGACAGAAATTGTAAACCCCGCGAGAGGGGCTTTACACACGCGTCCTTACAGCTCGACTTTCTTGTACTTCGGCACGAGAGTCTTCATGCAAGCCCAGCCAAGGATATAGGCGACAGCGCAGTAACAGAAGACGATCATGTAGCCGGCGGGCTTGCCCGTGTAGCCGCAAAAGGCGAAGGCGTCGCCCTTCTTTGCCGCGAAGGTGAAGAGCTCGCCCGCGCAGATGTTGATCGCAAACGACCCGAGGCCCGCCGCGCACTGCGCAATGCCCGTGAGCGTCCCGATACAACTCTTCGGAAACATGTCCGAAACGCACGAGTAGATGTTCGCGCTCCACGCCTGATGGCCCGCACAGGCGCAGCCGATTAGAATCGCCGGAAACCACGCGCTCACGGTGCCAAGCGGCTGGGCACCCAACGCAAGAAGCGGCAGGCATGCGAAAAGGAGCATCGCGACCATGCGGCCCTCGTACGGGTTCATGCCCTTCTTCTCGACCATGTATGTCGGCAGCTTGCAGAGGTAAATCGAGGCGAAGGTGACGATCGCGTAGAGCGTGACGATAAGCGCCATTCCCATGCCTGACGAACTCTTGTAGCCGAACTGGTCCGAAAGATAGCCCGGCGTCCAGAAAAGGAAAAACCACCACACACCGTCCGTCAACACACGCCCAAAGATGAGCGACCAAGTCTGCCGAAGAGAGAAGGCCTTCAGATAGGAGATGCCCTTCTCGGGCTTCGCCGCGCCTTTTTCCGCTTCATTCTCCACCTTTCCTTCTGCATCACCTCCGACGATGTAGGCGAGTTCCGCCGCGTTGACGCGCGGATTCGCCGCCGGCTTCTTGTAAAGGAACTGCCAGAATCCCATCCACACGAAGCCAAGCGCACCAATGATGATGAACGCCATTTCCCAGCCGCAGTATTCGGCGATAAGCGGAATCGTCGCCGGCGCGACAAGTGCGCCCACAGACGAGCCCGCGTTGAAAATTGACGTCGAATAGGCGCGATCCTTCGGCGGGAAGTATTCGGCCGTCACCTTGATGGCCGCCGGAAAGTTCCCCGCTTCGCCCAACGCCAACAGACAACGACAACCGAGGAAGAGCCAAACCGAGACGGACGCGACGGAAAGCGCGAGGGCGCTACCAGCCTGCAACGTCTTCATCGCGGTGATCGAATCGACGCCATCGACGAGATGATACGTGCCCCAGCCGCAGAAAGCATGCAGACACGCGGCCAATGACCAGATGAAGATCGCCCACATATAGCCTTTCTTCGTACCCATCCAGTCCACGAACTTACCCGCGAACAGGTTGCAGAAAGCGTAGATGAGCGAAAAATAGCCCGTGATGATGCCATAGTCCGCATCCGTCCAGTGGAACTCCGGCTGAATGAAGTCCTTCCACGTGAGGGACAGCACCTGCCGATCAAGATAATTGACCGTCGTCGCAAAGAACAGCAACGAGCAGATCATCCAGCGGAAGTTGCTCATTTTAGACTGTGATTCCATATTTCTTCCTTTTCCTTCTTCTCAATTTACTTCACGTCCGATAATACTCTTCCCAGCCCTTGCGCGGCGCAGGACCGTCCAAAAGGAGGTTGACTTCCGCGTCTCCGACCGCACGGCGCGTCGCGGGATCAAAGCGGAAACCGCGATTCAGCCGCTGGGCGGCAACGCCAAGGCAGAAGACCTCCGAAAGCGGCGCCGTGACGGCAAACGGGCTGTGCGGCTCCGTCTCGCCTTTTACGGCCAACAGGAAGTTGCGCCAATGGTCGCAGACAGACTTCTCAAATGCCGGCACAGGGGCATCCTGAGCACCGACACGCACAAGCGTCGCCGAATGCGAGAGTCCCTGCCACACCGTGCCGTCCTTCAGGTAGATTTCCTTTCCGGGCTTGAGCGTCGGATCGACAAGGCCGTCGTTCGCTGTCGAAGCCGGAAAGAGTCCCTGATTATCCGCATAGCGGAAACCTTTTGGCAGCTTAGGTTGGTTGTCAAGGCCCTCATACCATTCGAGCGCAATGTCCTCGTGCCCGTTCCCCGCCGCGAAGTTCATCGTCAGCGTGTCCTGAACCGGGAAGACATACGGGTTCCACCCCGTCACGTTCGAGATTTTCACCTCAACCGGCAAATCGCCGTGAAGCGTGAAACGATGGACTCCATCCAGAATGTGCGCACCCCAGTCGCCCATGCACCCCATGCCGTAATCATACCAGCAACGCCACTCGCCGTAGGCGAGGTCTTTTGAGAAGTCGTGGTACGGTGCGGCGGAGACCCACGAATCCCAGTCAAGCGTCTTCGGCAACGCCTCGGCTTTCGGATAAGATGTCGTCTTCCCGCCCCACTTGTGCCAGCGACGCTGCATATTCATATGCGCGACGACTTTCACAACATCCTTCAGGACTCCCGTCTCGGCATATGTGCGATACTGGAAGAAGTTGTCGCCTGAATGGCCCTGATTGCCCATCTGCGTGACAACACCCGTCTCCTTCGCCGTCTGGCGCAGAAGCTCACATTCACGAAACGAATGCGCCAGCGGCTTTTCGACATAGACGGCCTTGCCAAGACGCATCGCATGCTGACAGGCGCAGAAGTGCGAATGATCGGGAATGCCAACGAGAACCGCGTCAATGCGATCCGCCAGCGCATCAAACATCTTCCGAAAGTCCTGAAAGCGCGGCACATTCGGATATGCCTTCAGAGCCTCCACCGTATGCGGCGCACCGATGTCCGTATCGCAGAGGGCGACAATCTCGCAAATGTCCGCGTGCCGCGCGAACTGCCTGATGTCATACCACGCCTGCGCACCGCAGCCAATCGCCGCCAGCCGCACCTTGCCATTCGCCTTGTAGGCCTTTGACGAGAAGCACCCCGGCAGAAGCTGAACGGCTCCCAACGCCGCCATTGACCCGAGAAATCCACGTCGGTTCATGTCACAGCTCCCTGACCTTCAGGTTGCAGAAAGAAACGGATGAATCCGAGTGGTCCTGAAGGAGGAGACGCCCTTCCGGAATCTCGCCCCAGTCCTGCGGCTTCTTCTCCGCCGTCTTACCCCATGTCGCGTACTTCGACGCCTTCACGGCCGCCTTGAACGCGGGCGTGCCACGGTCATACTCCAAGACCTTCATGCCGTTGAGCCAATGTTCGACCTTCGTGCCCTTCGCGACGATCTTGCCGCTGTTCCACTGGCCGATGCCTTTCATGATCGGATCCGCGTGCGCGGGAAAAATGTCGTAAAGAGACGCCGTCTTGCGATTGCCATCCCTGCCCTTCGTGGAATCGGGGTGGCCATTCTCCAAAATCTGGTACTCTTCGCATGTGCCGCCATTCTGCGTCTCGTCAAGGAAGTACTTGACGCCCGAGTTCGCCGCTTCCGTCAGGCGGAAGTCGAACTTGAACACGAAATCGCGATACTTCTTCACCGTCGCAATGTCTCCGCCGCCGCCAAGCTTGCGATCTTCGGGAGGAAGCGGGAACCACTTGCCGTTCGCAATGCCGTTTACCGGACGCATCGCGAGACAGCCATCCTTGACGAACCAGCCCTTCTCCGGGAATGCCTTGCAGCCGTTCTTGACGCCGACGAACTTGTCCGCTGGCAAGTTCACGCCATCAAACAGCAATTCATAGCCCTCGGATTTCTCCGCATCGGTAAGCGTGTTCGCGCCCATCGGTACCGGCATCATCTTCGGCGAAACGCGCACCGTATCGCACACCCCGCGCGCGTAACCGACAGACTCGGCCAGCCCTTCAAGGTTGTTGCAGAAGTCGCGCTCATACTCGAACGAGCAGACACCCGTGTAGCCAACCTCCGCCAAGGCCTTGAAAATCGCGCCGTAGTCCATCGCGCCACGCGGCATCGGGACGGTCGTGAAGCTGTTCTTGCCGATCTTCTGCGCACCCGGAATGTTCAGCGCGAAGTTCTTCAAATGGATGTCGTAGATGCGGTCGCCATACTTGCGAACTGTCTCCGCCGGATCGCGGTCGCTACCGAACTCCCAGCCGGCGTCCATGCAGAAGCCGATGCGCGGATCGAGGTCCTTAACCAGCTCGTAACCGTAGGAGACGTCGGGAAACATCCGCGGCGCGTTCGGCCCGTGGTTATGGATCGCATATTTGATGTCAAACTCCTTGACAAGAGAATCGATGTATTCGAGCTGCCTGCGCGATCCGATGCGCTCGGTCCATTTGTCCGGCTTGCCAGGCTCGACCTCATACGGCACGCCGACGACCACCTTCGCGCCAAAGCGCTTGGCGAACTCGAAGTAGGCGCGCACTTCCGCATTGTCCTTCGTGTAAAGCGGCCCCAGACCATACGGCGTAACGCCATACTTCGCGCATTTTTCCTTGAACGCCTCGATCTCGGCATCTGATGCTGTGTACTTGAGGTGGAAATCCTTCACGCAGAGGTAGTGCAAATCGACGGCGCGCATGATCTCCAGCGTCTCGTCAAGGCTCTTCTTGTGCATGGTGTAACCCGCGAGACCGAGCTGAAACGGCATCTTCCACACCCGCTGACCCGACGTGTCCTCCACGATGGGGTAAACGGGCTTGCACACGCACTTCGGCGCACCGGAACAGGGCGCCGGCGCGGCACAGGACGCGAACGCCGCAACCGTTGCGGCGGAAACGAGCATCAGTTTGGAATTCATCTTGAATCGTCCTCTCTCTTTGAATCAAGCGAGCGGCTTGATCATCTTGTTGTAATTAAGGCCCGCCGCCGCGAGCGAATAGCGAAGATCATACTTGCCGCGAGCAAACGGAGTCAACATCTTGTCCGCCTCGGCGTCACCCGAGACTTCCTTTTTCGCATCCCAAGCGAGCGTCACGCCGTCCTTTTTGCCGCGCCCGAGTTCCATGCACATGCGGCCAAGCGAGCAGAACGCCGTCGATTGATGCGCTTCTTCCGCCGTCGCGACCGTGTACTGCGGATCTTCACGGACAATCGCCTCCAACCAATTCTCGAAATGGTCGGCAATCGTGCGGAACTTCTCGCCTCCGTGCGCAAGCGCGTCGTCAACAACCTCGCCCGGCTTGAGGTCCTCAAGGAGCGACGGCTTCGATGCGGCAATCGGGCCAAGCATGCCTGGCGCGACCTTCGGCTCGGGATCGCTCGGCGTCACCTTCATCGCACCGCGCGTGCACCAAAGCCAGTCTCCGTTCTCGCCGACAAACTTCACGCCCATCTGGAACTTGTTGTTGACATGCACATCCGTGCCTCCGCAGTCGTAGTGCAGATCGTAGGTCGTGTGGACATTCCAAAGCTTCGTGCCCGAGAGGTCCATCCATTCGCACGTGCCGGAGACGGACGACGGATTGCGGTTCAACCCCCAAGCCGTGATGTCGAGGTGGTGCGCACCCCAGTTGGTGATCATGCCCCAACCATACGGCGCAAGCTGAATCCAGCCTGGACGATCACCTATCCTCTTGAGATCCTGATTGTGGACACGCGTCCAGTTGTAGGGAGCCGTCGGGTCCGTCGGCCCCAGCCAGGCGTCATAGCTGAGGTTCTCGGGCACCGGCTCCGGCGTACGGCAGCCGCCCGACTTGTCGAGGCCGATCCCGACTTCCACGTGCGCAACCTTGCCAAGGCGTCCGTTGCGGACGAGCTGGACGACCTTGCGGAACTGGGGGCGCGAACGTTGCCACGCGCCGACCTGCACGACGAGGCCCTTCAACGTTGCGATGTTGGCAATCACGCGGCCTTCCTGAATCGTCTGGGCAAATGGCTTCTGCAGGTAGATGTGCTTGCCCGCCAAGAGGCAGTCCGTCGCGACAATCGCATGCTGATGGTCCGGGATGCAGAGCAGCACGGCATCAATGGACGGGTCGGCAATCATCTCACGATAGTCGTCGTAGGTGCGGACGATCTGCCGGATGCCTTTCGCCGCATAGCGGTCCTCAATCACCTTCTTGCCGAAGGCCGCGCGCTTCGAGTCGAGCTCGGCAACCGCCGTCACAACGCACCGCTCGGTGAACTGCTGCACGCCGGGAACATCCATCGTGTGCGCGATGCGTCCATAGCCGACGACGCCGATATTGATCTTGCGGTTTGCGGCAAACTTGGCCGCGCATCCGCCAAACAGAAACGGTGCGGTGCCCACGGCAAACGCATTCCGGATGAAGTCTCTTCTCTGCATAGTCTTATCCCTTACGCATTGGTTACGTCAACGTTCACGTCAATCAAAAGCCGAAATAGCCTTTCGCATTGTTATACGCGATATCCTCGACAATCCCGCCGAGCCAAACCAGATCGTCCGGTAGTTCGCCCTTCTCGACCTCCTGACCGAGCTTCTGGCAGAGGATGCGCCGGAAATACTCATGGCGCGTATAACTGAGGAAACTACGCGAGTCCGTGAGCATCCCGATGAAATTGCCAAGGCAGCCTAACGCCGAAAGGGCCTCGATCTGCTTCTTCATGCCGTCCTTCTGGTCAAGGAACCACCACGCCGAACCAAGCTGAATCTTGCCACGCGTCGGACCCTTCTGGAAGCATCCCATCAGCGACGCCAACATCTCGGTGTCCTTCGGGTTAAGCGAATAGAGAATCGTACGCGGCAGGAAGTCCGTCCGTTCCAGACGGTCAAAGAGTCGTGACAGGGATTCCGTCACGCTCCAGTCGCCAATGCAGTCAAATCCCGTATCAGGCCCCAGTTTCTCGAACATCACCGTGTTGTTGTCCCGAAGACAGTTGTAGTGGATCTGCGCCGTCCAGTTCGACGCGGCGTCAGCCCTCAGGCCTTCGAAAAGCCATGCGCTCTTGAACTTCAGAGCTTCCTCCTCCGTGACTTCATGGCCCATGCGCGCCTTCTTGAATATCTTCGCCACCTCCGCTTCCGTGTAGGGCGCAGCGAAGACCTCAGTAACGCCATAATCCGAGACGATGCATCCCGCCTTCGCAAAAAAGGCATGTCGCTTCGCCATCGCGCCCAGGAAATCCTCATATGTCTTCACGGGCATCCTTGCCGAGGCGGCAAGTCTGTCCATCCACGCGTTCCAGACAGGCAGATTGTCGATTTTCGATGCCTTGTCAGAGCGCCAAGCTGGACGGATCTGCGTGCCGAACGGGTCTTTCGCAATCGCGAGATGATGCTCCAGAGAATCGACAGGATCGTCCGTCGTGCAGACAACCGCGACATTCGACTTCTTCATGAGTCCACGCGCCGAAAAGCCCTTCTGCTTAAGCTTCGCGTTGCACTTCTTCCAAATGCGTTCGGCGGTTGCCCCGCAAAGGCGCTCACTTACGCCGAAATAGCGCGAAAGCTCAAGATGAGACCAATCAAAGAGTGGATTCTTGACGAGGCGCTCCATCGTCTCGGCAAACTTGACGAACTTGTCGTGCCAAGACGCGTCACCCGTGACGAACTTCTCGTCCACGCCATTCGAGCGCATCTGCCGCCACTTGTAGTGATCACCTCCAAGCCAAACCTGCGCAACATCCGTCCAACGCATATCTTCAGCAATCTCCTTCGGCGGGAGATGACAATGGTAGTCAATGATCGGCATCTTCTCTGCGTGCCGATGGTATAGCTCGCGCGCGGCATCCGTGTCGAGCAGGAAATCAGACCCCATGTATTTCATTTTCATGGATTGAATTATAGCACAATCGCGCACCCCATGGCAACGGCAGAAGTCCACTGGACAAAACTTTAACTGCGGCGAATTGCCGAAGACGGCCTTGACCGCACGCGAGAAATGGCTCGCGTTGCAAAAGTGGCAACAGGCGGCGAGGATCGGATTTCCCAACGGCAATTGAATCGTACCCAAGTGTTCGACGTGAAGAGCGTAGCCTTGCCTGTCTACCTCATCAATACCACTTCGTAGGGATCCCAATTGCCTGCTATGGAGGAAAAGCATCATAGCATCCAACGGTTGCGCGAGAAAAGAGGCGAGGCACACAATCTACGACAGGGACATCCCCTGCCGCTCGCCGTTCCAAGTAGGATCTCGCTTCATGCGAAATTCTCAACGGGCGACCTGATCCCCTATGCACGACGAACGAATCGCTCTGGCAATCAAAACAAATAGGGCACGTTCTTCCTACAATGGTCATGTATTGTACCAAATGGTGTGTGTACGGCGCACGCTGGAGAAGCAGGGGCGCGGCGACACCGTCAGGGACATGCGCAACGCAAGCGCCGTACTCACGCAGCCATTCGTCAGCGTTAGCCCAAAAATAGGTCGTGCATGGGGTAGCCCAGCGAATGCGCCCCGGACGATGCGTCCTGACGGCGATTGTGGTATAATGTTGGTATTAACCCCTTCCCAACAGAAAACGAGGCCATGGAAACGGAACGTTACGGGCAACAGCCTTCAGATCTTGACGAACGCTTTCTCCAGCTCGGCTGGTTAAAAGGCATCCGCCATCTCAAGTCGCTTTCCGCAAAGGGCTCGTTCTGGCATGTACACGACGCGATTCAACTTCTCTACTGCATCAAGGGCGAATTCGGCTATGAGTTCGAGGATCGCGCAAACGTCATCCTTCCGGCAGGCCATTTCATCGTGATTCCCGCCAACCTCTCCCACCGCCATGTTCAAGCCATCGACCCGGCGGGGCATCGCGTCGAACTTCTGCTTGAGCACCCGAGCGCACGACGACTTCGCCTCTCCGGCCTCTCATCCAGCGTCTACCGCGACTTGATTGCGCAATTGCTGACGCGCCGTTGCAAGGCGTTGCCTGTCACGAAAGATCTCGCCGCGCTCTTCGCCGAACTCGACGACGCGGCCGCGCGCGGCGCATGTAACCTCAGCGAAACCGAATGTGCTGTCGTTCGCACGATTTCGACCCTAATCCTGTTGCGCTCCGCAGACCCTCAACGTGCCCCTGTCACAAAAGGATCGACACGTCTCATGGCAGAGGCCGTCACCTGGTTGGCGGCCCACCATGCCGAGCATGTCCGCATCGACAGGCTCATTGCGTACATGGGCTATTCAAAGTCTCGCTTCTTCACGCTCTTCAAGGAACACACGGGGCTGACGCCTTCGGACTGGCTCGGACGTTACCGCATCCGCCAAGCGCAGGAAAAGTTGCGTGCATCTGACCTCCCAATCGCGCAGATTGCGGCAGAAACGGGATTTGCCTCCCCACAGTACTTTATCGCCACCTTCCGTCGCCACACCGGGTTCACCCCGACCCAATGGCGCGTCCGCTGAACACGCCATCAGCCAGTCCAAGAGACGACCTTGTCTTCATGACATGAGTCGGCTTTCTTCAGCCAGACGCAGAGTATCCCCGCAAGAGTCAGCGAAAACAACGAGTTAAGCGAATCAACCGTGCGGAATGCGGTCTCCGCAAACGGGAATACCCACCCGCAAAACGTGCACAAGCCATGCGCGGCAAGAATACCCCGTGAAAGGGAAAACGCGGACAACACGGCAAGACACCAAAGGAAGCGCGAAGAGGGACAGCGCAAAAGCTCACGCACAAGCGCAAACGCCACAAACCAGCCCATCGCATGGCTATACGCCTGCGTATACGTCCAACAGCACGAAGTGATAGCCGCTGGCATCAGAAATACCAGCCAATCCCGTTCCTCCCAAAGCAATCTGGTCAGCACCGTGCAAATGCCCACTCCAATCAACAATGCCGCGATGATATCGCGCCCAACCGTCTCCGCCGAACAAAGGAAATATGGCCATGTTCCGCAACCGTAGAAGAAGCTCGTATTCGCTGCCGGTCCCTGCCGCAGAAGATCAAAAAGAGATGCCCGACAAAGGACAGAGGCCATGACTGACAACGAGAGGCAAAAAACCGCCGCGACAAAGATTGTCGTCCATTTGCGACGCAGAAGCAACGGCACGGCAAAGGCCAGTCCGATCTGCGGCTTGAGCATGACAATCGCCCAACAGAAGCCGGCCAAGACGTCTCGGTCCCGATTGAGCGCGACCGCCAGTGCGACAGCCCCAGCCAGCACAATGAGCGCAAAATTGCCAACGGACGCATTGGACCAAATCGCATGCGCCACAACAAGCAAGGGGGCGGACGACAACAGGCAAGCATCCTGCCGATCGACCGCCTGACGACACGGCAAGACGAGCAGCAGAACAAGAGCGAGGCCCATCCAGACGCAATAGGCCGCCCACGCCGCGCCTTCGGAGAGATCGGACAGGAATGAAAACGGCAACATCACCACATACGCCCACGGCGCATAGGCATTGACCGGTCGCGTACATCCTGCGGGCGGCGTCCCGACAAGCGTATTCGGGTAATAGGGAGGCCATGAGACGCGCTCGCACCAGACCGCATAGGGATCGACCCGTTGCCGTAAACACGCAAGTTCATTCATCCGCAGACTGAAATCATAATGCCCTGCCGGCGGACAGACGCACGTGACGGCCAGCACGATGACAAGGCCTACCAAAAGCGCAAGGCCTCCATACGACAGGACTCGCTTCACGCCGGCTCCAAGACATTGTACTTGAGGATGCACCACAGCGCACGGACGCCATCACGCCAACCGATTTTCTTGCCTTCCCGAAACGAACGCGGCGAATAGCGAACGGCGCATTCGTACACACGCCAACCTTGACGGCGCATCCCCCGCGCCACATATGCCACGCACTCGGGTTCAAAGCCAAACCGCCGCTCCCTCAACTGCGGCGCAAACGCATGGACTACCTCAGACGTGAAGAGCTTGTAGCACGTCTCCATGTCCGTCATCGCCAAGTCAGAGAGGACATTGGAACAGAACGTCAGGAACTTGTTCATCGTCGAATGCCACCAACGCAAAATCCGACGCTCCCGCTGCTGCAAATAACGCGATCCAAAGACAACATCCGCCTCGCCCGCCATCATCGGACGCAACATCTTCAGATAATCCTGCGGATCATATTCAAGATCCGCGTCTTGCACGCAGACGAAGTCGCCGGTCGCCGCCAGGAAGCCCGTCTTCAATGCGGCGCCCTTGCCTTGGTTTGTCTGATGTCGCAAAACACGAACGGCGGGGATATTCTCCGACAACGTCTCGGCGATCCGCAGACTCGCGTCCGTCGAACAGTCGTCAACAATCAGAACCTCCATGGCGAGCGTGTCCGACGACAGGGCCAATACACGCATGACGACCGTCTCCAGCGTGTCGGCCTCGTTGTAGCAGGGTATGACGACAGAGAGCTTCTTCATGTGCCACACACACACACGGGCTCGTCCTTTGTCCGGACGGACAACGCGCAACCGAGCGTCAGCAGCGTCCCGACTAATGAAAGGATCCCAAGTCCCGTCGCAACTGACAGCGGAGGCGACGAATCCTTCTTCGTCGAACGCGGCGTCAGGATCTCAACCAAATAGAGGTCGGGATTCCCGAGATAATTCGCCAGCGAGACGATACGCCCACCCCGCACCATCTCTGCAATCTGCGGATTCGCAAAGTCTTCACGCCGCAAGACATTCATCTGCATCTCGCTGTTCGTCTGACGAACGCGGCGCAAATCCACAGGCGCACAATAGAGTCGATCAATCCGCGCCAGATCTGTCGCGCCAACCAGCACAAGCGCGACAACCAACCCGAGGCCGCGCCGTCCCCTCAGCCATGCAAGGCTCAACAGTCCCTCAAGACCGAACCCCGCCAAGACACAGAGACTGAACTCGGTCAAGTGATGCCATTTGACGGGCGCACGCAGATAGTCGCCGAACGGCAAGGCATAGACGAGGCGATAAACCGGCTCGCAGTATCGCCCAAAGGAGAGGAGGCAACAGAGGACCGCCGCGCCCGCGAAGAACCAGACGTCCGACGAACGCCACCTCCAAAAGACGCCCGCCAACGCCAAAAGACACGTCACGAAACCGACATAAAGCGAATGTTGGCGGTAATTCCCCTGTGCCGCGCCCTTCGGGCGTCCCAACGCGCCTTCATAGGGCCGCACGCCCGTCCCCGCGTGCGCACCAATCGAAAGCGTGAGCGGACAACTCGTGTCGCCATTCAAACGCGCAATGAAGAACTCAACCGACTCCATCGGAGGCAAGGACCAGTTCGTAGCGAATATCCAACGTTTCTCCGCATCCGTCTGCGCCGAACCGTTCACAACCGTCTCTCCGTCGGCAATCTGCTTGTCGCGCCCGGCGAGATCATCCACAAGCGCAGCTCGGAAACTCGGCGCACCGACAACAAGCAGGACAACCGCCGCAAGCGACATCCCCTTCCACGGAAACCGCCTCTCCCGCACACAGCACCAGGCGAAATAGAAGCCCGTCAAGGTCGTGAATAGAAGCCAAAGGTCAGGCTGATAAAAGCTCCCCCACGCAACACACGCGCCAAGCAAGAGCCAGTTCTTCAGCTTACCGCGCCGTACGGCCCGATCCGCCAAACCAAAGGCAAAGACGCCATAGGTCATCCAAATGAACCAACCGCCGTGCCCAGCCGAGAACAACGACGCCCAATAGCCGCAGAATGACAGGAGAATGCCCGCCCCGTAGGACGCCAAACGCGAAAGCCCGCGTCCACGCAGGAAGTAGGCAAGCCCTAGGCCCGCACAATACAGCGCCACAGCATACTTCAGCTCTTGGCAGAAATAGGGAGAAACGAACAGTCCGTCCCACAGAACGTCGCTTGGGATGAACTTGCCCGAGGAGAGGAACTTTCTGACGACTGCGTCCCAGTTCTCCGCCCACGACAGCGGATGGACGAGGTTGTCATCAGGCATGACCGGCGCGACGTCGGGAGACCAGGTCCCCCAAAAGACAAACGCAGCCAGCACCGCAAAGACGACGGAGAAAGCGGCGAAGTACGCGTGTTTCGGCGCGAGACGCATTTAGGCAATCTTACCCACCGCAATCAGCGAGAACACCATCGTGAAGATCGCGACCGTCTCAACGATGCCGAGCGCGGCAAGATAGTTCGTGAAGCCCTGGTTCGTCTCGGCCTGGGCATCACACGCCGCCGCAGCCGCACGCCCCTGGAAGAACGCCGATGCCCCAATCGCAAAACCCGAGAAGATGCCAAGGACAAGGCAGGGAATGCCCGCGCCCTCGACACTGAGCTTGCCGAACATCGTGAACATGAGAATCATTCCGTAAAGAGTCTGCGTAATCGGTGCTCCGACAAACGAGAGCAGGAGAAACGGAGCCGGCTTGTCGGCGGCATAACATTTCTTCCACGCGCCCACGGCGGCATTCGCGGCCATCCCCGTACCCAGCGCCGAGCCAGCGCCGGAAAGACCCAAGCAGGCGACTGCGCCCGCGACAATCATAGCTGCATCATTCATGTTCTGTTTTCCTTTCGATTCGTTGAAACAACTGACACGCTTCTAAACGGATTGAACGCGAAGCCCGACCACGTGATCCCCTTGTGATTCGAGAACTCCAGCGTATTGAGGCGGACGGCATGGACAAGAATCGAAAGCCCTGCCATCACGAGATTAAGGCCGTGCCCGACGAGAAGGATCGCAACCATTGCAACGGCAAGGGCCGGCTTCACCCAAACGGAATCCGACCACGACAGGAATCCGAGCGCCATGTCATTGAAGTTCTCAGCGACCTTCACGGATGCCAGCCCGACCGCAAAGAGTCGCACATACGAGATGACATCGCCCAAGGCCGACATGATGTTCAGCGGCAACATCCCCAGTTCCGCCCCATGCGTCTTCAGCTCGGACGGCTTCACGCTGAACAGGAAGACCATGATGACCGAGACTGAACCGAGCCACAGCCCCCACGGCGGGAATACGGGGAAAATGCCGACAATCGCATTCGTCACAAGGTACATCGTCAGCAACACGCCCGCCCAGCCGAACTCCGCCAACGCCGTCGAGTCGGGCCACTTGCAAACCCCGTTCCAAAGACGCGCCAGCATGAGATGCGTAACGCCGATCGTAAAGCAGAGAAGCATCATATGGTTGTAACTCGGGTCTGCCAACCATGTCACCGTCGGAAGCGACGCAAAGAACGAAAGCCCCACGCCAAACCACGTGTTCGAGAGGACGCCCCACAAAATCGTCGCGGACGAGAAGACCGTCAGCAGGACAAACCAGCTGCGCGGCAGTCTTTTCCGCAAAGCCAACGTCGCCACAAGGAAGATTAGCCCATAAGCGCCATCACCGACCAACATCGCGAAGAAAAGCGAGAAGTAACACATGAACGGAACGGACACATCCGCCTCCGTGTAAGCCGGCGTGACACCCAACCCCTCGAACAGGACTTTCACGGACTTGAAGAAGCGCGGCGGCTCAATGAGCGTCGGCGGTGTCTCCCCAGACGCGGGATCACGCAGAAGGACTGCCCAACCTATCGTCTCGGAACGCGCGAAGAGATCGCCCGAATTGCCATGGACCTCATCCAGCAAGGCAACGACGCGCGGCTCGGGTATCCAGCCCGAGAGAACGGCCAATGCGCCGCGATCCGCCAAAAGCTCCCTAGCCTGCGCAAAGGCAATGCGATCACGAATCTCCGGATACGCCTTCAGAATAGGCTTCTCGTCAACGGACGCGATCTTCACCTCGTCAATCGCGCGCCGATTCTTCACGCGAACAAGCTTCTCCTCCATCCGCGAGAGCCGCGTCTCCGGCAGTTTCTCCGGAAGTTCAACGACTTTCTCAAGGCCATCAACCGTCGCGCGCAACTTCGCCGCAAGCGTCGGGTCAAAATCCCCGTAGGGCGCGTAAACGCGAATCTCCCTCTCCAGCCGCGCCTGTTCCGCCGCCAACGTCGCCCGATCCGCATCCAGTTCCAGAACTTCCGCAACCGTGCGCGGACGAATCTCCAGGCCCCTCTCCTTGCCGCGCGCCTTCAGGATGAGCCGCACGGCCTTTTCGGCATCCGCAAGCGCCCCCTCTGCCGATGTGACGGACGCACCCGCCGCCGACGCGAGATCAAGATGAACCGCACCCAGCGTACGTAGACGCGCAAGCGTCGCATCCTTCTCGGACGCGAGACAGATGAGGTCCAAATGCTTCATCCGAACGATCACGACTTGTCCCTCCCCTTCGCGATCTTGCCGCGCGTGACGGCAGCGGTCTGCTCGTCGCCCAAGGCGATCTTAATGACGCGGATGGCCTCCTTGCAGGCCGGAATGCGCACTTTTTCAAACAGATTGACACGCTGGGACGTCTGCTGGAGCTCTGCCGTGACGAGCCGTCGCTGCTCCTCGAAAATCGCCCGCTCGCACTGAAGAGTGAGAATCTTCGTCGTCACGGACACGGCACCATCCACCCACGCGGGCGTCACCCATGGATCGACTGGCTTGACATCCGTCTCAATCGACTCGAAAGTCGGAATCGCAACACCGGCAATGTTTGCCGTTCCCGTTCGCACCTCCTTGACCTTCACAAGTCCCGACAAAAGGGAAGGTTCCGTTGCAAAGAGGCCCACCCAACGGTCAAGGCCGGCCCGCACCGTGCGTTCGGCGTTCTGCGTCTGTTCGGCCTTGGCGGAGATACCAGCGATTTCGCTCTGCAGTTGCTGTTTCTTTAACTGAAGCATCGGCAGGAAACGCTGAAACCGCTTCAGCGCATCCGTTTGGGCCTTAAGCTCCGTCTTTGTCAACTTGACCTTCGCCATGAAAAAGTATTATAGCATTTTTTCTTTCGGGCTGTCACCACCCGCCACGGCTGGAGTTTACCCATTTTTTGGTTTGGCTCGGATGGCGGGGTAGAAAAGCGCGGCAACCGCCCGCCGTTTTTCGGTAGAATACCGACTTGTGAAAACAAACAAGGAGGTTGCCGCACCGTGAACGATACCAAAATTGCATCGAAGGCGAAAGCCCAGCTCGCCAGTTTCATGGGTAAAGCGTTTACCCATTTCCCGAAGCCGTCCCGGAAGTTCGTGGAGGAGTGCATTTACGGCATACAGGCTTCAGGGGACACGAAACTGTCGTCTATAGTCCGCGCGATTGACGACGACATAAAGCCTATATACACCGAAAAACGGCTGAGCCGGAACCTGGACGACGAGACGCTGGAGGCATCCGTGTCCGAAGCCGTGCTCTGAAGGACGGCGCACGTTCGGTGAGGAGCGACACGCTTCTGCTGGTCGACCCGACCGAGATACGCAAGGAGTTCTCGCACAAGATGGAGTTCGTCACGCGCGTCAGGGACGCGAGCCGCTCCTCGAAGGAGGGCAGGGACGTCCTCGTGAACGGCTACCACGGCCGCATGGTCGCGGCCTGCCGCTGCGGCGGGCGCAAGACCGTGCCACTTGCGCTGAGGCTGTGGTCTTCGCGCTCGCCGGGGTTCAAGGGCGAGAGCGACGAGGTGCTGAAGGTCGTCAAGGAGGTGTACGCCGCGACGGGCGGCAAGGGCATAGCCGTATACGACCGGGGCGGCGACAGGCCGGCGTTCCACGACTGTTTCATAGGCGAGAACCGCGACTTCATCGTGAGGCTGAAAGGCCGAAGCGTCCTGTCGTGGGGCGGAATGCACGAAGTGCACGACCTTGCCAGACAGTGCACGATGCGCCATTCGCACCACGTCACGTTCGACTCGCACGGGAAGGAATGCGACGTGCCGATATCGTTCGGCGCGATGCCCGTGCGGCTTCCGATGCATCCGGAAAAGGAACTGCGCCTCGTCGTCGTCAGGGGTTTCGGGCAGGATCCGGTGATGCTGCTCACGTCGCTTCCAGTGGACGGCTCGTTCAAGTCGCAATGGCGTGTCGTAGAGGGCTGTCTCTCGCGGTGGAGGATAGAGGAGACGATCCGCTTCGTCAAGCAGTCGTACGGCTTCGAGAACATCCGGGTGATGACCTGCGCGCGCATACGCGACATGGCCTCGCTCGTCCTTGCAAGCGCATATTTCGCCACGGCGTGGACAGGCCGCAACATCAAGCGAGAAGTCCTTGCGGAACATCTTGGCGAACCTCGGGAAGCGGCTCGGAGAAGTGCCGGAGTTCGCGGCCTGCGCCATTGCGGACGGGATAAGGCGGGCGTTCACCCGTTTCGGGAAATGGGTGCGCACGGCAGCCGAGACCCTTGCCAAGGCTCCCGAACCTGCTGCAATCCAGCTCCTGCCGGGCTTTGCGGAACTCCTCGACACCGACGACGGATAGCCGTTTCGGACGCGAAACGCCTAAAACCACATCACAAAACGCACTTCAGCCTTTATCCATGCGGGTGCAACGCGTTTCCGCACTCAAAAAATGGGTAAACTCCAGCCACTCATTGCTCAATCTCATCGCGCGGTTTGCCGGGTGAAAGATTCCGTTCATTGCGGAACAGTTTGATGCATTTGTCCCATCGGAGAATGGGAGGCGCGGAGAACAGACGTCGCAATTGTGTTTACTCCCCTTCGGGAACCTTTGTCCGACTACGCTCGATCAGCAGCTTCCACTTCTGCAGCTCGCCGTCGATTTCCCTGTCGCGGACCGAGACGCTGTGCAACACGTCTGCGCGCTTGCGCTTGTAGGCCTCCATCGCGGCATAGTTCGCCGCCTCGACCTCGCGCGCCTTTCGCTCTTGCCGTTCGGCCTCAGCTCGCATCTGCTCGTATTTCGCACGCTCTCGCGCAACGATATCATCCACATGTGAATAGTTTCGCTTTCCCCTGCTTGTTCCGAGATAGGTAAACGATCTTGGCACACGCGTCACGCCGTTGATGCTCTTGGACATGGTTGCGCCATCATAAAAGACAACCGTCGGCTTGAAGCGCTTAGGCGTCGGCTTCTTCAACTGGGCGAGTTGCTGTGCCACTCGCCTCTCGGCAAGGACACCTTTGACCGCCTCTCGCACACGCCGCATGGGAAGTCGCTCCCGCCCTTGGATAACGCCCAGCGCAATGTCGCGTCCGCCGACTTTGGGCTGTAAGGTGAGGCGATACTTGACGTCCGGCAGCTTGATGCGCAAAGTCGTGAGGGCGACATTGGCCTCGCCCAGTTCATCGCCCATCGGATAGATGTCCGAACCGTCTTCTGGCAGTGATACCGTTCGCGCCTGTTTGCCTGTTCCGAGAATCCAGACGACCTCCCCATCCGAGATCGCCCAAATTCCCTCGTCCAGGTGCAACGCAAATTCCTGGGCATCAACTTCTTGTGACAGCCCAGCGGACGTGCGTGTGCAAACGGCGGCAATCCCCTGCGTGTCCGTCTCGATCTCGTAGATGATTCCCTGCTCTGCAAACGACTTGTCGACGGCCCAGAACGTTGCCTTTTCGTTCACCCGCCGGGGATCGGCAACCTTGCCTTTGTCCGCACCAACGGCAAAATAGCTGGGCTTGTCCGAAAAGGCGTTTTGCGCCGCACGGTAAGATTCACGAACCGCCCGCTCGGCCTCCGTCTTCCGCGCCAACTCCGCACGTCGCTCGGCTCGCTCTTTTTCCTTTTGCTCGCGCTCGCGCTGACGTTCCAGCCGATGCCGTTCCTCTTCCTCCTTGGCCTTTTGGCGACGAAGCTCCGCCTCTTCATCATTCGCGTGCCGCTGTTGCACGTTCTCCGTCAAATCCTCGCTGTCTTCAATCTCGGCAAAGAATTTCAGATACCCCCAAAATGCCGCGCCAAGAACCAGAATGAGAATGATGAGCTTAATGAAGCCGTCGCCACCTTGTCCGGGATGTTTCCGTGCTGTCGGCCGTGGTGGCTTGGGCGGGATTCCGGCGTCACGCGGCAGAAGGGTCGGTTGCGGTGTCGGCCTGTTGGGCAAAGGCGGATCCTTTCGGATGACGTGGAGCTTCGGACGTGCGTGTTCGGTCGGCGGGGCGACAGGTTCGCGGGGCGCACCCAAGGGCACTTCGATTCGATGCGGCTTGCAGTAGGCCGTCTCTTCGCCGCAGAACGGACATTGCACGTGGTCGCCGTCCTGAAGCTCCCCTTCGACGATCATGTCATTGTTGCAGGCTGCACATGTGAGTTTCATCTTTTCTCGCTCCTATTTCTTGCCAACATGTTTGAGTGTGACGCGGACTTCCTTCGTCCCATGCCAATCGTAAATGCACTTGAACGTCGCACCCCAAAACCAGTCGTCGTCCTCGTAGGTCAGTTTGGCTTCAATCGGGAAATGCCGCTGCTCCGTGCCGCCAAAGACGGCCGTTGGACGTTCGCAATCCACATACTTGTCCTTGAAGCCGCGAATCGGCTGGATGCGCGCCTTGACGTCGCGCCCGTCCGCCTCCGCGACAATGACGAGGTGAAGCCCAAGTTCATCTCGCGCCAAGTCATTCATTTCACGGACACCTTCGACTTCGCCATATGCTGCCAAAATGGCGTCTGTGATTCTCTTCAGTCCAGCCCAATCGCGGCGTAGCTTGCACATCCGTGCGTCAATGACAGCCTTTCGTCGATACGTGATGCTTTCGCGCCGCGCCGTGTCATCCACTGGCAACGCGAGCGGTCCTCCGTCCGGCCCTTTGGCGTAGTTGAGGATCAAGGCCGTCGACTTGATGATGCGCGCCGCGACATCGGCGGAGTCGCGCCGTCGCCGCGAGACGGATGTCTCGAAGTCAATGTCCTTCGGCAGAAAGCGAACGACTTCTCGCAGGTTCACGGCGTAATGGACATTATCGCTATTTTTGAGGCTCGCAACAGCAACGCCAACCAATCGGCCGAACTCATCGACAACCGGGCCTCCGGAATTGCCGCCTTGGATCGCGGCGTCCATCTGGAAATTGTCTTGCTCACCCATAAAACCACTCAGGCTACTGACAATGCCACGTGTCACTTTCGGTTCAAGTCCCTGTAGTCGGATTTGCGGGAATCCAACGACCAGCACCGTTTGCCCGATGCGGCACGACAGTTCGTCCGAACGCTTAAGCGGCGTGAAACGCGGCAGTCCGCGAACCTTCAGAACGCCCTTGTTTGAACGTGGGAAGGCGTTGATTTTCAGCAAGGCCAAGTCGTGCTGCTTGTTTTGGGCTTTCAGGTCGGCCAGATAGGCCACGCCGTCTTTCACGACGACCAGTTCAGCCGCACCGTCCACGACATGGTGATTCGTGACCAAGTAGCCGTCTTCGGTAATGAAAAAGCCCGAGCCTTGACCTTCGTAATGCGTCTTCCCCTGCCGTGCGTTGTCCGTCAGCCGAGGAAAGTCCTCAATCTTCACGTTGTCGCGGATAAATGAATCTTGGACGACACCCTTGGGACGAGGGCCAATCACGGCACCATACGCGAGCAGAGCGGCGAAGACGAGTTTCATTCGTCAATGTCCTTTCCGACGGCATTGATGCTGAGGCGCTTGGCGATCTTCCGGCGCAGGTCTTCGACTTCGTCCGCATTGAGGAAATCCATGTTGGTTGCGGCCTCTTTCAGGAACGACAGTTTGCTTGTGGCATCGGATATCTGGACGGCCAGCAACTTCTGGCTTTCTCGCATGGCGGCGCGAACGGCATCCAGCGACCTCGCCTCATAAGTAGAGGCAAGATTGAACACGCCAATCTCATGCGCGTGTTCTTCCAGCGCCTCGTCGTCGGCGCGCGTCCGCTTGTCCAACGCGGTATCGTGCGTCCGCCGCGCGCGCGTTTCCGCCATCAGGGCTTCGTTCTGAAGGCTGTTGACGGACGAAAGCCCCTCGACGTCCCGGTAGTGCGACACGCGCATTTCCGCGACTTCAAGGTCCTTGCGCAACCTTTCCAGTTCCCGATTGTCCCAGACGGACTTGCTGGACTTGTCTTTGAGCTTCTTGATTTTCCTGCGCAGGGCGGTCACGCGGTCTTCGAGCGCCTTCAGGTAGCCTTCGATCCTGTCGCGCGTCTCTTTCGTCTTCTCCTGGGCCAGCTTTGTCTTCTGGTTCACGTCGTCGTCCACGGAGCCGATGGATTCCTCGTAGGCGCGCTGATTCGCCGCCCGTCGGCTCGTAAGCTCTTCGCGCAGGCCAATGACCGTTTCGACCTTGTTCTGGAACTCGGCGCTCATGGCGGCGAAATCCTCGCCCATGTAAGTTGCCGCCAACCGATTCAGCACAGGCGAACGCAGAAGCCGCTTGACGTATTCAACCTCGTCCCGCCGCTTCACGCCGCGTTGCCGGCTGGCCGCCGATTCGCCGGCGTTCCGCTGTCCGAGAATGACAAGTTCGTCCGAGAGGCTTTGCTGGTCGACGGAAATCGTTTCGAGCTGCAGCTTGGACTCCTCGATCAGGTCTTTCAGACGATCCTCTTCCTTTTCGACATAGCGAACGAACAGCCTGACGGCGTCTTCCTTGGCGACGGCGGACATCCGCTCCTTGCGAATGCGCTCGTCTTCCGCCCGCTGCGCGGCCTCGCGCGCTTCCTGTCGGATGCGTTCGTCACGTTGCCGTTGCGCCCGTTCGCGCCGTTCCTGCTTGGCGTTCTCGGTCGTGTACCAAAACGCCCATGCGCCCACTGCGCACAGGACAATGACCAGCAAGACATTCCTCATCTTCTGCACTCCGTTCTTGGCGGAGGCAAGTAGAGCGGGCGTGCCTCCTTCACCCGTGTTCTCTACGGAGGCCGTCCAAAGCCCTTGAGGAAAACATGAGTGCAGGACGACACGCCCGGCACATGTGCGTGCCAAGGCGCATCCCCCCGCAGGACATGTCGTTCCTCTGAAGTTTTGGACGTTTCCGTAGAACGAACAAGCCCGCGTGGTTACGCGATCTGTCTGATTGTCTCGCGAGGGGTGGCGAGAGGCCCTTGGGGCATCGCCGCAGCGTCACAAGACAACGGTATTATAGCAAATATCTCCGCGCCATGTCATGTCTGCCCTGGAGTCCAAAATGGTAATATCTAACGGGTCAGCAAAGAAGAGAGGAAGGCCAGGGGGGGGGGCAACCAAAGAAGAAAAGCGAACAACGCCACCCCATAGATGCCGGGGACGACCTGGAACGGGTGCGTCAACCGATGCGGATGGAAGGGGCGTCTCCATGCGGATGGAAGAGGCGTCTCCATGCGGATGGAAGAGGCGTCTCCATGCGGATGGAAAAGCCATCCTCATGGCAACCATGATTTTTGAATTTCTTTAGACGCTGCGGCATGGCAGCGCGAGTTCAGGCGCGGGGCGACCTCGCCCATCGTCAGGCGCTGGCAGCTCGAGGACTGGATCAACTCAATCCACAGGGAATCGCTCAACGGAGAGACCGCATATGCTTACGATTCACGCCTGGCCAAAGTGGCTTAAGGAGTTTTTGCTGACCCACTCCCTTTACAAGTCACCGAGGTTTTCGCGTCATAATCACCCTCACGCTTTTGCACAACATCATGTCCACGGCTGAGATGGCGCGAAGCGAAGGATGACTCCGCCTCGCATGCGCTCCCATTAGGCGGGCTAAAGGCGACTGAACGCGTTCATTTGCGATTGGCGATAAGGGGACCTTCCGGACCTTGGTAGCCAAGGAGGCGAAGACGCTCAGTCCAGCAAATCGCCTTGACGACGCCCGCGCGCTTCCATCAGGTCGGCCAGCGGGTCGTCATCGTCATCAACATCGACAAGTTCATCCGGACGGTCCGGCGGAATCATCAGATAGCGAAGCGCGGCCGTCGCCAGCCGCTTGAAGACGGGTCCCGCTGAATTGCCGCCCTGATGGAAGCACGTCCGCTCCTCAAAATCAAGCGTCACCAGCACGACCAACTCGGGATCGGAGGCCGGGACAATGCCGCAGAACGTCGCCCGATAAAGGCCTGGCGCGTAGCCACGCCCGCCAGGGATCTGCTTTTGCGCCGTGCCCGTCTTCCCCGCAATGGAATAGCCGCGAATCGCCGCCCGCCGCGCCGTGCCTTTCGGCGAAGCAACGTCGAGCATTATTTTGCGCATGGTTTGCGCCGTATTGGCTGAGACGACCCGTTCAATCGGCGTCGGCACGTTGCGCACGATGTCCGAACCATCCGCACGCACAATGCGGTCAACAATGTAGGGCTTCATCCGCAAGCCGTCGTTCGCAAGAATCTGAAAGGCTCCCGCCAACTGAATCGCCGTCACGGCGACAAACTGGCCGATGCCCGCGCGTGACTGAGATGCCTTGTCCCACATGCGCTTGTTCGGATCCGGCAGGATGCCGAACTGCTCGCCAGGGAGCTCAATGCCCGTCTTCGCGCCAAAGCCAAACTTCTTGAAATACGCATAGAGACGGCGTGGCCCAAAGTCGTAGGCCAGTTTGCCGATGACAATGTTCGACGAGCGAACAAGAGCCTCCTGGACCGTGATCGTCGGCTCCCATTTATGCGAGCCGTCGCCGGGCAACTTGTAGTAGTTCGGATCATCCCGATTCGTCCGATAGGCGCTACCCGCCCGCACGAAGCCCGCGTCAATCGCCGCCGCGACCGTCAGGGTCTTCATGACGGAACCCGGTTCATAGTTAAAGGCAACCGCGCGATTCAGTTTCACGTCATCAGTCATTCGTCCAAAAGCCAACGGCTCGAAATCGGGTAAAGACGCCATCGCCAGCACCGCGCCCGTCTTCGCGCCCATGACGATGCACCAGCCCGAGGCCGCACCATATTCGGCAACTCCCCATTGAAGCGCATCCTCCGCCTCAAATTGGACATTATGGTCAATCGTCAGAAAGACATCCGCGCCAGGAATCGGATCAATGGAGACCTGCCGCTTGTCATACAGCTCTCGCCCGCGCGCATCTCGCATCCCCTGAATCGTCCCGGGCGTGCCCGTCAGGTCCTTGTTGAAACGCAATTCGATGCCCGCAGAGCCGACATCCTCCGCGTTCACGCTGCCAAGGACATGCGACAGGCGCCGCCCATGCAAATACTGTCGCACTTGCGTGTCACGAATTGCTACACCCGCAACGAGATGCGAGTCGGCCAGCGTGCGGTGCGCGTTTGGATCGGACGACAGCGCGAGAAACTGGTTGCGGTAGCCTCTTCGCGGCACGGCGTTTGCCATGCGCAGGACTTTCTGGTACTCAAGGCCCAACGCGTCCGCGATCGTCCGCACGATCGCTTCTTTCGCACGCGGTCTCTTCTCGCCCTTGGGCCTCACGAAGGCATTCGTGAGCGAAAGGGGGTCCAGCGCATATTCCCAATAGGGGACAGACTTCGCAAACGGGTACTCCTTTCCCTTGCAGGAATAAATACCGCCGCGCGGCGCCGTCAGCTCGCGCGTGAAGACATAACAAGGGGCCGAGACCTTTGGGTCAACGTGTGCCCGGACAAGCTTCTGCGCCGAATAGGTCGCAAACAGCGCCAGCCCGATGATCGGCAGCCAGAACCTCCAATTCTCGCCCCTCATCGCCATGGCGAATCAGCGGACTTTGCGTTTGGCACCCGAATTCGGCGCAACATAGCGAACGGTCGTTCCTGTTGACGACCGCTGCCGCAGCCGCGTCAGCGCGAGCTGGTTCGGATATGGCACGCCGCGCTCGTTGAGGCGGACGCACTGGTCCGCACGCGGAGGCGACATGCGAAGCCCATGCCGGAAAAGCGCCGCCTCGATCTTCTCGGGCGTTTTCATCTCCTCCCATCGCGTCGATTCACGCTGATACGCCTCCTCCTGCTTGGCCAGTTCACGCTCTTTAAGACCCTTCTCATTCAAAAGCTGCGTACAGCTCGACGATGAGAGAATATTCAAAATCACCATCACGAAGAAGAACACGATAATCGCGCCAAAGCGCATCGTGTTCGTCGCAATGACGGACATTCGCTTCGAGACCTTCCTGTTCTTTCGCATTTCTCTACACCCTTTCAATTACACGAAGTTTCGCACTCCGTGCCCGTGGATTCAATTCAAGCTCTTCCGCGCCGGCTGTCACGGCTTTCTTCGTCACCATCCGCGCCTTTGGCAATTCGCCCTCCCAAACTTCGCCCCCCTGCTGCAATGCCCGCATCTTTCCGACATGCGCGGCAAAGAACCGTTTCACAATTCGATCCGACAGGCTCTCGAACGTGATGACCGCAAAGCGTCCGCCTGGCTTCAAAAGGCCGAGGCCCCCTTCCAACGCCCGCGTCAGTTCGCCCAACTCGTCATTCACAGACATCCTCAGCGCTTGAAAGACGCGCGTCGCCGGATGATGCCCGCTGCGCCGCCCCACAAGGCGTTCGATGAAGTCGGCCAACGCCGTCGTCGTCTCAAACCGCACGCCTTTCGCCCGCGCTCCGACAATTGCCTGCGCAATCCGTCGCGCCTGAGGCTCTTCGCCCAAGGTGCGAAAGATCTCCGCCAACCGCTCCGCGCTCTCGTCACCTACCAGATCCGCCGCCGTCAGACCGCGAGAACGATCCATGCGCATGTCTAGCGGCCCCTCTCGCAGAAAGCTGAACCCACGATCCGCTTCGTCCAACTGCGGACTCGACACGCCCAAGTCCAGCAGGATCCCATCGACAGCCTTCCAGCCCCGTTCTTTCGCAAGCCGCGACAGCTCACCATGATTGCCGGCGACAACCGTCAACCCGGACAGATGCCATTCACTCACCGCCGAACGAGCCGCATCGTCACGGTCGATTCCCAAGACCTTCCCGCCGCGCGCCAGTATCTCCCGCGCATGGCCTGCCCTGCCCAGCGTTCCGTCAACATAATGTCCGCACGCCTTGACGGACAACGCGTCAATCGTCTCCTTCAAGAGGACGGGGATGTGAGTCTCTTGCATGTCACAACCCCGCAGCTGTCAAGACGTCATCAATTTCCTCAATGTTCACTGCGTCTTCGGGCCCAAGGGCCGCCGGCGCATAGAGCTTTACCATGCGAAACGAACCCACCATCGCGACCGTCGTCGTCAAGTTCGCAAACTGAAGGAGCTTGTCGCAGATGCGGATTCGTCCCTGAACGTCAAAGGAGAGCTGTTGTGAGACCGCCCCGATCTTCGCAAACACCCGATTGAGCGCCGGATCAAGAAGCGCTTTCTGACGTAGCTGACCGAGAAATGCGTCCATCTCTGCCTTAGGATAGAGATTTAAGCACTTTTCCTTGCGATCTGGCATCACATAGACGACCCCGCCTGCGAACACGCCACGCCATTCACTCGGAATGGTCAGACGCTTCTTCGGGTCCAACGCGAAGTCGTGACGACCAAAAAGAACGCCCGAATCCGTGCCTGTCGACTCTGCGACACTCTGCAAGACCTCTTTTGACATTTTGTGACACCATTATACACTACGCCCCACACCGCGTCAATAGGGTATCTGAAAGTTTTTAAGATTTACTTTTTATCCCTCTATTGAGAGACCGCAGACCTCGGGTTCGAGCAAGACCCCAAGGCGAAGACGAACGCGTTGCGCCATGAGCCGTGCCAACGCAAGGACATCCGAAGCTGTCGCATTCGTTCCGCGCACAATGACATTCGCATGCTCAGGCCAGACAAACGCACCTCCAACGCGCAAGCCCTTGATTCCAACGGCTTCCAAAAGACGCCCGGCAAAGTCGTTGGGCGGATTCTTGAAGAAGCTGCCGTAAGTTTCCGCCGGGAACTTCTTACGCCGTGCGCGATACTTATCGGGCGTATCACCCGAACTGGAGACGTACGTCCGCTCCACAAGCCGATAATCTTGGATTTCGCCTGTAAGTGCGCTTGTTCGATAGCCAAAGCCACAGTCAGTCGCCGCAATCCAGCGTCCATCGACCTTCACCGCAGCCAAGACCTCTGAGAAGGAATGACCGAAAGCCCCCGCATTCATCTTAATCCAACCACCGACTGTGCCAGGAATCCCGACCATCCATGGGCAAAGGCCGGGATGCGCAGCAACGAGTTCCGCGCCGATACGCCCCGCCGGCCCTGTCGTCTTCACGTATTCGACTGAGAGGTTGAGATCCGATTTCCAGGTGTTTGTGCCCGCGCCTATCCAAACCCGCCGCCTCGGCGCACGAAGATCCGCCTGAATCTGCGGCACAAGGCTAATGATGTCGCCCGCGCCCAAAAGGAGCGTCAAGTCCCCGTCCGTTCGGGAATTACGCACATGTTCCCACGCTTCCGCACAACTTTGCGCCAGAAAGACCTTCTCTTTTCGGAAAGACTCCCGACACGCGGCATACAGGTCTGCGACATCGCCGCCCTCAACAGGTTCTTCAAACGCCGCATACGTCGGGCACAGCACAACCTCGTCCACACCGGCGAAAGCCGCCGGAAAGTCTTTTAGCAATGCTTTTGTGCGCGAATAGCGATGCGGCTGAAAGAGGACACGCAACCGTCCGCGACAGATCTGTCGCGCCATTCCTACAGCGCACTTCATTTCCGTCGGATGATGCGCGTAATCAGTATAGACCCCTTTTGCAATCGCTTGAAAACGACGATCCGGGAGTTCGGTGACAATCTTCGGCAATGCCGCCGCAATAGCCGCAATGGGATGACCGCGCCGACGCGCCACCTCGATTGCGGCGCGTGCGTTCTTGCGATTATGGGGCGCAAGGCGGTCGAGAATCGAGTCAAAGCACGCATCGGCAACCCCCAGCGTCTCGCATTCGATGACGTTTCCAGCCTGACGGCGCACGGCATCAAAGCACGCAATGTAGTCGCGCTGCGTCTTGAAGTGATCGGGATGATCATATTCGCAATTCGTGACGACGAGCGTCTTCGCATGGTAGTGTACCAGCGTGCCGTCCGATTCGTCCGCCTCAACGACCAGTACGCCCGTCCCCAAACCCGCGACGGGGAAATCGCCGGTCTCACCGCCGACTGCCCACGCAACGTCTTCACCCAATGCGCGCAGAAGCCGCGCAATCCATGTCGAAGTCGTTGTTTTCCCATGGGACCCACAGACGGCAATCGAGTCCTCTGCCGCACTCACGAGCTCCGCCAAGACCTCGCCTCGAGAGCGAATCCGACCGGACGCCGCCATCCGTTCAGAGTTGTCGCCGTGAACGGCTGGCGTGACGATGACCTCGTCAACTGACGCCACGTGCAAGGGATCGTGCCCCTCGTAAACGTGAATGCCCTGCGCCTCCAGCCACTGCGTACGCGCACCGAGATGCAGGTCGCAGCCCGAGACCTCGTATCCGCGTGCCTTCAGAAGAACGGCCAGCCCCGCCATGCCGACGCCGCCGATGCCGATAAGATGAATCTTTCGTGTGCACATTTTCCGTATAGTATACCACATCGTTTTTGGTATAATAGCGAGTGATGAAGAAAATTGCTGTCTTGATGGGTGGAAAGTCGAGTGAACGCGAAGTCTCGCTCGCTTCCGGCAAGAATGTAGCCGAGGCGCTTGCGTCGCTCGGCAAGTATGATGTTGTCTCGATTGACCTCAAGGAGGAAAGCCTGGACCCGCTCCCGACCGATGTCGAAGCCGTCTACATCGCGCTCCACGGCGGCTGGGGCGAGAACGGCGGCGTACAAGCCGCCCTCAACGCGCGAAGCCTTCCCTACACGGGTCCCGGCGTTCAGGCCTCGCAAATTGCGATGGACAAGGTCAAGACCAAGGAAATCCTGCGACAGAAGGATGTCCCGACGGCTGCATGGGGACTGGCGCACGCAGACGCAATCGCCTCGCCTCTACCGCTTCCTGTCGTCGTCAAGCCGCCCTGCGACGGCTCGTCCGTCGGCATCTCGAAGGTCGTCAGGCCCGAAGAGTGGGCTCCCGCTCTCGCATCCGCCTTCGCGGCGATGCGGAGTCCTTCGCCCGATGCGGTCGCCCTTGTGGAGACATTCGTCCCGGGGCGCGAATTCACCGTCGGGGTCATCGACGGACAACCCCTGCCCGCCATCGAGATTGTCGCAAAAGGCGGGTGGTATGGCTACGACGAGAAATACAACTCAAACGAGACACGCTACCCGTTCCTCTGCGATACGGCGGGCGAAGAGGGCCTTGAGCGGGAATTGCAACGCCTCGCACTGGATGCCTACAAGGCCATCGGCTGCCGTGGCGTGACGCGCATCGACTTCCGCGTCTCGCCGAACGGCGCCTGCTCGGTTCTTGAGCTCAACACCTCGCCGGGATTCACCTCCCACTCGCTCGTCCCGAAAGCCGGCATGAAGACGGGCCTCTCGTTCGCCGGCGTCTGTGACCGCATCCTCTCCTGCGCGGACTTTGACCGATGAAAGAGAACAAGATCGCACACCGCTCTCGCGGTAGCCTTTGGGTGACGCTTGGCCTCGTCGCGGCAACCGTCATTCTCGTCGGGCTGGCCATCGGCTATGAAAAGCTGCGTTCGCTCTATCTGGAACAGTGCGTCATCACCGACAAGGCCGAGCAGGTTTCGGTCGTCTCGGGGAAAATGGTCAAGCCCGACTATCTCGCGGAGCTCTTCGGGCTGAGCAACGGCGCGAACGTCGCCTGCATCGACTTCGTGGCCAGACGCGACGACATTCTCCGCCGCATTCCGACGCTTCGTTCGCTCACCGTCACCTGCCGTCCGCCGAACCACGTGTACATCCGCGCCGAAGAGCGCACGCCCGTCGCGCGCCTGAACATCTGTGGCCACCGCACCGTCTCGGGCCGCGTCACGGATGCCGAGGGAATGGTGTTTTCCCGCATACCGGGCACGCGACTGTTGCCGACAATCCGTGAAACGCGCGCACCGGGGACCGCGCCAGGCCAATATCTCAAAGGACGGATGCGCGCCGCGCTTGAACTCGTCATGGCCTGTCGTGACAGCGCCTTCTCCGACCTTGGGATTCTCGAGGTCGACACCTCAAAGACCGATTTTCTCGTTGCGACGCTCGGCGACTATTCGCGTGTGAAAATCTGCTGGGAAGACATGGACGAGGCAACGCCCGCCGCGCGCGCCGCGCTGGAGGCCCGTCTTGACATGCTCCTGAAAGTCATTCGGAGCCGATGCGAAGGGCTCAAGGCCGTCATCTGGAACGCGACCCTGCCGGACTACATCTTCGCCGATACGCAGGAAAAGTTCTAAAGAGCCTGACGCGCGGCTCAGTATTCGAGCTGGCTGCCGCCAATTGTCTCGCGGATGATCGAATCACCCGGCACATACGCGGACGAAGTCGGTTCGACAGCCGCCAGAAGGCGAATCATGTTCATGATCTCGGGGCGCTCGCCCAGTTCCAGCCGCGCCCGTTCGAGCAGACCGCCTACATACGGCTTCAGAACCGCCAGTTCGTAGACGAGGTAAGAGTCGAACGTCAAGTCGGCGTTTCCGCAGAACGGCTGGATCCACTTCGCCTCGCCCGCCCGCACCTTCGGCCAAAGCTTCACCGTCACGGCGGGGCTCATCTTGCGGAACTGGTTGTCACGCACAAGTCGCCGCAGGAAACGCGCCTCGCAAGGCTTGGGCGTGATGCCGCCGAAGACGTCGAGACTCGGACGAGGCTCCACAAGGACGCGATACTTTGCCGAATCAGAGATGCCTTCCGTCAGGCGCGGATTGAGTGCGTGAATGCCTTCAAGGACGACAAAGCCCCCCCTCGACAAGGAAATCGTGTCCGCCGTATGGATTGGGACATGGTTCTGGAAGTCGAATTTGCGCACATGGATCGTCTCGCCGCGCAACAGCGCATTCACATCGGCCGCCAACGCGGGGATATCCACGCACTCGACATGCTCGTAATCCAGCTCGCCATTCTCATCGCGCGGATTCAGGGCGTCTCCGACAAAGTAATCGTCCGTCGAGAGATGGTAGGCCGCGCGACCGTTCACGCGAATCTGCGTGCAGAGACGCGTCGCCGTCGTCGTTTTGCCGGCGGCGGAACCGCCAGCGACGAGGACGAGCCGAATGCCAGGACGTCCGCACACGATGTCCGCAATCTTCGAGAGGGCTTTCACCTGCTTCGCCTCAGCAACGCGGATCAGCTCGGCGATCGAGCCGTCCGCGATGCTTTCGTTAAGTTCGACAACCGTCATGACACGTAGCTCCCTGACCAGCCGAGCTTGCGCGCCAGGACATCGTAGGGGTCATACCCTTCGAGTTCGACCAGCTTCGCCGACGCGGCGCTTTTCGAAATCGTCACGCTTTCGCTCGCGCTGAGAACGCCCATGTTCGCACCGTCCGCATAGACGCCGACGCGGAGCGAATTCCCCGGCGTACGTGGGCGCACCGTGACCTTGAACGTGACCGTGTCGCGCACGACCAGCGGACGCACGCCCAGCGCGTGGGGATTCAGGGGCGTGACGACGACACTGGCCGAATCGGGCATCAGGACGGGCCCGCCCGCCGCAAGCGAGTAGGCCGTCGAACCAGTCGGTGTCGCAAAGATGAGACCGTCCGCCATGTAATGCGTGACAAGCTTGCCGTCCGCCTCAAGGTCCAGAAGCGCCGAATGCCCGCTCATCTCGCGAGTCAGCACGATGTCATTGAGCGCCGCGTGCCCCCCGAGTTGCAGCATGCATCGCTCAGACACGCGGTATCGCCCCTCGGCCAGCGCCTCAAGCGCCGCGCCAAAGTCCGACTCGGCGACGCTCGAAAGGTAGCCCAGCCCGCCAAGCTTGAACCCGAGGACAGGGATGCCGGGAAACTCATGCACCGCACGCAAAAGCGTACCGTCGCCACCAAGGGCCACGACCGCATCCGCGTCGCCGCCAGACGTCTCGACAATGCCAAGTCGCGCCGCCACCGCCGAAAGGCGCATCTTCTGCGACACGGCGGCGGATTTCTCCGCATTGACATGAAAATGTAGCTTCATCTCTAATCTCTGCTCAGGTCCTGAATGCGGTATTATAGCATATTTGATGCCGACAGAGCCCCTCTCTTCGAGACCAAGGGCGCAGCACCGCGGACATATGGCAATATCCAAAACGGCTTAGGCCAGGATGAGAGGTCCGCAAAGTAGTCAGGTTCTCTCTATCCGAAACTCCCTCGGACAAGAGTCCCGCATCCGCGTTGCCAAGGCCAATCTCAGAGTGCGACCTGCAAGCGCATGGTCTTGCGGCAGACGCTTTTCAAGAGATCCTTCACCGCCGCACGCATCTGGCGCTTCGCCGTGCCCATCGGCGCCTTGATCGTACAGCCGGCCGCCTTCCGATGCCCGCCGCCGCCAAACTTTGCAGCAAGGACCGTCGCGTCCCAGTCTCCGCGCGTGCGAATTGAGCAGCGCGTCTCCCTCGTGCGATCTGGTATCTGATAGAAGAAGAGCGCAATCTCATTTTTCGCCACCATACGAGGTATCTCGATGACATCCTCGACATCCGCCTTGTTTCCGCGAACCGCCCGGAAGTCATCACGCGAGAGGGAGACTTCCGCAACCTTTCGGTTCTTCCAGACATGCAGGGAACGCCACGCCAATCTCTTAAGCTCAATCGACTTTCGAGAGAAGCTGCCGAAGAGAATGTCATTGATGAGTGCCGTGCGCACGCCGTACTTCAGGAGGTCACCGGCCGCACGCAACGTGCGCGGACGCGTCGAGTCATAGGCGAAACGGCCCGTATCCGTCACCAACGCAACCCAAAGGGCCTCGGCGATCGCCTGATCGAGCTTCCACTCGTTCCATTTCGCGAACCGCCAGACCAGCTCGCCCGCAGACGATGCCATCGGATCGACAATCTGCACCGTGCCGAACGCGCCGTCGTTCGTCACGTGATGGTCAATGCAAAGGACCGGCAACTTTTCCGCCACGGCCTTCACCTCGGGCGGCATCCGCGTGAAAGAACTGTTGTCGAGCGCAATAAGCAGGTCAAACTTCTTCACCTTGCGCAATCGACGCAACGGCAAGAGGTCTTCAACCCCTTCCAAGAATCCCGGCTTGCCAAGGGCGTTCAAATCCGCCGTCGCGAAAGCCTCGTGCCCAGCGTTCTTCAACAGCCGCGCAAGGGCAATCATCGAACCCAAAGAATCCCCGTCCGGACTCAAATGTCCCGAAATGAGGATTCGCTTCGACGCGGCAATCAATTCAGTTGCCGCCGCATAGTTCTCTCTTTTTTCCATGAATTGGAAGAGATTATACCATATTCCCCGCGACAACGCACAATGTGCTATAATGCACGCATGGCGACGATTCTCCATGTCGATATGGACGCCTTCTTCGCGGCTGTCGAACTTCTGCACCATCCCGAATGGCGCGGCAAGCCGCTTGTCATCGGCGCAGGACCCCACGAGCGCGGTGTCGTCTCGACCTGCTCCTACGAGGCCCGTGCCTTCGGCATCCGCTCCGCGATGCCATCTCGCACAGCCTACGAGAAATGTCCGCAAGCCATCTTCACATCCCCGAACATGAAGCTCTATCGAGAGGTTTCATCAAGAATCTTCGATATCTTCACGCACTACTCGCCGTTTGTGGAGTCCGTCAGCATTGATGAGGCGTTTCTCGACATCACAGGCACGCTCCACCTCTACGACGGCAAAGCGCACCGGCTCGGCGAAGCCCTGCGACGCGAAGTCCACGAGACATGCGGGGTGACCTGCTCCGTCGGCATCGCCCCCAACCGTCTGCTGGCGAAGATCGGATCCGAACAAAGCAAACCGAACGGACTCACGATACTGCCGACGGACCCATCGGAACTCGCGGATTTTCTGGCACCCAAACCCATTGGCATTCTCTGGGGTATCGGGAAGAAGACAATTGAAGCGTTGAGGCCCTACGGAATCACAAGATGTGGCGACCTTCAGAAGATGAAACCCAACGCTCTGGTCTCGAAAAACCTCATCGACCTCGCATTTGGGCGTTCGGAAGAGTTCGTCTATTGGGAAGACCGCGAAGAGAAGTCCGTCTCGCGCGAATACACGTTTGACACGGACGAGCCTCGTCGCACCGTCGTCCGGGACAGGCTTCTCGAACTCGTCGAGGAAGTCGGTTACCGATTCCGCCGCAGCACCCGCTGGGCGACAACCGCACGGCTCAAGGTCCGAAGTGCCGCATTCGAGACGCACGGGCGGCAAATGCCATTCCAGTACCCCGTCAGAGACGACGTCTCCTTCCGCGAAGCCGCCTGTGCCCTCTTTGACGCGGAATGGCCGCAAGGCACAGCTCCGTTCGGTGCCGTCCGGCTCATCGGCTTCGGCGTCACGAACTTCCGATCCACCCCAGGAGACGGACAGCTTACGCTGTTCAAGGAGACCGAAGACGCGACGCGGGAGAAGCGTGAACGCCTCTCCCGTGCATTGGACAACCTCCGTGATCGCGGTCTCTACTGAATCTTGGCGGCCTTCTCGACCGCACAATCAAGTCGTCACGCGGTCACGGTGAAAGAAGACGAGACGCGCAAAGAGAATCGCGACCGCACCGATGGCGTAGGTTCCGCCGAAGAGCGCAATGCCATGCTGATATGAGAAATGCTGACCGACATAG
Source organism: uncultured Kiritimatiellota bacterium (assembly GCA_934635225.1). Classification (GTDB taxonomy): domain Bacteria; phylum Verrucomicrobiota; class Kiritimatiellia; order RFP12; family UBA1067; genus UBA1067. Next base: position 58,332 of record CAKTYZ010000006.1, read on the forward strand.
CCAAGAACAGTTGTCGCCGGGCTGCCGATCAAGAACGCGCCACACAGGTAAACGCCCGTCGCCGCCGCACGATAATGCGGCGCGACGACCTCGAAAAGCCCCGCGTAGAGCGAGCAGTCGAAAAAGCCACCCCCGATGCCGAAAAGGAATGTCATGAAACAGCAAAGCGGCAGACTCGGCATGTAGACCATCGCCGCCATCGTCGGCGCGGAAAGCGCCATGCCGAAAATCATCATGTTGATGCGAATCGCAGGGAACCGATGCGCCAGCCGGTCTGACAGGCGTGCGCCCAATGCGATGCCGAGAAACGAGCCGACATAGAACCAAAAGACGGAATGGAACGCCGCACTCGCCGCCGTGAGCGCAAAACCACCCTCGGAGACGGACTGTCGCATGAAGAGCGGCAGGAACGTGCGGAAGCAGTTCGAGCCAAAGACAAGCATGCCGAAGGCAAACGTCAGGCAAAGCGCCGTTGGCTTCGAGACCATCGCCAGACACGCGTCTCGGAAAGAGGGCCGAACCGTCAGCCCGTGTTCAGGATTGTGGTGATGATGCTCCGAATGAAAACAATGAAGCGGCGGCGTATCGCGCAGACAGACAATCAGGACAAGAGCCCACAGAACGCCGAACGCGCCAAAGCCCCAAAAGGCATAGCGCCAGCCATCCGTCGAAATGCCGCTCAGCAAGCCCGCAAGAATAGACGAGAGGATGATGCCAAAGTAAAGCCCCGTCTGGTAAATCGAGAGCGCCGTCGAGCGCGTCTTCGTGTGATACTGGGCAATCAGCGACGAACAGGATGCCGGAATCATGCACTGCCCAACGCCATTCAAGATGCCATAAAGGCAGAGCATGCCGATGAATCCGCCCACAAAGCCCGTAAAGAAGACGCCGACGGAGAAGACAAGCGCGCCAACGACCAGCACCCACTTGCGGCGCAGCATGTCCGCCGCGATGCCCGCAAGTGGCACAACGAGTCCATAAGCAAAGAGAAAGACTGTCCGCGTCAACCCCCATTCCGCGTCACTCGTTCCCGGCAGACAGTGCTTGATGTCGGGGAGCGACGCATTGAAAATCTGACGCGAACCGTGCATCAGAAAGTAGGTTACGGTCAGAAGACCAAGGAGAAGCCATTTGTATCGCGTGTCTTTTCTGTCGTCCATCAATCTCTCCAATCGTTTTGCCGTGATTATAGCATAAAGCCCGTGAGAATTGCCAACCCTTTTATGTGAAGGAATGAAATGATTTGAGAATTTACACGCTGCCTGTGATGGCAACCATCGGCCTGAGGTCAGCATCGACCAGCACGACATCGGCAATCTGTCCGGGGACGATTTCGCCACGGTCAACGATGCCGAGAGAGCGGAGCTGATTGTAGCCGGCCGCCTTGATTGCCTCGTGGAGCGGCCAGCCCGTGACGCGCACGAAACGGCGGAAGCAGTCCGGGAAGAGAGCAACAGACCCGGCGACGTTCGAGACGACTGCCTTGGGGTCGTACGGGACGTCGGCAAGGGTCGCCCTGCCTTTCTCGACTTTGACGCGAAGTCCGCCCAGCGAGTAGATTCCGTCCGGTTCGCCCGCCGCACGCATCGCGTCGGTAATGACCATTACGCGGTCCGCTCCCTTCATCTTGGCGATGAGCTTGATCATCGGGTCAGAGAGGTGCACGCCGTCGGTGATGATCTCCACGAAGATGTCATCCGCAAGAAGTCCGCCCGTCACCATCGTAGGCCGCAGGTGGTGAATCGGCAGCATCGCGTTGCAGAAGTGCGTAAGGTGCGTCATACCCGCCACGCGAGCGTGCTCAAACGCATCAAAGTCGGCAGACGAGTGTCCGCCCGAAGTCACGATCCCTGCGGCGGACAGCTCGCGGATGCAGGCCTCCGCACCGTCGAGTTCTGGCGCAAGCGAGACCTTCTTCACCGGCGAAATTGCGTTGAGGCGCTTCACGAACGCCGCATCGGGCTTCTTGAGATACGCCGGATTCTGCGCACCTGCCATGTCAGCATTGAAGAACGGACCTTCGAGATGGATGCCGAGGCATGTCGCGCCAATTCCGCGCAACTTGAAACGTTCGGCTGCGCGGCCCATCTCGGCGAGCTCTTTCTCGGGGCGTGTCAATCCCGTCGCGAGAAAGCTCGTCACCCCATCCAAGAGTTTGCCGCGAGCGATCGTGTCGAACGCTGCGTCCGTCGCGTCGCAGAAGTCCGCGCCGCCGCGTCCGTGGGAGTGGATGTCCACGAAGCCGGGGAGAAGCGTGAGTCCGTCGGCCTCAAAGGCCTTGTCGCCTTCGCGCCGCGTTGCGCCAGGACCGACTGCGGCAATTCGTCCCGCCTCGATGCGGACATCCACGACACCGAGGTCCTTCCCCGGCGTGACGACGTGTGCGCCACATATCCGCATGTCCTGTGAATGCACGATCCTCGTGTCTCGGTTGCACATCATGGCTTAAGGCCTGGTATCTCCCATCCCTTGCGGTAGGACCGCGTTAGGAATGCGTTCGCCGCGTCGTTGTCAAAGCGACGGGCCTTAACATCCCATGTGATCTTCACGCCGGGGACGCGCTCTGCGATTTCACCCGCAATCACGCATTCGCGCATGTACGTGGACCACGAGAAGTCCGTGGTAGCCTTCCTGCCTGATATCGCGCAGTTCAGGAATTCATGATAGTGCGTCGGCGCGGGACCGACAATGGGCGGCATCACGACGCGCCCGTCGTTACGGACCGCCCATGCGAAGTCCGCGCCGTGAGGCTGGAGAATCCATCCGTCACGACATTTCACAGCCTTCCCTTCATGCCGACGGCGTCCCCAAGGCGTCTTTTCGTAAAGCGCGTCGATCTCAGCCGGCGGACGATAGCCAGCTGGAGCGAGCTTTTCAGGATCGCTGCAACCGTCGAACCACTCGAACTTGAACGGCTTTCCGTCGGACGCGGGAACTCCGTCGAAGTCGAATACAATGTGCGCGGCGGTCGGCCACACCTTGTCCTTCACAGCGTCCTCGGCATCTGTTATCGTCTCGGCGCGCACTGACTTGACGGCCGTAGACCCGAGGTCCATGCCGCACCATGCGGCGGCGATGAGATGACATCCGATATCGCCGATCCAACCGCTACCGAGGTCACGCCAAATGCGCCAGATGAGCGGATGGTAGACCCCGTCGGCGTAGGGACGCTCCGCCGCACTGCCGAGCCAGAGATCCCAATCAAGGTTCTCGGGAACGGGCGCCGGCTTCGGAAGAAATCGACGGCGGCGCGAGATTCCCTGTCGCGTCGAATGGAGGTACACGCACTCGACGGGCCCGAGCGTCTTGGCGCGAAGCATCTTGACGACTTGGCGGTCCGAGGCGTAGGCATTGTACTGCGTGCCCATCTGCGTGACAACGCCGGCCTGAGCCGCAACGTCACGGAGAAACTTCGCCTCGACCATCGTCTTCGCCATCGGCTTTTCGAGGTAGACATGCTTGCCGGCTTTCATTGCGGCAGCGGCCATCGCAACATGGTGGTGGTCGGGGGCCCCGACACAGACGGAATCGCTTGAACCGAACTCCTTCTCGTACATCTCGCGCCAGTCACGATAGAACCTCGCCTTCGGGAATTTGGCTTTCGCCTGCGCAAGGAACTTCGTGTCCACATCGCAGAACGCCGCCATCTCCACGGACGGATGTGTGCAGAGTTCGTTAATGTCACCCCAAGCGCGGTTGCCGCAGCCGATGGAGAGGTGGCGAATGAGCGAATTTGGGCTGCGCGTCGAGGTAATGGCCGGAAAGCCCTTGCATCCGCCCACGGCGAAAAGCCCGGCGGATCCTGCGCACGTAAAAAACTGACGACGATTGAGTTTCATTGTATATTGCTCCCTTTCATGTGTTTCGTGAAATTCGTGACGACAACCTGCTCTACTGCCTGAGCGCATTGACGAGCGACACGAGAGGACGCAGATTTCGTGCGCTTTCGGCAATGTCATCGAATGTGTTCTGGCGCTTCTCGCATTCGACGACGAGCCACTTGACGCCAGACTTCTCAGCGGCTGCGACAATCTTCGGCCAGTCTTGCCGGTCTCCTTCCGCACCAGCCGCGGTCGCGCCGAGAGGCTTTGCGTGGATGCCACTGGGAAGTCGTCCCTTCATCTTCAACATCTCGTCAGCTGGCATGCGCCCGCCCTCAAGAACCGGCCCGATGTCCATTTCAAGCCGCGCACCGTCCGGAGCGGTCAGAATGTCCCACGGATACTCGCCGTCAACCTTCGTGCTCAGTTCATGGATGTGGTGGTGATAGCCCACGCGAATGCCATATGACTTAAGCTTCGCCTCAGCGGCATCGAGCCTTCGACAAAACGCGCGCCATTCTGCAGCTGTCTTCGCCTTGAACCATGGGATATAGAGGAAATCGACTCCGAAGCGACGACAGAAGGCGACAGTCTTCGCCAGATTCTCCTCGTCTTCGACGTCATCAAACGAAATCGGCTGGTCAGCGATGGAAAGGCCGCTCTCCTTCAGGGCCTTTTCAAGGCCCTCCGCATCAACACGGATGAAAGAACCGCACTGCACGCCGTCATAGCCCATGGCCTTGATCTTCGGAAATATCTCGGCGAACGCTGCCAATTTGTCGGGCTTGTCAAACCATAGGTCCTTCACGCCCCACAACTGGCAACCGAGCTTCATCGGCGAACGGACCGTCGAGCCGCCGAGCGAGGCAATGCGCAGATTCCTGATTTGGACGCCCGCTTCGCCATGCACGCCTTGGAAGCCCACGCGCCCGTGCGTCGGAATCGTCGAAAGTGCGGGAAAACCTCGGTGCCAGGGCGGAACCTGGGTGCCGTCGGGATTGATCAGAGGATCTTTCCAATCGTCCAGATTTGCATCAACTACGGCCTTTCCGTTCAAGACGACATGCACGCTCTTGCCACGGCAGAAGACCGTCATCCTGTTCCACTCACCCGCCGGCTTCGACGCAATCTCAAGCGCGGCGGCGCGTCCGTAAAGCGAGCCGGATTGCTGGTACGGGAGTTCCTTGCCCTTGAACTTTGGGCTCGCGTCGTCAAGAAGCTGCACCTCAATCTTGTATTTCGGGAACTGGTCGAGGTTCGAGATATAGATGAACACGCCGCTGTTGCCGTCCTTCTCCATCATGTACTCGAAGTCCAGGACATAGTTCTCGTAGTCAGCCTTTGTCCAAATGGGCTTGTCGCGCACACTGCAGAGAACGTCGCCCTCCCATTTCCACGCGCCCTTCTCGAACTCGGCGTCCGAGAAGTCTTTTGAGAAAAGCGGTTTCCACAAATAGGCGGGCGTGTCGGGGTGCGGTTCGACAGGCGCCCTGGGCGCAGTCGCGCATCCAGCCATAAGCAATGCGGCAACCGCCGCAACGATCATTTCCTTGTCCATATCAGTCCTTTCTTCGTTAAATCGGATTTACAATGTGTTATTTCAGCGTGATCTTGTCCGTCGTGTACACGAGCCTGAAGTCGGGATGCCCCCAGAGATACGACGCGGGGAGAAACGGCGTTGGTACGCCGCCGCGCACCGAGATCGCCTTCAGCGGTGCGGTCTGCTCTGCAAAGCAGGCGAGAAGCAGACACTTCTTGGCTGCGAGGATGGGTGCCATGCCCATCGTCGCCGCATAGCGCGGCACAAGCGACGAGTCGCCGCCCGCCGTGATGGCGGTGTTCTGCGCGATTGTCTCTTTTGAAAGCGGCAGTACGCGAGTCGGCAGCACCGCGAACGCCTCGACGGAAATCTCGTCCTCCCTCATCGGCTCATTGAACGCGATGTGTCCGTTGAAGCCGATTCCAAGCAGCTGCAAGTCAAGTCCGCCGGATGCCGCGATTGCGCCGTCATAGGCCTCAATCGAGGCGGGGTCGGGGAAATGCGCGTTCTCCTCGTGGAATCCAAGCGCTGGGTCGAACTTCGAGAACAGCATCTCGTGCATATACTTCCAGTAGGACAGCGGATGGTCATGCGGCACGGCGCGGACACCGTCTGCAGAATACTCGTCGAGGTTCCATGTCGAAAGAAGCGAGAGGTCCGCGCCGACACGGTTGAACTTGTCCGCAAGCTCGTCGTAAAGCGCGATCATCGTGTTGCCCGTCGCGAGCCCCAGGTTATAGCGCTCACCCTTGGATAGAGACCGCATGACGCTATCGTAAATGATCGACGCGCCAACAGAACTCATCGCCGCATAGTCTTTTACTGTTTCAGTCTTCATTACAACTTGTTCCTTTCCGCTGATATTATATCAAAAGGCATAAGGCAAAAAGAAGTATATTGCGCAAAAATTAGAAAGCGCATTGCGAAACTGTGGTCGGGATGATATAATTCCCGCCATGGACACCATCCTCGTATTCTCGACATCCATAGGCAGGGCGCAAGCGGACATGCTCGCGGGTGTGCGCGAATTCGCGAAGTCCGCGAACTGGAATGTCCAGTCCTTCGTGTACGACGGCAAACCGTTTCCCGTGCGGAAGCTGCTCGACTTCTGGTCTCCGGCAGGTTGCATCATGGAGGGATGCGGAAACGGCATGTCATCCAACGCCGTGACGCAAAGGTCGTTCGGACAGACTCCCGTCGTGTATCTCGGCAGCGAATCTGCCATGACGCCAAAGGGCGCGGTCCGTGTCGTACACGATGCACGGCTGGTCGCAAACGTCGCGGCGAAGGAATTGATGTCCATCGGCATGGAGCATTTCGCGTTCGTCGGGGCGAACGGCAAGGAATGGAGCGATCGACGCAAATCGTCGTTTGCGGAGGCCCTCAAGCTCAACGGGCACCACTTCGCCGCTATGGACGTGCATCCAACGTCGGCAGACGTCTACGACAAAGACGCTATGCGCCTTCGCAAATGGCTCGCCGGGCTCCAGATGCCCTGCGGAATCATGGCAGCCGACGATGAGATCGCGGCGACGGTCCTCTCCATCTGTCGCATGGCTGAAATTGATGTTCCAGGAGACCTTGCGGTCATAGGCGTGGACGACAACGAATCCCTGTGCGAGAACACCGTGCCGACACTCTCCAGCGTCAGGCCCGACTTCCGTCAAGGCGGCAGATTCGCAGCAAGGCTCTTGGCTCGGATAATACGCGGCGGACACGCCGTCCAACGTGAAGCGGTCTTCAGCGTCTCCGGCATCGTCAGGCGCGGCTCCACGCGCTTCTTCCGCCGCAGGGATGCAGAGGTATCTGCCGCACTGGAGCGAATCTGGGCGCCGGACGGCACGGCCCTTTCGCCAAAAGACATTCTCGCGGGGTTTTCATGTTCGCGCCGTAACGCGGAAATACGGTTCCGCGCAACGACGGGAAGGACCATCCTCGAGGAGATCGTCTCCGCACGAATGGAGCGGGCAAAGTCGCTTCTCTCGGAAACCACCCTTTCCGTGCCAGACATCGCCATGCAGTGCGGATACCGCTTCCCTGCAAACTTCCGCAACGCCTTCCGCCAGGCGATGGGAATCAATCCCCTCGCCTGGCGGAAAAGAGCCGCTGCGGAAGCCTAACGTCCTGCAAAGAACTTTATGAGCCGCTGCACATGCACGGCACAGGCGTCGATGATCGGATCGGCGAGCTTGTCGGGCGGCACGAACGCGCCGTTGAGGTCCTGATAGACCTTAAGCGTCGATTTTATGTACGTATCAAGAAACTCCGTCGCGATGTTAACCTTCGCGATGCCCGACTCGATTGCACGGCGCACATCTGCGAGCGGCGTTCCGCTGCCTCCGTGAAGGACAAGCGGCGTATCGGACAGCGCATCTGCTATCGCGGCGCAGCGCGGAATGTCGAGCTTCGGCTCCGACTTGTAGTATCCGTGCGCAGTTCCGATGGAAACCGCAAGCGCGTCCACGCCCGTCTCCTTCGCGAACGAGACCGCTTCGGCGACATCTGTCAGCGCGGTCTCGTCGCCCTGCGCGACATGGCCGATCTCCCCTTCGCATGTCGCGCCGAGCGCGTGCGCGTAGTCCGCGACATGCTTCGTCCACTTCACGTTCTCGTCGTAAGGCGAGCGCGAGCCGTCATACATCACCGACGTGTAGCCCCACGCGAGGGCATCCTGCGCCTGCTTCACCGTGTTGCCATGGTCAAGGTGAAGCGCAACCGGCACCTTTGCCCTAAATGCGAGCCGCTGGAGCGTCCCCGCGAGATCATACGCCTTCCCCGTGTCGAAGAGACGCATGTAAAGCTGTATGATGACAGGTTCGTTTTCGGCCTCTGCGGCCTTGAGGACCGCAGCGGCCGTTTCGTAGTTCGTGATGTTGAATGCCCCGACGGCCTTGCGCGCCTTGCGCGCTGCCGTCAGCATTTCCTTCATGTTGACAAGTGACATAGAACGTAAGTTGAGGAGTTGAGAAGGACGGTCAGATGTTGAACCTCGGCTTCGCGAGCGTGTTGCGGTCGGAGACGACGCGCAGGTTCCTGTGGAAGCGCGCGAGCGTGACCGGGTAGTCCTCGCCCGGCAGACCGAGGGCCGCAATGCGCAGGCACGTGTTCGCCCAGTTGAAGCCGGGCAGCTCGTTGCGGGTCATGAGCAGCATCTTGCGCGCCTCCAGGCACTGCCGCATGCCAATCGTGATCGCGCGCCTCGGGAAGTTGACGAGGTTGCCGCCGACGCCCGGATGGCGCGTGGAGTCGATCGTGCGCGTGAACTCGTTGATGCTGAGGATGCGCGGGTCCGAGTCCTTCACGCCCGGCTCCGGCTCGTTGAACGCGACGTGGCCGTGGATGCCGATGCCGCCGTAGCAGACCTCGATGCCGCCAAGATCCCTGATCGTCTTCGGGAGGTCCTTGATGTTCTCAGGGCTCGGGAAGACGACCTGCTCCTTCGGCATGAGGAGGTCGGGACGGATCCGGTTGAAGAGCAGCGGCCCGATCTGGCCTCGGAAGGAGAGCGGATTCGTCGTCGGGATGAGCTCGTCCTTCTCGTCATCGACGTACTCGTCCATGAAGAAGAAGCGGACGTTCCGGAGCGAGAGGCTGCGGTAGTTGATCTTCTCGGCCATCAGGCGGTAGGGCTGGGTCGGCCCGACCGGCATGATGAAGTTCACGACGCGCCGGCCCTTCGCGGCCTTGGCGAACTCCTTCACCATCTCCTCGGCGAGGTAGTCGTAGACCTCGTCCAGCGTGTCAAAGATCACGAGCTGGCCCTTGGCCCGCCTGATCACCTCGTCCGGCTCCAGCGCGTTGATCTTGCGGACTTCGGCCCGGCGCTGTCTTTCCGTCAGCAGTTTCATTGCCTTGGCTCCTTTCTGCGGACGCGGATCACAGGCAAGCCGCCGCAAGCTCGTCCATCGTGACGACGTTGAGCTTGCCGTACTTCTTCAGGACCTTCTTCGTGTAGGCCGAGAGGACGACGATCCTGTCCGTCTTCGGGTGGTCCGCACGTTCGGCGACATATTCCGCCAGTTTCTTGACGAGTTCGGGATTGATTTCGTCGAAGACGACCGCGCCCTCGCCACAGCAATACGACTCTTCGTCGTTCGTGCCAAACGGGACATTCTTCGCCTTGAGGGACTTCAGAAGCCTCTCCGGGCATGTGCATCCGTCGTAGTTGCGCATGAAGTCGTCCGCGAGGTAGTAGAGTTCGCCCGCCGCCTTCTTGAACACGACCTTCGCCTGAAGGAGGAAGCTTGAAATGCAAAGCACCTTGCAAGGAAGCTTCACGTCGAACGCAGGATAGTCCTTCGTCAACGCGTCGAACGCCGCCGGATTCGAGACGACGAGCGTCTTGACGCCCTTCTCCGCAAGAAATGCCGCGAACTTCTCCGCCGCTTCCTTCGCTTCATGAAGATAACCAAGCACCTTGAGCGCCTTGCCAATCGAGCCGCCTTCGATGATGGCAGGCGTTGTCTTCGCCGCCGCGAAGAGTTTCTTCACGGCCACGACGACATCCTTGTCCGCCGCCGTGGTCGCGTCGAGGAAGTAGGCGAGATCGCCCTTGCCCTTCATGGTGAATGCGCTTTTCGCATACTTCTTCGCGAGCTTCTGCACCTTCTCGGGCGCCTTGCCCGCCTCCACGACGTCAGCGCGCGCCGCAAGGGCGAGACCGTTCTCGTCATAGTGGTTCACGCAGTGGTGGACGCAGCAGGCCGACAGTTCCTGACGGTAGAGCGCGTCCACGAAATCCGTGTCGTCGAACGAGTTCGTTCCCGTGCGGAGACCGTAGAGCATCGCCGCGCGGACACGAGGCGTGTCAACTTCGGTGCTGCGAACCTGGCTAATCGTAGAGAGATGCCGGCACATGAAGCAGAACCGGCAGTTCATCATCGCTTCTTCAAACTGATCAATATGCATTTTAAGTTCTCCTTTCCTTTAGCAACCCGCGAGGCCCATCTTGCCCGGGTTCATGATGCCGTTCGGGTCAAGCTTCTGCTTGATGCCCTCAAGGACCGGCATGGTCTTGCCGTAAAGGTCCTTCATGTAGCGGCCAAGCTTCAAGCCAACACCGTGATGCTCGTTGATGACGCCACCCTCGCGAATCGCCGCGCGGATTGCCCTGTCCCACACCGCGTTGTAGAGCGCGGCCGCCTCTTCGGCATTCGGCGGGACCTTGTCGCCCGGGAAGATGAAACGCGCGTAGAGCATGCAGCCCCAATCGTACCAGTGCGAGAAGTGACCGATGAAGCGCGCATCCGGAAACTCGGTGTTGACGACCTTCTTCATCGCCCAGTAGACGTTCTCGATGTGCGAGAAGTCCGCCACCGTGTCAAGCGTGCCGAAAGCCTGCGGGACATGGAACATGTAGCCCGGGTAGAAGAACTTGTACTTGTTCTCCCACCACCATTCGCCGCCCTTCGAGCCGAGGTCCTTGCCCTTGAACTCGCCCTCCATGATCTCGCGGGCGTGCTTCATCTGAAGGTCCACGATGTCCTTGCGGCCATCGAAGCCGAAGACAAGGTAGGCGCCCTTGTCGAGGTCAATGCCGAAGACCTTCGAGACATGGGTCTTCGTCTCCGTCTCGTCGTAGAGACGCATCGCGCACGGCTGAAGACGGCTGCGCATGAGCGTCTGTCCGGCCTGCATCGCCGTATGAAAGTCCTTGAAGATGTAGGCGCGGAACTGACGGCTCTCAGGCTGGGGGTGGACCTTCAGCGTCACCTCGGTGATGACGCCGAGCGTCCCCTCGCTGCCGAGGAAGAGCATCGTCATGTCGGGGCCCGACGCATGACGCGGAACCGGAAGCGTGCGGATGATCTCGCCCGTCGGGGTCACGACTTCAAGGGACATCACCATGTCCTCAATCTTGCCGTACTTCGTCGAAAGAACGCCCGTGCCGCGATGCGCAAGGAAGCCGCCTATCGTCGAACAGGCAATTGAGGCGGGAAGGTGCATCGTCGAGAGGCCTTCCTTATTGCAACCCCACTCCAAGTGCTTCGTGATGATGCCGGTCTGAGCCGTCACCGTGAGCGCCTGATGGTCGATCTTGATGATCTTGTTCATGCGCTTCATGTCCAGCACGATGCCATTGTAGATCGGAAGCGCACCGCCCTGGCTGCCCGAACCGCCGCCCCACGGCACGACCGGGATCTTGTACTGGTTCGCAATCTTCATAATGCGCGCGACTTCTTCGCTCGTCTTCGGATGAACGACGAAATCGGGCTTCGGGCAGACGCGACCGCGATCATGCCACATCTCTGGAATCCAGTAGTAGTCAATCGAGTGACCGAACTTGTCGGCGAACTTCGTATCCACATACTCGTCGCCCACAACGTCCGTCAGTTCCGTACGAATCATCTCGTACATGTAGCTGTCTTCTTTGATTTTCATTTCATATTCCTTCTGTTGAAACCAGACGCTTGTATTGTACTATAATTGGACTGAGAATGGGGCGAATTACTCTGAAATCTTATGAGAAGAAATGAGAACACGCCACGCAGGGCGGGAACACGCGTGCCGCCCGCCCGTCATTCGGAGAAAGAAGAAAACAGGGGTTACGCCATCAGAAGGCGGTCTTCGAACGGCTTGAGGGGGCGTCCACGCAAGAACGCGCCGCCGTCCATGGCGGACGACCCTTCGGGTTTGACCTCCATCAGCAAAAGCGCCGTGTCATGGCACTTGACGACCGGGCCTTGACGATCCAACGCGAGGACTGTCCCCGGCGCGGCATTCACGCCGCGCGCATCCAGCTGGTTGACGAGTTTCGCACGTGTCACGACGAGACGCCCCAGCGTCCCTTTCTTGCGAAACCGTTCCGGAAGGAAAGTATAGCAACCCGGCCACGGATGATATGCGCGCACGCGACGCTCAATCTCAATGACCGGCCAGTCCCAGTTGATGAGACCGTCCGTCTTCTTCAGTTTCTTGACATACGACGCGGACTGCCCGTCCTGCGGGATTTCGGGCGGCAACGCGTGATGCTGGAGCAATTTCAAGGCTTTCGCCAAAGCGACCCCGCCCGCAATCGCCAGATCGCTCATCAGAGTTCCGCCTGTCGTGTCGGGATAAATCGGCTCAAAGCTCTGAAACATGATCGGGCCGTCATCCAACCCGACGCCCATTCGCATGACGGTGACGCCTGTCAGGCGATCTCCCGCCTCTATCGCGGCAATGACCGGCGCCGCACCGCGATACTTCGGCAAAAGCGAGAAGTGGCAGTTGACGCACCCTTCCGGCGGGAGGTCGAGAAGCGGTTTCTTCAAGATCTGCCCGTAGGCGACGACGGCAATCACATCCGGCTTCTTCGCGCGAATCCACGCCATCGGCTCGTCGTCATTCACGCGCTCGGGCTTGATGATCTCCGTCAGCCCCTGACTCGCGGCAAACTTCGCCAACGGACACGGCACGATCTCCTTGGCGCGACCGGCCTTGCCGCGACCGACAGGACGGTCCGGCTGCGTGACAACACCGACGACTTCAAGCTCGTCCTCACGCAAGATTGCGTGAAGACACTCCGCCGAAGCCTCGGAAGAACCCATGAAGACAATTCGCATAGTCGTGACATTATACCAAATTCCCCACTGTCGGCGGGACCGTTCCCATCCCCCTGCTCACGACGACAGGCCATCAAGGCACCTGAGAGGAAGAGCGTGCTGCCGCTGCACGGGAGACGCCTCTGCGGCGGGAGTTTCGGCGGAAGCGGCCTCCTCGGTCTCGGGATGGAACAGCCGCCAAGTCGACCAGCCGCCGGAGAGGTTGAACACCTTGAAGCCGTTCTGCTTGAGAATGCGTTCGGCAAGATAGCCGCGCAGACCGACCGCACAGAACGTGACGTAGGTCTTCTCTTTCGAAAGCTCGCCAAGGCGCGTGCGCAAGGTCGCAAGCGGAATGTTCACCGCGCCCGGAATCGTCCCCAACGCATTCTCCTCCGGCTCGCGCACGTCAATCAGCTGCGCACCTTCCGGCAGGGTGTCGGGGGCCACGATGTCGCTTTTCCCCGTCAGGACGTTCTCGGTCACGAAACCGAGGAAGTTGACGGGATCCTTCGCCGAACTGTAGGGCGGCGCATAGGCGAGTTCAAGTTCGCCGAGCTGCGGCGCCTTCAGGCCCGCGCGCATGGCGACGGCGAGGGTGTCGATGCGCTTGTCCGCGCCCTTCGCCCCGACAATCTGCGCACCGTAGATCGTGCCGTCCGCGCCGAAGAGGAGCTTCATGGCAAGGCGCACCGCGCCCGGATAGTAGCCCGCGCCAGACGACGGGTGGAGGTAGACCTTGCGGAAGGGACGCGCCGCCGCCTTGAGACGCGCCTCCGTCCAGCCGACGCCGGCTGCGGTCAGTTCGCCGACCTTGACGACGCTCGTCCCCAGCGTTCCGCGATAGGACGATGCGCCGCCAGCCATGTTGTCTGCGGCGATACGGCCCTGCTTGTTGGCGGGTCCTGCAAGCGCGATGGCGATCGGACCTCCGAAGACGGGGTCGACGACCTCGACGACGTCACCCGCCGCGAAGACGTCGGGATCGCTCGTGCGCATCTGCGCGTCCACGACGACATGGCCGCGCGGACCGAGCTCGAGACCCGCCGCCTTGGCGAGCTCTGAGCGCGGACGAACGCCCGTGGAGACGAGGACGATGTCGGCGACGAGCGTCTTTCCGTTGTCCAGAACGGCCTCCACGCCGCCGGGGCCATCTTTGAAGTCTGCGACCTGACGCCCGAAGCAGATCCGGACGCCCAAAACGCGCAACTCGTCCGCAAGCGGACGGGCCATCTCCGCATCGAGCGTCGGCAGAACATGGTCGCCGCGCTGGACGATCATCACTTCGAGGCCGCGCCGACGCAGGTTTTCTGCGACTTCAAGGCCGATGAAGCCCGCGCCCACGACGAGCGCGCGCTTCGCCGCACCGAGCTTCTCGACGACGCGATCCATGTCCGCCAGCGTCCAAAGATGCGCCACGTGCGGATGAGTCTCGTCCGAGAACGGCTCTCCGACGGGCGACGCTCCTGTTGCGAGGAGCAGTTTGTCGTAGGAGAGGCGAGACACGCCCGTCGCGCCGGAGACGAGGACGACTTCCTTCTTCGCGCGGTCAATCTCCGTCACCTCGCAGTTCGTGCGGACATCGACATTGAACCAAGCCGCGAACTTCTTGGTCGGCATGACCGTGAGGCGTGCGCGATCCTTAATGACACCGCCCACGTGATAGGGAAGCCCGCAGTTCGCGTAGGAAATCGACGACCCTTTTTCGAGGAGGACGATCTCCGCCTGTTCGTCAAGCCGCCGCAACCGCGCCGCCGCGCTTGCACCCGCCGCCACGCCACCGACAATCACATATCTCATCGTCTTTTGTTCCTTTCTTATGCGGAGATGTCGAGTTCCCGGTCGAAGCAAGACGGCGCCTCGTCTCGGCGATGGCAAATCATGATCGCCGTCACCTTCGGGTTCTCCTCCAGATACACGGCAATCCGAACCGCCGCCCGGTGCGCCTCGTCCTCGTCCATGTTCATGAACGGCTCGTCAAGAAGAAGGAGACTCGGCTTTCGCCTCAGCGCCGAATCAAGGAGAGCAAACGGGCTTTCGCCCAGATACGCCTGCATCTCAGGACTCACGATGCCGATGCGCCGCCGGACCTTCGCGAGTTCGGAACCCGTTTCACGCGCAATGCCGAAGACGCGGACATCCGCCGCATAGGCGAGAGGGCTGTCACCCGTGACAAGCGCGAAAAGTGTCGTTTTGCCGCTTCCGTTCTCGCCACGGAGGACCCAGCGCTCTCCTTCGAACACCGTCCACGAGAAATGCGAGAAGAGTTTCCGCGCACCATAGGCGAGACACAGGTCGCGAATCTCAAGGACAGGCTTTCCGCACGCATGCGACGCTTTCTTCGCGTTCAAACGGACGGCTTTCTGCATCAGGCGGGCCGAAGGCCTCGGCCTCCTCCCCATCGGACGCTCCGTCTCCTCGGCCACGCCCTGCGCATTTACGGCAAGCCACCGCGTAATGCCCTGCGGCAGCTCGTCGAGATGCCGATACGAGATGACAACGGAAATGCCATGCGCGGCAAGGGCCGAGAGGATCCCCTTCAACTTGCCGCGCTGTTTCACGTCAAGTCCAGCGGCGGGATCGTCCAGGACGAGAATCTTTGGACCTTTGGCGAGCGCACGCGCGAAAAGGACACGCCGCATCTCACCGTTCGAGAGCGCGATGACGGGACGGTCCTTCAGATTGACAAGGGTCAGGAGCCGCAGGATGCGCACGAGGCGCGCGGCAAACGACTTGCGCGTTTCAGGACGCTTTGCGCCGATTTCAAACGGATTGATGTCGTAGACGTCTTCATACGAGAGAAACTCCGAGACCGTCTTGCCGCCATCCCCGTAGTAGCGTGCGGCCGGCCATCCGCCAGCGCGACGAGCCTCCTGCTCGTGCTGCGCGAAGCTGAGAAGCGCAACAGGCACCGTCAGTTCCTCGTCATGCGCGACTTTCCAGCACCAGTCGCCGCGCACAACCGCATCCGAGCCGCCCACGGCCCAGATCTCGCCCGTCGAAATGCCGCGCAAATCCGTTCTTTTCATCATCATCCTATCCTGCTTCTCTTCGTCTCAAGGCATCACGCTCCCAATTGAAGGAAATGACATTATACGCTATCTTGCTTGAAATCGCAACTCGACGCGGACACGAATGACAATCCCAAAATGGTAATATCTAACGGGTCAGCAAAGAAAAAGAAAAAGCGAACACCGTCCCCACAGCCCATGCGCATGGAAGGCCCCCTTCCATGCGCATGGCGGGCCCCCTTCCATGCGCATGGCGGCCCCCCCTTCCATGCGCATAGCGGACCCTCCGCCTTACAGGTCATCCGACTCGATGCGGAAACAATGACAAGACAGCATCCTCCAATGCTGTTCAGAGAACGTTTTCCCCACCTTTCAATTCGGAAGTCTTCCCGCGCCAACAAAAGCGTCCCGAAAGCCCTAACGGCAATCGCACCGTCCCCGAAACCTGATCGCCCGCGAAGTGCAAGTCTACCGACACCTGGCCATCCTTGACGGGCATCGTCGCCTTCACGAATTTGAGTCCTCCGGGTTGCGGGGCTACGCACACCCGTCCAAAGCCGTCCGCATCCGGGCGGATCCCCGCGATTCCCGTCTGCAGATGGTAAAGCGGATGTGCGCCCCAAGCGTGGCAGTCGCTGCGGCCGCGCAATCCCGGCGCTTCCATCGGCGTCTTGAGTCCGTCGCGAACGAAGCTGCGCCAGAGGTCGAGCCGCTTGAGGAAAAGGTCGGCGCGACCGAACTTGAAATACGTCTCGAAGAGATAGTGGGAGAAGTAGACCGTCACTGGCGCAAGGTTTTTCGCGGCGACAAGACCCGCAAAGGCGCGTTCGGCCAGACCAGACGGCAGGGCGTCCGCAAGAAACGCGAGACACTGCGCATGTTCCGAGAAACGGTCCTTCGTGCGCGTATCGGCGACAAGACCGTGCGTCTCGTCCCAAAACGCTGCGACAACTGCTCGCGCGACAGCTTCCGCCTTCGTCTGCCAGAAGTCGCCCATCGCGGCGTCACCGCAAGAGCGCTCGGCACGCGCCGCTTGACGGAGGGCGTAGACGTAGAGGAGGTTGTTGACCGACGACGTGCCACGCCGTCCGTCCGGCGCGATACCGAACCAGCCCCATGACTCTGTCCAATCCACGAAACTCCAGCCGGGCAAGTCCGTCAGGAGGCCGTCCGCGTCACGATACGTGTCAATCTGCGAGAGCGTCTGGCGAAGGCCGGGAATGCGCTGACGGAGAAAGGCGTTGCCCCCATGCCAAAGCGCGTAGTCGCCGAGCATCATCACCCACGCGAGCGAAAACGTCGTCGAGTCCTGCTCATGGACGGACGGGAAGTTCATGCGAATCATTCCGTTGGCGCGCCGCGAGGCATCAAAGATGCCGATGCCATGGCGCAAAAGCCGATCATCGCCCGAAAGCGTGTTGAGAACAAGCATCTCCACGCGCGTGTCGCCAGGGTACATTTGCTGCTCGAAGTAGGGGCAGTCCATGAACATCTCATGAAGACAGTTCTCCATGCCGCGCACGGCGATTCGACAAATGTCCTCAAGAGACGCGTCATCACACGCAAACGAGGACTTGATCTCAAGAGGATACCGTGTCTCAACGAGCCCCAGTCGCGTGAGCGAGAGGGGCGCGTCAGCCGTCCGGACCGCGATCTCGATCCAACGACCGCATTTCCACCACGGCGTCGTGAACGACGCGGACGCGCGGCCGTCCGGCAGGAACGTGTCGTGCATCGCGCGCAGCATGCGCTTGCCGAGGAATTCGTCGCGGTTGCCCTTGTGGAGGTAGAGTTCGCCCAAACGCCCCGTCTCGGCGAACGGCGCATAGAGCGCCTCGGCCCAGCGCCAGCGAACCTGCGCGCCCGCGCCGCCGGACGTCCCGAGGTCGGGGAAGGCACAGTAGTAATCTCCGAGATCCCAAAGGAATCGGACGGACGTGTGGGCAGGGATCTCGACCTTCCCCCCGGCCTTGAGGAGACGGTCAAAACGCGCTGTCCACGCGCACGCCGCGTCCGTCGCCGCATAGACGGCATTCGTCTCGTCGAAGAGCGGCTGCGCGGCCCGCACCGAGCCCGGCGCGCAGGGCCGTTCCAGTTCGTCCGCTCGTTCCGTCGGGAAGAGTGCCCAGCCCCGGCAGGCGTTTCCATAGTCGCTCGCCTGGACAGGGCCGCGCACGGCGGAAGTCGGCTGCCAATCGAGGTCGTTCCAGTCGAGAAAGCCAGTGCCGCGCACGATGTTCTCGCAGCCCGTCATCGTGTCCGGATCGGTCACGCCGCCGTAGGATTGACACGGCACACGTGCCGCCCGCCACATCGCCTTGCCCGTCGTCAGCCGTGCGTCGTAGACGCCCTCGGCCTTGAGGATGAAACCGCCGCGCCCACTCGTCAGGATCGAGGGCGGGCCGTTCTGCCCAAGATGAAAGACGACGGCTTCCAGCACATGCTCGCCTGGCGGAATGCCTTGAATCTCGTAAGTCTGGTACGACCAGCGTTCGACAAAGCCCTTGTGCGGCCCGCGCGAGACGACGCGCCCGTCCAGCAGGAGGACGTAGCGCGGATCGGCCGAGACGTCGAAGACGAGCGGTGTGCCGTCCGACGCGAAGTCACAGCGGAAGCGGACGATCGGGAAGGCGTTTCCGCCGTCAAGATCCGCCCCTCTCGTCCAGATCCAAGAGGCCTCGTCAATTGGCTGGAGTGACCGCAGGTTCACGTCGCCGCGCGTGAAGCGCTCCTCCCGGAAGACCTGCCGCGCCTCAAACGCTTCCGCAGACAGCGCCGCCGCGAGGGTAGCGAACGCCGTACAGATTGTTCCGCACACGCTTCTCATCTTCATTGGAGGTTTCCGTTCATCACCTTTTTTCAACGCAAAGGCTTTGACGCAAAGCCGGACACGGATGCCGCGGCAGCACCGACATTGTGGAGTTCGTTCATCGGTAGAAAATCACGACCCCTTTCGTCGAAACCTCAACGTCAAACTGCCCGTCACAGGTGTCGAGACCGCGCGCCGTCAGCCGCAGCGTGTCCCAGTTCGCGTCGTAAAGCCAGCTCGGCGGGGCAGCGGTAACGGCGGCGAACGCCGGCCCGACTTCATTCGAGACAGTGAGGCCCCGCATCGCGCGATGCCTGAGGGCACAGGACCAGCGCAGGGTCCGCATCTCCCCGTTCGTGCCGACGGACAGCTCCTCGAGCCTCTCACCCGTCGGAACGCGCTCGACGAAGTACCGTCCGCAGTCCCAGCCGACACGGACATCCGACTCCCCAAAGGAGAGATTGCCATCCCCGTCGTCGTCCCGGCCGAAGGCAATCTCGACGTTGTTGGACGATGTTCCACAGAATGCGAGTTCAAAGCTGAGACCGTCCACGCCGGGCATCGCCTGATCAAGCGAATAGCAAGCCGTCACTTCCGTGTCGGCGAATTCCGGCGCCGGCAACGGCGGCAAGGGACGGGCGAAGCCCGCTACGGCACAAGAGAACACGAGCATGAGAACAGAGGGGGATTTCATTTCACTTTTGCACTGGGTTATTGAAATGCGACGAAATAGGCATGAGCCTACGGCAGACGATAGGGCGGACACTCGCCCTTAAAGCCGTTGTTCTTTCGATCCCATTCGAGGTTGCGGTCGAGCGGCGTCGGGTTGAGGTAGTAGGCCATTTCAAAGCCATCAAGCACATTCCGCCCCGCCGCGAAGGACTCGGCCGGGATGGCGTCGCGTCGGCTAATCCCCAACGAACCCCTCCCTGTCGGCGCTTGAACATCCCCACGCCACGCTCCATGCGTCCACCCTCACCACTGGTAGTCGCATCGGAGATGCAATCCTTCCCTCCGAAGCCGCTCGACATCCTCTCCATCCATATCCGCGACCAGCGGGCATTCCTCATGCAGGATGCGCGAGAGTTCGTCTTCGTCACGACATTCGATCTGCCTCGAATACGTGTAGGATTCGGTTATCTTGACATTGAACTCCATCTTGGGCCTCGTACTGTATGGCCCGTATTATACCAAACGCCTCCAAACCCAGCAGAGGCCCTTTCAACCGCCAAAGTAGTGCGACTTGATTTCGGAGTAGGATAGGTCTTCAAAGAACATCTTCCCGGCAATGGTGGGATTGAGCTGTCGAACAGCGTCGAGGGAGAAGACAGCCTGACCGCCCGTCACGGACACGTTCTCCGCCCGAACGAAGAACAGGGGGTTGATCTTGTATCGGGAGATTCCACGTCCACCTCGTGGTTGTGCCGCCACAAGAGACGAAAGCGGAACCGAAACACGCCCGTCGATGACGGAGGCCCCCTTTTCCTGCAGCATTCGCCGAAGCGCAAGCGGCGTCCAGACAGCGTAATGGTTTCGCCCAGCCGGACGGATCTCACCTTCCGTCTTCGCCCAGAGGGACACCTGATTGACCGGGATCATGACGAGGATCTCGCGGACATCTTCGGTGCAGACGACGTCGGCGAACTTCTTGACGCAGTAGTTGTCGACAATGGCCTCGTTGACGCTTTCCGCGCTGAAGTCATGCACATTGCTGCCCATGACACGGAAGAAGTTCAATCCGGCCATTTCCCGCAGCATCGAGCCGAATTGTGGATACTGCGCGAGAAATGCGTCCGTGACGCGAAGTTCCCCGTTCTCTCCGTACTTGGGAAGATCCGGCTCGCTTGTCTTTGCACCGGGCTCCTTGAACTCAATCGTGAATATCTTCAGTTCGAAGACCGTGATCAGCGCACTGTCAACGCCGCCGCATCCGCCGGCCTGGATCAGCATCCGGCGTCCGTCCGGCGTCATGTACGCATAGCGCGGACGCAACGCATATGACGAAAGGAGGCGCACCACTTGCGGGGGCAGGAACGTGGCGTCGACGAGGCAGTTCCGAAAGACCGTGAGCCGGAAGATGTCTGCCAAAGCCTGCGCGTAGACGCATTCACTGAAGACGGCGGACTGGATGTTGCCTCCTATCTTGATGTGCTGGACAATCTGGTGGTACAATGCGGGGCATGACTGTCTGAACCCTTCCAAGCCCGGAACCGAATCGCGGCCATTCCTGATGGCACTCCAGATTTCGTTTCGTCGCGCTTTCCCCAACAGGATTTTCCTGGAAGGCCGGGAATAGAATTCGGACATGATCTCATTCTGGTTGAATGTCAACTCGATTCTCTCTCTCATAGACTCACCTCAAAGGCCATGTTGGAATGGACGACATCAAAGACGCGTGCGTTCTGCGCAAGCCCCAGGACATGCAAGAATCTTTCGTTGATCGCATCACGGAACGCTCTTGGGTACTTCACGTTTTCCTGCATCCCGACATTCGCCTTGCGGATGACATATTTCCCGCGCTCGCGGATCATCCGCCGGGCCATCTCGCGGCAAAAGCGACGGTCTGATTCGCCTAACGCCCCGAAGAACAGCGGCATTCGGAGCAACAGGCCCTTCGGATAGGTTATGCCGCCATCAAAGAGTCGCCAATGCCAATAGGCGAAAGATGAGTTGATCATGCAGAACACGTACCAGTAGACTTCCTCATCGGCAAAGGGCAGCACGACCTGTCCCTTTCTTGCCAACCGCTCATCAGTGGCAACGGTAAAGTATCGACATGTGTTCGGAATGGAAAGGCAATGGTTGCCCAACGGAGAGACATGCGCCTGGACAACCGAATCGCTTTTCATGACCCATGCCCTGTACACGTCCTCAAGCCGTCGGTCGCACTTGGCGAACATCGGATTGTCAGGCGAAACCAACTGCCTTCGACTTCCAAGAAATCCCTCAAGCGCTCTGCACGTCATGAGGCGCGCCCGTTCAACGCTCTTGAACCGTATGAGCGGACTGAACCGAAAACCTTTGGCCGTCGGCGAACCTTCGACGACGGTGATGGCGGCGCGCACTGCGTTACCCGTGTTGGAATTGAAGATGCCGTGCTTTCGTCCGCAGAAGACTGCGCCGGGCACATTGTCAAAGGAGATGACGAAGCCGTTTCGCCCGTTCATGATCCGACGGAGCGGACAGAACTTCTCGCCGCCAATGAAACTGTATGGCGTGATGACGACCGACGCGCCGCTCTGAAGAAAGATCTTCTCCATGAACGCCGAATACAGTTCCTTTGTTTCGAGAACGACCGCCGTCTGCCGCCATGTAGACGGGATGTCCCTGACCGCCGCATAGGGTGGGTTCGAGATGACCTTGCTTCCAGACGGCAGCAAGACCTGCGCGTCGAGGAAATCCCCGCACTGCACGTGTACGGCGGACATGGTATCCAGACCATAGCGGATTCCGATCGAGACTAGGCAGATGCAGAGTGCCGTCTCGTCCAGGTCATACAAGTGGACTCTTCCGGCTCGCAGCATGCGGGAGGCCTTCTCTTTTCCAAGTCTGTCAAGATAGGCGAGAATGAGGTTACCGACGCCACATCCGACGTCACAGACATCCTCACCCGGCAGACGTTCGAGCCATTCGACCATGACGGACGCAACATCCCCGGGCGTGTAATACTGCCCATTGTGTTTTTTGTCGAACTTGTCTTGGACTGCAAGCCCTTCTTCATAAAGATGTCCAAGCGACTGGATCCTAAGGAACTCGCCTTCCCCATGTTCAAGCAGCCAGCGGCAGATTCGTTCCCAGCACTTTGACAAGCCGAACGTTCGGATGTCCTCCCGATACCGCGCAAGATCATAGTCCGAGAAATCGGAACCATCGTCCACGCAGTCTAGAAACGGTGGACGCCATTCGGCTTTAGGCGGATGGGAGTTGGGTAACGTGTCGAACGTAAAGGAGAGTTGCGTAACCGCAACCGCTGCGTCACAGAGAAAACGCCGTCTGGACATGTCAGGCATTGGGATTGAACTGTCGGCGATCCGGGCGCCACGCGCCAAAACACGATGGCTGCTGGAGCTCACGGCAAGGCGGAATCGGTTGATTTCGCCACGAGCCCGTTATCCACTCCTGATGCACAGTCCGTTCGTCGATCCTACGCTGCTCCTGTCGCAGGACCAGTCCCCGAACATGAAAAGAGAGCGCACCATCTCTTCATGCACTCTTGGGAAGCCCTACCACAGGCATACTCTGATTACATGAAGCGACAATGCGCCCAATTAGGCGCATCATCACTCGCATGCCGTTCAGAGTTTGAAATAGTGGTAGTATTTCCCAAGAACGACGTGTTAGCGTTGACGCTAAATCATCTTATGCGGTCGCGGGGTGGAGCGCGGCGATACGCCGCGTCAGTTCCCGACCTATAGGCCCCTCGGCGAACCAAGGGACAGCGCGAATTATACCAAAATCAGGCCAGGATGTGGGAGAGTCACGGTTGCGGCAAGTTAGCAAGGTTCGGATTCGTGCAGAGGTTGCTCTTCATGTCCCATTCGAGGTTGCGGTCGAGCGGCGTCGGGTTGAGGTAGTAGGCCATTTCAAAGCCGTCAAGCACATTTCGCCCTGCCGCAAAGGACTCGGCCGGGATGGCGTCGCCGAGCATCTTCGCCCGCAGCTCCGCATCCGCGAAGTCCAGCGCGTTCGTCGAGGCCATTCGCCCGTCTTCGAACGTCGTGAAGAGCGGGCTCGTGATCAGGTCTTCCCGCAAACAGTAGAACTCTGCTTTTCGGTCTTGAACCAAAATCCGCACCTCACGCTCGCATTCGTGATCGGAGTACCTTTTTCATCGTGTGCAAAAACGTTCACTGCGGCATCCGCGCCAAACGCAGGAACGTCCGATAGAGTTGTGTCTGCCGAAAAAGCATCCACAACACAGGAAACAACCGATAAGAGCATCAAGCAACAATACCGTGTTTTCATTTTAACTCCGCCTCAAGATTCGGGTCATTGACTTTTGGATTCCTGAAATACTCAAGGCGGAGATCTCCTCTCCCATTGTCGCCCCATCCAAATCTGAGCAATGAAATCTTTCCATAGCAAGCCTCTTTCAGGTTGCCTTTCTCGTCCGTTTTGCACCTCGTTCGCACAACAAGTTCATTCTCTTTGGGGAACAGTTGCTCTCTCCAGGTTTCTCCGACTTTCACCTCACTGAATGAAAAATTCGATAGATAGACCGCATTCGTATCTGCGGCGAATGGCCCCTTGAACTCGCTCTCTTTTATCTTCTTGAACCAATAGCCGCCTGACGGAGGCGGAAACCGAATGCCGAGCAAGGATCCCTTGTATTTTCTGCGCACTTCTCCATTCCAGTCAAACTTGATCTCGAAATCTGAAACAAGCCCCTCTCCATACGGCATCACGAACGCCTCCATTTCCATATCAAAACCCATCCAGACATTCGTGGCTACAATCGCCATTCGATGAACGTAATGCTGCTCAAGCGGAACCGGATTCACCTGTTTCCTTAACAGAATTGGCAATCTCGCTCCATAGGGCTGCCACTTACCGCCAACAACAGCTTGTCCTTGCGCAAAGCTTTTCATATATCGTTCGATGCGAGATTCATAATAGCCGTCACACGAAACACTGACATGAACATCTGCGCTGCATTTTCCCCTTGCCATGCACAGGCCATATGCATCCGTCTTGGCAGAAACTGAAACTGTGCGTTTTCGATCAACCAGCCAAAATGCATACTCGACACGGGCATTGGGCACGGGGTCTCCACATTCGTCATGCACAAATATCTCGAGACACGCATCTGCCCCTCGAAGGACTGCATCCGACAAGGACTTGTCCGCGACTTCAGCACCGCACGACAAGGCCACCGCTCCTGCCAAGAAAACAATACGAAAAATATTCATCATTTCAGTTCTCCTTGATCGACAATCGACTGCATAATTCGATATACATGGTAATACGACATATCCTTGATGTCGGAATGAAGCCATCTCTCCTTGTACGGCTCGCTTTTCCGTCCCCAACCATTCGGACGAAGACCTATGGTGTTCTCGTTCAAATCGACGTTATCACGAAACATCCTCTCGACAGATGTTCCACCAACAGGCTTCGAGACGGCGGGCACGTTGTACGCCCGCGCGCGGAACACGTCGACGATCGGACTCGACGGGCGGTGGAACGCCGCCACGTCGTACCCGAACACCGCGTTCGTGACGATCGACCCGTCCCACAGCCTCTGCCAGGCCTCGTCGGGCGTGCAGTCCGACTCGAACCGCCAGCCGGCCTCCAGCGTCGCCACAAGCGGGTCGACGCCCTTGAGAACCTCCTGCTTCTGCCAGGCGTAGCGGTCCAACGTAAGGTCATAGGGCCTGTCGACGTTCAGGAACGGGAACGACCACGAGAAGGACACCGGCCACCTGAAGTTGATCGCACCGCTGAAGGCCGAGGGGATATCGTCGTCGGCCTCAAGCACCTGGTCGCCCGTCGAATAGTAGTTGTAGACATCCGTCCTGTCGCAGACCTCGGCAAACACATCTTTCCACTTCAGCCTGCTCCTGTCATCCGACGCGGGGAAGAGCGCGTGCCAGTTCGCGCACCAGGTGCCGGACGGATACGGCTTCCAGCTGTCGGGAACGTATTTGCCGATGTTGTCCGCAGTCGCCTGAAGACTGCCGTCGAAAGCCTCGGACGCGACGGCCGCGTTCAGCATGAAATACCTGTCGGCGGACATTCCCTCCCGGATCGCCTCGCAGACGACCATGTTGCCGAGGCTGTGTGCGATGACGGATTTCGTCCCCGAAACCGAGTTGACGAGCCGCTTCAGGCAAGATGCCGTCTTCTGGGCGTTAAACGCGTTCAGGTGATACGAGAACGCCGTGAGAAGCCCGGCATCCCCATTCCACGTCACGCCGCAGTAGCGAGCCCGCGAGCCGGCCCACCAGAGTCGCTTGAACATCGCCCGGTTCCATGCACGGGCGTTGGCCTCCGACACGAAAAACCCATGGAGGAAGAAGACGTATCCATCAGACAGTTCCTCGTCAGGCCAGCCAAGACACGAACCTGGCAAGACGACCGAGAAATCCGAATCGAACTCGGCTCCGCGCATCGAAACCAAACGGTAGAACTCGTCCACGGACATGATCGAGACGGGCAGGCGCTCGCGGTAGACCTCCGCGTCGCCGAGCGACACGACGACCTCCGGCCCCGACCACGCGTCCACCGGCCCCGCCGCCTCGAACGCGAGGGCGACGGGCTCCGACAGCGGGCGTCCCGCCAGCTCCGCGAGGTCGGCTCCGTCGGAGCCGAGCGGCGTCAGCGCCGCGGACTCCAGCGGATTTCCGTCCGCCGCGGAGACGGGCGCCGTCGCGAGTCCGAGGACGCTCTCGGACGAGAAGCCATCGCCGAGGACGCAGAGGCGAAGGCCCTCCGCCGCCGCGCGCAGGCGGACCGTCACCGCGCTTCCCCACGCCCGGCGGAACGGCGAGACGTCGATCTCGACGGGGAAGAGGTTCACGAGGTCGAGCTTCCCGTTCACCTTCAGGTCGTCCGCGTTCGGCGTCGCGTCGGCGACCTGCCCGACGAAATCGCCCTTGTCGCAGTCTTCGTTGAACCAGAACCTGAACGGCCTACCCGCGAGGCGGACCGCGTCGTCCGACTCGCCCATCTTCCCGTCACGGTCGATGTCCGCGCGGACGCGCGGCGCGACCGCCGTGAGCCGCTGCCGCGCGACGTCCTCGACGAAACGGCCGCCGAACACGCCCCAGTAGCGGAAGACGAGCGTCGCCGCGCCAGGGGCGGACGCCGTGACGGCGACCCTCGTCCGCGCGGTCGCGGCGTCCGTCGCGCCGCCGACGAGCCGCCGCCACGCGGCAAGCGAAATGTCCAGCGGCCCGCCGTCCGAGGACGCGAGCGGACGGTAGGCGTTTGAAGCCAAATCCCACGCCCAGAGCGCAAACGGCGCGGACGCGCCCTCGAAGCCGACGCGGACGTTCCCGCCCGGCAGCCCCACGTCCGTCACGAGCTCGAGCGCGGCCGCCTCGGCGGCGTTCGTCGCGACGGGAATTGGAAGCCCAAAGTCCGCGTTCAGGGAGTCGAGCACCACGAGGTCGACGCCAGGGCTGCGGACGCCGACGCCGAGGACGGTGTACGCGCCGTCGAGGCGCACCGCCCCGTTCGTCGCAAGCGAGACGAAGGCGTCGCCGACGGCCCGGCTCGGACGGACTCCCGCAAGGCGCACGTCCACCGTCTCGGCCGCGCGCCTGAAGTCGAGGCCGCTCTCGTCGACGACCTTCAGGCGGTCGGACAGGTAGGCCACGGCGACCCAGTTCGTCGCGTGGTCGGGGCACGGGCAGCAGCGCGGCGCGCCGGCGTCCGGCACCTCAAGGCGGATCGGGTCCGCGTAGAGAGGCGGCTCGCGGATCTTCAGGACGTCGGAGAGATGCGGCCAGTTCGTGACGGCGGTCTCGTAGTCGCCTGGCTGCGGCTCTTCCTCCTCTGACGCGCCGCCCGGACGTTCGCTCCCCTGTTCTTCCCCGCAATGGCACCAGGGACAGCAGTCGCAGCCCCTGCTGCACAGCTCCCAGACGCAGTGCCAGCAGGACTCGTCCTCGTCGTCCTCGTCCCGGCTGCCGTAGTGCCGTCCGACGGACGGGTCTTCCTTTTCCTCCATCGGCGGGAGCGGGCAGAACCGCGCCACCTGCGAGTAGGTCTTCTGTCCGAAGAGGTAGTCCGGGTGGGAGAGCGTGTAGGTGACGGGCGTCGTCGTGCGCCCGTCGAAGCGGCCCGTCAGTAGGGCGGCACGCGGCGGACGGTTCTCGACAGCGACGGAGTCGGGCGCCGCCCACGTGCAGGCGAGCGATTCCGCGTCCGCGCCGACGGGCAGTGTGACCTCCTTCCGCCGCGCGCGGTAGTCGTGGAAGCAGGGAACGGTCGCGGACGCGTTCGGAAAGTTGATGCGCCCCGTCGGGCGGAGCACCGCGAGGTCGGGGAGCCGCCCGAAGGCGAAGTCGGCGGACGAGAGCGAGACGGAGAGGGCGCCGCACGTGCGCAGGTAGAGCGGCACGGTCACGCCGCGCGGCACGGGGAGGAGGAGGAATGGGCCGTCGGGGGCGGAAAGCCCACACGGAGCCACGAGGGCACGGGTGGTTTCGTCCGCGAATTGACACGGATTTTCACGAATCGAGATTTGTGTCGATTCGTGCAGATTCGTGGACGCCCCCTCTCCCAATCCGCGTAAGTCCGTGAAATCCGTGGCTTTCCCTCCGGGCCCGACGAGCGGGACGGCGCGGTCGCCGACGAGGAGCTCGCCGCGCCCCGCGCCGGCCACGGACACGCGCAGCACCGCCGTCCGCTCCGTCGACTGCGGATACGCAAAAACGCCGTTCGTCATCCCCGTGTAGACAAGATGCTCCCAGACCGTGTTCGTCGAGCCGGACGGATACGCGAGCGGGTCGAGACCGCCGAGGGCCTTGTCGAACGCGTCCCGCGCGTCGTCGCACCGCCGCTCGTTGTCTGAACGGAACGTGAGGCTTGTCGTCCCACGCGAGAGGACCTGATGGGTCTCGCCGCCCGGAAACCCGCTGTCGGCGGCGGCGAGGGCGTTCGTGAGGAGCCCGTCGGACGCGAGTGCCGAGAGGTCGTAGCGAAAGGCGAAATTACCGCTCGGGAACAGTTCGACCTGGAACGAGACGGGGTTCGTCGGGGAGCGGTGCAGCAGCGCATTGTGCCACGTGAGCTGAAGCGTGTTGGAGGGCGTGAGGACGTGCCAGAAGAGGGAGGTTTGGGAGGTCGGGACGCCAGAGCCGGATGGCGCCCCCTCCAAGCCTCCCGAACCCCCTTCCGGCACGAGGCCGAGGGTGGCCGTGAGGGGCCTCAGCGCGGCATTCGCCGAGAAGAGAATTGTCCCGTTCGCGAAGACGACCAGATCAGAGAAAGCCGTGCCGCCGAACGGAAACTCCCAGCCGTCGAAGGACAGACGCCGCCAGTCCGAGGCCGCGCCGCGCCGCCGCCAACTCTCCGCGATGACCGCGCCCTCCGGCGGGTCGAATAGGAAGGCCTCGTTCGTGCCGACGCGCGAGAGGATGTAGCCGGGGGGGGGTGAGTTGCTGTCGCTGAACATGGAGTTGTTGGGGGAGGGGAGGCACGGAGATTCTTCGACAGGATTCACAGGATTTGAGGGGCTTGGCGCGCCGGACTCACCAAGCCTGTCTAAAACCTCCCCATCCTCTCCGCGCCTTCGCCCCTCCTCGTTCTCCGTGCTCAGCGCCGCAGGCCCTCCGACAGGCGTCGCAGACTCCCTCTCTTCAATCCGTGTAAATCCGTGCGAATCCGTGGTTTCATTCTCGCTCGGCTTCACGCCCGCCCACGCGACGACCGCGACGACGGCAATCCCCGCCAGCGCCTTGCGCGTGCGCGGACAGGCTCTCCAGTCCCGCCACGCGGACGCGAAGGCCCCGTGCCGCGCCGCCCACGCGACGGCGACGGCCGCCCACAGAAGGGCGGACGCCGCGAGGGCACAGAATTTGAGGAGTTCGCTCATCGCGGAACTGCACCTCTAAAGGCGGGCCTCCCGATTGGTGTCAAAGGACATTATCACAGGGACAGTATACCAAATTATCGTCCTTCGCAGACGAACGTGCCATACTTCGTCGCCAAGACAGCCAACGCGTCGTCATCACGCGTTGAATAGTCAGGTTTTCGACGTTACCGTACCATCACGAGATTCCTGAAGAAACGAGAAAAGGAAGGGCGCACGGCTGACCGCCGTGCGCCCCCCTCTCATCGCGACACCGCCGATTAACCGCGCGCGTTGCAGTGGTAACAGGTGTGAAGAAGGTGATGCGCCTTCTCCGATCCGGGCTCGCCCAAGAACTCCTTATAGAGCTTCAAGATGTCCTTGTTCTCGTGCGAGAGACGAACGGGTTTGCCCTCGTCCTCCGCATAAAGGCCCGCCATGCGCTGTTCGAGGACAGCCTTGCGGTTCTCCTCGCCGGCGATGAGCGGCTGACCGCCGCCGTTGATGCACCCGCCTGGGCACGCCATGATCTCAATGGCCTGGAATCGATTGCGATCGGCACGGACCATGTCCAGCACCTTGCGCGCATTGCCCAGACCCGACGCAATCGCGACATTGACCGAGAGTCCCGGCGCGACCTCGACCTTCGCCTCCTTCACGCCATCCAAGCCGCGAACTGCGCGAAAGTTGATCTTGTCGCCTTCGGGATTCTTGCCCGTAAGCATGAACGTGACGCTGCGAAGGGCCGCTTCAAGAACACCGCCCGTGACGCCGAAGATC
This sequence comes from uncultured Kiritimatiellota bacterium, assembly GCA_934635225.1. GTDB lineage: Bacteria > Verrucomicrobiota > Kiritimatiellia > RFP12 > UBA1067 > UBA1067. The sequence continues at coordinate 88,335 of CAKTYZ010000006.1, forward strand.
ACGCCCGCGCCCGTGGACTCTCCGAGCGGACTGTCGTATTCCGCATCCTCAAGGTTCGCAAGGTTGACGCCCGCTTCGTGGAACATCGAGATCAGTTCACGCGTCGTGACGACATAATCGACATCCGGCACGTCGTCATGAGTGAACTCGGGACGCGCCGCCTCGTACTTCTTCGCCTGACACGGCATCACCGAAACGACGATCAGGTCCTTCGAGGCGATGCCCATCTTCTCGGCATAGTAGCTTTTCGCAATCGCGCCGAACATCTGCTGCGGACTCTTACAGCTCGACGGAATGTCGAGAAGATCCGGATAGTGATGCTCAAGGAAATTGATCCAGCCCGGACAGCAACTCGTCAGGATCGGGAGGTTCTGCCCAGCCTTCACGCGCTCAACGAGTTCGTGTCCCTCTTCCATGATCGTGAGGTCTGCGGAGAAGTCGGTGTCGAACACCTTGTCGAAGCCAAGCTGTTTCAGGCCCGCAACAAGCTTGCCCGTGACCGGCGCACCCGGCTTGAAGCCGTATTCCTGACCGACAGCCACGCGGACAGCCGGAGCCGTCTGGACGATGACCGTCTTCGTCGCGTCATGCAGGGCTTTCCAGACATTGGCGACCTTGTTGTTGCCGACAATCGCGCCCGTCGGACAGACATTGGCGCACTGTCCGCAAAACGTGCAGGAACTGTCCGCAAGCGGAATCATCGACGCCGTGCCGACCTTGGCGGAGAAGCCACGTCCATTGCCCGTAAGAGCTCCGACCGTCTGGACCTTGTTGCACACCGTCTCGCAACGACGGCACATGACGCACTTCGACATGTCACGGACGAGCGCAGGGGACTCATCGACAGGAATCGTGTTCACCGCGCCCTTGTACTTGATGTCACGGATGCCGAACTCATGCGCCAGTTTCTGCAGCTCGCAGTGCTGGTTCTTCGTGCAAGTGAGGCACGTCTGCGGGTGATCCGAAAGGAGGAGCTCGAGAACCGTGCGCCGAGCCTTGAGTGCGCGCAGGGAATTCGTCCAGACCTCGACGCCGTCACGCGAGACCGGGGTCGCGCACGCCGGAACGAGAATCTTGCGAGGGCCACGGATGCCCGTCGCCTCAACGAGACAAAGGCGGCAGGAAGCGGGCTTGTTCGACGTTCCACAACCAACGTCAGGACAGTAGCACAGCGTCGGAATGTGGATGTTCAGCTTGTTCGCCGCATCGAGGATGGTAGCTCCGGCCGGAATCTCGACCTTGCTGCCGTTGATAGTAATAGTAACGTTTGCCATGACTTTTCTTCTTCTTTTTTATTCTTTCTACTTATTACCTATCAATCAGTCCTTGATAATCGCCTTGAACGGGCACGCCGCAATGCAGGCGCCGCACTTGATGCACTTCTTCGGATCGATGACATGCTTTTGCTTGACCGCGCCGGCGATGGCGTTCACGGGACAGTTGCGCGCACACTTTGTGCAGCCCTTGCACGCATCGGTGATCTTCAGCGTGTAGAGCTTCGTGCAGGTTCCTGCCGGGCACTTTTTGTCACGCACATGCGCGATGTACTCGTCGCGGAAGTAGCGCAGCGTCGAGAGAATCGGGTTCGGAGCCGTCTGTCCGAGGCCGCAGAGCGCCGTGTCCTTGATCGTGTTGGCGAGGTCTTCGAGTTCCGTCAGCATCTCCTCCGTGCCGTTGCCGTCACAGATCTTCTGGAGCATCTCCAGCATGCGGCGCGTGCCGATGCGGCACGGCGTGCACTTGCCGCAGGACTCGTCCTTCGTGAACTCCAAATAGAACTTGGCCATCGCGGGCATGCAGTCCTTGTCGGAAAGCACGATCATGCCGCCAGACCCCATCATCGAGCCAATCTTGCCGAGGTTGGCGTAGTCAATCGGGGTGTCGAGGTTCTCCTTGGTGATGCAACCGCCCGAGGGGCCGCCCGTCTGCACCGCCTTGAACGCATGACCGCCCGAAATGCCGCCGCCGATGTCGTAGATAATCTCGCGCAAAGTCGTGCCCATCGGAACTTCAACGAGGCCCACGTTGTTGATCTGACCGGCGAGCGCGAAAACCTTCGTGCCCGAATTGCCCGAAACCGTCTTAATCCAGTTGCCCTTCTCGTCCCTTTCGGCGACCCAATTGCCGATCTTCGCGTACTTCTCGGCGCCGTTGACCATGATCCACGGAATCGAAGCGTACGTCTCGACATTGTTGACGTTCGTGGAGCAACCCCAGTAGCCGCCGCCGATGTTGGCCGGGAACGGCGGCTTCGTCGTCGGCTCGCCGCGCTGGCCTTCCATTGAGTGGATGAGGGCCGTTTCCTCGCCGCAGACGAACGCGCCCGCACCGAGCTTGATCTCGACATCAAAGGAGAAATCGCTGCCGAAGATGTTCTTGCCGAGAAGGCCGCATTCGCGCGCCTGCTCAATCGCGGTCTGCAGACGCTGGACCGCGAGCGGATACTCCGCACGGATGTAGACAAGGCCGTGCTGGGCGCCGATGGCATACGCGCCGATGGCCATTGCCTCGATGACCGAGTTCGGGTCGCCTTCCATGATCGAGCGGTCCATGAACGCGCCGGGATCGCCCTCGTCAGCGTTGCAGACGATGTACTTCTCATCGGCCTGAACGCCCGCCGCGATCTTCCATTTCAGGCCCGTCGGGAAGCCCGCGCCGCCGCGACCGCAGATGCCCGAGTTGAGGACTTCCTGCACGACGTCCGCCGGCTTCATGTCGCAGACAGCCTTGGCAAGGCCCTGATAACCCTCATTCGCGATGTATTCCTCAATCGACTCGGCGTCGATGAGACCGCAGTTGCGGAGCGAAATGCGCATCTGCTTCGCATAGAACGGCATCTTCGCATAGTCGTGAATCGCCTCCTTGAGGGTCGGCTCGACGTAGAGAAGACGCTCGACGATCTCGTGGCCCTTGATGTGCTTCTCGACAATTTCCTTCGCATCCTCAGGCGTGACCTGCACGTAAAAGACATTGTCAGGCATGATCTTGACGATCGGCCCCTGCGCACAGAAGCCAAAGCACCCGGTCTGGATAACGTTGACGTCGCTCGCAAGACCCGCAGCCTTGATCTCGTCGCGGAGGTTCTCGATGAGGACGTTCGAGCTGGATGCATGGCAGCCCGTGCCACCGCAACAGAGGATGTCCTTCTTGATGGAGTCTATCTTGTCCGCCACCAGACGCTTCGTGAGAACGCCCTTGGCGGTCTCATAGACCGCCAGCAAATCTTGCTTCGTAGAAATCTTATTCATGTCGGTTTTCCTAAATCACGCGACGCGGCTTCAGCCCTGCGCCCTGTATTCGTTAATGACCGCAACGGCCTTCGCCGGCGTCATCTTGCCATAGACCTTGCCGTTGATGACCACAACTGGCGCAAGACCACACGCGCCGACGCAACGGAGCGCATTGACGGAGAAAAGACCGTCCGGCGTCGGATTGGTGTCGGCCTTGACGCCAAGGACGCGCTCAATCTCGCGAAGGACACCCTCGGAGCCCTTCACATAGCAAGCCGTGCCGAGGCAGACGTCGATGACATACTTGCCCTTCGGCTTCGTGGTGAAATAGTTGTAAAAGCTCACGACACCCGAAACGGCAGACTCGGGAATCGCCATCCGCGCCGCCACGTGTTGCTGAACCTTGCGCGGCAGATACCCGAAAATATGCTGGGCCTGATGGAGAATCTTGATAAGGTATCCGCGACGACGCTCATCAGTCAGGTCAAGCTTGAGACCGTCGATGAAAGCGTCCAGTTCGGCAAATTTCTGCTTTGCCGCCGGAGAGAGCTCGCATTCGCACATGTTGACAATTTCCTTTTTAGGGTTTTGGTAAAATGTCTTGGTATTATCTCACATATCGCACGAGTTAGGCAATAGAAACTTGCGGTGCGCCGGACAGCCGCAGAGGAGCCGCCTAATGCGTCTGCATCCACGAGCGGACTCGCGTGAGACCTTGCTTCAGCCGCACGTTGTCCCCCGCCGAACTGAGGGACAGGCGCAAAAAAGAATCCTTTGCGCCGCGCACGACAGCAAAGCGGTCCGAATGGAACGCGCGTACGCCGGCTTCCAGACAGGCGCGTTCGACCTCGCGCCCATGTCCCGAGGTCCCCGGCAACGGCAGCATCCGGAAAAGCCGATATGGGTCGCCGCCGCATTCCGCCGGAAAGACGCGCTCGAACAGGCGGTTGGCCGAAGCGGCCCGAACGGCCTTTGAGGCAAGAATCGATTCCGCCGCGCCCGAAAGGACGAGTTCGCCGAGAATCTCCGCATCCAGCGGACTCGCCTTGATGGCGGCATGGTGAAGGCCCGCCCAAAGGCGGTCACGCACATTCGCCGGCGCACAGACATAGGCCACGCGCAGACCCGGCGCAATCAGGCGTGTCGTTCCCGAAAGATAGACTGTCTGCTCGGGCAGACGCGACTGGAGCGTCCGCCGACGCGCACGAGGCGGATCCAATGACGCGTCATCCTCCAAGACAACCAGCCCGTGCCGCGCAATGACGGCGGAAAGTTCGTCCTTTCGCTCTTCTGACAGGGTAGTTGTCGTCGGATTCGCACAGTTCGGCATGAGAAAGACGCCGCGCACGCCTTTCCGCGCCGCTGCGTCGAGCGCGTCCGGCCGCATCCCCTGCGCATCGCCCGCGACCGGGACAAGACGCGTTCCGGCGAGACGGGCGAACGCGAGGAGGTTGCCGTAGGTGAACGCGTCAACGGCAATCGCGTCCCCGAAACCAAAGACCGTCAGCATCGCCGCCGAGATTGCGCCTTGAACGCCCGGAAAGACCGCAACGCCCTCCTCGGGCGCGTCCACGCCGCAACGCGCGAGCCACTGCCGTCCGGCCAGACGGTGCCGCCGCTTGCCGTCCCGGTCGCCATAGGTGAAGAGCCGCCCCGCCGATTCGCGTGCAAGAGCCGTCCGCGCTGCCGCGACAACGGCGGCTGCGCCCGCTTCAGGGAACGCCTGAACGACGCCCAGGTCGATGACGGACGTGCCGTCCGCGTCGGCAGGGGCGAAATCCGCCGATACGAACGTGCCGCGTCCCGTGACGCCGTAGACGAGCCCCTTGTCGCGGCAGACGCCGTAGGCGCGCGTCACCGTCGTGAAGTCGATGTCGAGGAAGTCCGCAAGTTCGCGCTGGGGCGGCAGACGCGTCCCAAGCGGCAACATACCCGCACGGACGTCACGCTCCAGCGCCGCCGCGAGCGCGAGATACAGGGGGCCTGTCCCCAGCGCGGCGCGCACGGGGCGCCAGCTCATCGGGTAGTTCTCGAACGAATTGACCGGCATTTGACGCGCGGACGGCGGTTACGCCGCCTCGGCGCGCCGTCGGCGAAGCGCAAGCCCCGCAAGGCCGACGAGAAGAAGAAACCCCGACGTCGGCTCCGGAATCGCCGTCGTGAAGTTGCCGTCCTTCGCAAAGATGAACGGATCCAGGGTTGAGACGCCATCCGAAATGCCGGAGACGACGTAGGTGTCATCCACGATCCGGCTGGTCGGCTGGCCATTCTCGTCAACATAGTAAAGGTGGCTAAACTTGTCTTCCCAGTCCCAGAAGAGCACTGTGAGGATGTCGCCGTCCTTGAGCTTGCCTGTCGGGATTGTGTAGCCGTAATAACTCTTGACCTTGCCAATGTTCGAAGTATACCCCGATCTGACAACATTTCCGCTCTCTAGATATTCGTAACTCTTCGCCCCCGTGTCGGCGTCTGTGACGACCAGGCAAAGGCAGATGGTGCCGCCTGAAGGCTCATCCCTGGCATAGCTATTCGTCGCCGGATCCCACAGCTTGCCTAGCGAAGACCATTGTAACGACGCCGCATTCAGCCCCCACGAGAGTGCGAGGGTAACCAACGTGATGAGCATCTTCTTCATTCCCTGTCTTTTCCTTATCAGTCTCTGTTGTTTTTCATTATTCGTGCTTTGGAATGAATATGATACCACAGATGCCGCGCATCCGTCAAGGGAGCCGAAGCCGAAGCCGCTCTGCGAAAGGCTTTTCCGGCGAGCGCCTCCCTGTACTCCATACAATTATGCCACTTGTATGCACGCCGCCGTTCGTGATAGAATGTGCACCGTTTCGCCAAAAGGACGGCGGACGAACCCTTACGAAGGAGAAAAGACAATGGCAGAAGACAGGCAGACACTGAACCGCAACCTCGCGCAGATGCTCAAGGGTGGCGTGATCATGGACGTGACGACGCCCGAACAGGCGAAGATCGCACAGGATGCGGGCGCGTGCGCCGTCATGGCGCTGGAACGCATCCCCGCCGACATCCGCGCGGCCGGCGGCGTGAGCCGCATGAGCGACCCCGCGATGATTCGCGGCATCCAGAAGGCCGTCACCATCCCCGTCATGGCGAAGTGCCGCATCGGCCACGTCGCCGAGGCCCGCATCCTGGAGGCAATCGAAATCGACTACATCGACGAGAGCGAGGTGCTGTCGCCAGCCGATGATCTCTACCACATTGACAAGACCGCCTTCAAGGTCCCGTTCGTCTGCGGCGCGCGCGACCTCGGCGAGGCCCTGCGACGCATCGGCGAAGGCGCGACGATGATCCGCACAAAAGGCGAGCCGGGCACGGGCGACGTCGTGCAGGCCGTCCGCCACATGCGCAAAATGCAGTCGGAGATCCGCCGCCTCACATCCCTGCGCGAAGACGAACTCAACGAGGCCGCCAAGCAACTTGCCGCACCGCTGGATCTCGTGCGCGAAGTGCATCGCACGGGCAAGCTCCCTGTCGTTAACTTCGCGGCGGGCGGCGTCGCGACCCCCGCCGATGCCGCGCTGATGATGGAACTTGGCGCGGAAGGCGTGTTCGTCGGTTCGGGCATCTTCAAGAGCGGTGACCCGGCGAAGCGCGCGGCCGCCATCGTCCAGGCCGTCACGAACTGGCAGGACTCCGCCCTTCTCGCGAAACTGAGCGAAAACCTCGGTCCCGCCATGGTCGGCATCAACGCCGACGAGATCGAGACGATCATGGAAGAACGGGGCAAGTAAGATGCGCATCGGCGTATTGGCCGTGCAGGGCGCGTTCGCCGAACACGAACGCGCCTTTGCTGATGTTGGCGCGGAATCGTTCGAGATTCGCCAGTTACGCGATCTCGAACGTCCGCTTGACGCGCTCGTCCTGCCGGGCGGCGAATCAACCGTGCAGGGCAAACTTCTGAGGGATCTCGGTCTCTTTGCGCCCCTGAAAGAGAAGATTCTGACAGGGCTCCCCGTCTTTGCGACGTGCGCAGGACTCATCCTGCTTGCCGAAAAGCTGGAGGAAGACCCGACCGTCTGGTTGGGGATTCTCCCCGTGACCGTGCGGCGCAACGCCTACGGTCGCCAGCTCGGCAGTTTCGCCGCGACAGATGACTGCGGAAATCTTGAAAGCGTCCCCATGACCTTCATTCGCGCACCGTCCATCGTCTCCGTCGCAGAAGACGTCAAGGTTCTCGCGGCACGACACGGACAACCCACAGCCGTACGGTGGCGCAATATCTGGGCGTTCGCGGGGCATCCCGAATTGACTGATGACCGCCGCGTTTTCACGGCATTCAGACACGCGGTCGCGTCACTTTGACTTGCCCATGCCGAATAGGCGAAGGACTGAGCGAAAGTCCGCCGGCAACGGCGCATGGACCTTGATCTCCGCATGAGGCACAAGCGGATTCGGCAAGGACAACGTCGAGGCATGCAGCATCTGGCGCGGAACCTGCAAGAGACGCGGGTCACGCGCACGTTTCAGTCCGAAGACGCGGTCGCCAAGGATCGGAAAGCGAATGGACGCGAGATGACGCCGGATCTGGTTCGTACGCCCCGTCTCAATGCGAATGCGCAGAAACGAGGCATCTTCTGAAGCGGCTTCGCGTGAAACGCGTGAGACTGCCGGCTGACCGTCCAGTGGCGTGTCAATGATCTGATGCGCGAACGCGAAGCGACCGACGGCAATCGCGTGGTAGATCTTCGACACCTTGTGCGTCTTGAAAGTTTCGACCGCCGCCAGGAAAGCCGCGTGGTCCTTCGCCAGAAGGAGACAGCCTGTCGTGTCACGGTCCAGCCGATGGACGGCCTCCAGCGTCGGAATTCCCTCTTGCGTACGCAGAATCGTCTCCGCACTCTTCGGGTCACCACAGCTCATGACGCCCGACGGCTTGTCGCAGACAAGGAAATTGTCGTCCGACCACAGTACGCGGACGTGACGGCGCGGAGAGGAGGCTGAACCCGGTTGTGCAGACACAACAGCTGCCGCGTCCGCGGTCTTGCCCTGCCTCTGCGCACCCTTGACGACTTGCGTGGGGACCTCGACAAGATCGCCCGTACGCAATGCGAAGCGCGCAATCCAGACGCACTTGCGATTCACCCAAACGCTCCGCCCGTCAATCATCGCCTTCGCAGCGCGACGCGAGAGCGTAAACTTCTTCGAGAGGAAGTCTTGCAGAACCTTCGAATCCGGCTTGTTGACCGTCAGCGCGGCGATTCCCGCCGCATATTGAGGCGCTCGTCTCATGTCAAACCTTCTGAATGCTGCCAACGACGCCAACGATGCGTCGCCCATGCCGATTCGGCGCGAGAACGATCTCCAGCTCCTGCTGATCCTCCCCATCGCCTTCAGCCACAAGGCAGGTCTCCGTCCGTTCACCCGCCAGCGCCTTCTTGAAATCCACCGGCAACGGATCGTCGAACATGAAATCCGAAAAGACGTGCCGCCGCGCCTCTGCGATGTCCGTGAGACCGAAAAGCGCACAGAACGCGGCATTCGCCTCGGTAATCGCGCCACTTTCCGAACAGGCGAAGAGCGCGGTCTGCGCAATCTCAAAGGCGTTTGCCTTGGCGCGGAACATGTTCATGTAGGCGCGGCGGCGCTCGACATTGCGAATCGTGAAGATGAGATCACCCGGATTCATCAGGTCGATACAGGAGACCGCGACCTCACACGCGATGCGCGTACCGTCTTTCGCGACGCCGTTCGCGTCAATCACGACATGGTGGTCGCCCTCAAGCCCTTTGCGAATGCGTGCGACAATGTCGGACTTCAAGCCCGGAATGTAAATGGAGATCGGCTCGTCGAGCACCTCGTCAGACTCGCGGCCAAAATACTCGACCGTGCGCGAGTTGATCTCAATGATGTGCCCGTTCGGGTCTGTGATGACGACGGCATCATACATGCCGCCAAGGAACTGGCGAAACAGTGAACGACGGTCTTTAGGAACGAAGAGTGCCATAATTGCGTTGATTATACCAAATCAGACAATCAGCATGCAATCACCATACGAGAAGAACATGTAGTTCGCCCGCACCGCAAGCGCATAGGCGCAGAGGATGCGTTCACGTCCGGCCAAGGCGGAAACCATCATCAGCAGCGTGGACTGCGGCAGGTGGAAGTTCGTCAGCATGCAGTCACAGACGCGGAAACGGTAAGGCGGATGGATGAAGATGTTGGACGCACCCGACCCCGCGACAACTCGTCCGTCTTCCGTCGCCGCCGCGACCGTCTCCAATGTGCGCACCGTCGTCGAGCCGACGCAAAAGACGCGCCCGCCGCGCGCCTTGCAGGCGTTGATTGCCGCAGCCGTCTCGGACGGCACGGTGAACGCCTCGAAGTCCATCTGGTGGTCTTCAATGTCGTCAGCCTTGACGGGGCGAAACGTGCCCGGCCCGACATGGAGCGTGACGGACACGCGTCGAACGCCTTTCGTCTCCAATGCGGCAAAGATCTCAGGCGTGAAGTGAAGTCCAGCCGTTGGCGCGGCAACCGACCCGACCTCGCGCGCGTAGATCGTCTGGTAGCGTTCGCGGTCCTCCCGCTCCTCTTCCGCAGTCCCCTCCCGCTTCACATACGGCGGCACGGGAGTATGCCCGAACTCGTCCAGAAGATCCATGAGCGGGCGCGCGCAGACAAACTCGACCTGCCACATGCCAAGACTTGAAAGCGGCTTCAGAAGACGCGCCGTCAACTCGCGATTCGGACCGAAGACCGCCTTCTGCCCTTCACGGCACTTGCGCCCCGAACCGATGATCACGTTCCAGCGCAGCGAACCCTGCGCCGCCGTCATCGACGGGCGCGCGTCATCCGCATCCATCGGCGCGGCATTGACCAACAGAATCTCGACGGCCCCGTGCGTGTCGGGCCATTCGCCCAGCAGACGCGCCGGAAAGACCTTCGTGTCATTGACGACCAGAAGGTCGTTTGCCGTGATGTAATCAACGATATCCGCGATATGACGATGTTCGATCACCCCCGTGTCGCGATGGAGCACCATCATCTTCTCCGTCCCGCGCCGTTCGGCGGGATGCTGGGCGATCAGTCGTTCGGGAAGCGGATACCAGAATTGCCGTGTCTTCATGAAGCGCGTATTATACCATCTCGTGCGCGTCTCCGCCACTGCCACAGCAGCTGAGGAACCGCCCAATGGAAATGCGGCCTCCTGCAAGGGCAGGAATATGGTATAATACGCGCCATAGCTCAAGGAGAGGTGGCGGAGTGGTTGAACGCGGCGGTCTTGAAAACCGTTGAGGATGCAAGTCTTCCGGGGGTTCGAATCCCTCCCTCTCCGCCATTACGTTGAGCGAAAACTCAAAGCAAACCGTTTGTTCGCGTTGCGCGGACCTTGAGGAAGGTCGCAGAAGGGCTTTCTGCCGCTCCCAAGCGGAAGTAGCGTTCGCCGGGGCTGGGCGAAAGGCCGAGTGCGCCCAGTTCAGCCGCCGTGAGCGCACGGGCGGTCGCGACGGAAGAAAACGTCTTCGCATCCGCCGAAGTCTGCACGTCCAGCCGCGTCATCGGGGCATAGTCTGCGGACGCCTCACCTGCGACTGAAACCTTGGCGCAGACGACAACGGCGCGTTCGCCGCTCAAGGTGACGAGACGGATGTCGCTGACGGCGAAAACGTAATCGACCGCCACCGTCCCGTCTGTTGCGCCGGGCGCGGACGGCGTGACCATGATCGGGATATTGGTGAAGAGTTCCAGCCCCTCAAGCGGTTTGCTGTCTGGGGCGACCGTCAGCGCCGTCACGCCCGCCGCATCAGCCACGGGCCTGACGAGGGCGTTCACCGCGTCGCTCTCCCCCGGCAGGAGCGGAAACGGCGCCTCACCAGGCGCACGGTAGACGTAGACGCGCGTCGCGCCGCCCGCACCGACCGTAACGGGGCTTGCGGGCCGGGCGAGTTCGTAGCCGCCCACCTGCGCGGGCGCGGGCCAGTCGATCACCCTACCGACGGGCTGGAGGACTGATGTCTCGCCCGTCCCGGGGAGGGTCTTTCCGCTCGTCGTCACATAGCTGATCTTCACGGGCGCATAGGGCGTCGTCTCAGTCGTGTCGTCGGCGAGAAGTTCGCCCGTGTCCGCGTCCCTCACCTCAAAGGCGTAGGTGACATCGGCGGAGAGGCCCGAAGGCAATGTGTAGAGCAGCTCGCAGTTGGCGAGGCCCGAGTCGAAGTTCTCCGGCCCCGTGTAGGCGAGGCAGTGTCCGCCAACATCGAACTTCGCGCGGTCGGCCCACGGCCCGACGTCGTAGACCTGCTCGACGGAGTGGAGCGTCGCGCCGGCGGCGGACTTGAGCGCGAAGGACAGCCGGACGCGCCGCGCACGCGTCACGGAGAAGTTCTGCACGACCGTGCGCAGGCGGAGCGTCTGGCCCGCCATGTCCTGCGGACGGAAGCGGCTACGGCCCGTGCCGCTGTACAGGCGATTGGCGTAGTCCGTCGCGAAGGCGTTGTAGCCCTCGATCGTGGCGGGGGCGAAGTCGGCGGGCTTCGCGTAGTTTCCGGTCACGGCGAGGAGCTCGGGCGTCGCGACGTAGAGGCCGTCCTGCCCGTCCGCCATCAGAGTGGCCATGCGCTTGGCGCCCTGAAGCCTACAGAGTTCGCAGAAGTCATAGTCCAGGCTGTTCATGGTGCAGCTGCGGGACGAGTTGAAGGACTGCGCGCCATACTGGTAGGGGACGGGATACGTCCCGCGGAAGCCCAGCAGCGTCTTCCAGCGCAGACGCGCGGGGTCGCCCGTCGCGGAGATGTTGAGCGAGCGCGCGGCCTGCTCGTCCGTCATCTGTCCCGTGCTGTACTCGTCGCCGAGATGGAGCATCGCGTGACCAAGCTCGTGCGCGAGCGTGGGGATGCTCGAGTTGCCGGCAGACGAGGCGACATACTGAAAGCCAAGCTTCTGGTCGATGGCGCTTCCGCCCATGTACTTGTCGCTGTTCGCGAGGACGACGAAAACGCGGATGTAGTCGAAGACGAAGTAGTAGGGCGCATTCTCGTCAATCCACTGGCCGTTCTCGTAGACGATGTCGGGGTCCTTGAACGGCTCCTGCCGCCGCGCGTCGTGGTAGTCGCGGATGAAGGCGGGGCCAATGCACCGCTCCATGATGTGGTTCTTGCAGCGGTTGCCGGAGAGGACGAGGGAGCGTCCGTCCGCCAGCACGGAGCTGTTGAAGAACGTCTCGCCCGACCCCCATGCCCCCTTCGAGACCGTGCTGACGGCATAGACGTTGAAGCGGTGGGCGAACGTGCGGTACGGCTCGTAGGCGAGCGCGCCCGCCCACATGCGCCGCGCGTCGGCGACGAACGCCTCCTGGTCGTCCTTCGTGTAGCCGTCGCCGCAGATGACGACGACGATGTTGTCGTTGTCGCTCCCCGTCTTCTGGACGACGTGGACGGCCATGTCGTGCGTCTCGCGCTGGCCCGAGTCGGTATAGTGGGCGCCGAGGAGCACGCTGATTGTCGGCGCGCTTTCCAACGGCGTGGGCTCGAGCGCGGCGGCGATCGCCACGACGGGCAGTCGGGCCAGCGAAAGGGCCAACAGCGCCACACAGGCCGTCTCCTTCGACGGATGGCAGATTTTGCGCATTTCCACATTCATCGTCATCCTCCTTTGATGCCTCATTTGAGACGGCGAAAATATGTCAAGAACGTCGCCCTGAAGTCAGCAGAAACGGAGAATCTCAGACTGCTGCGGTCAACAAATCGTTTCGGTAGAGCGCACGGATGGCATCGCAGTCGAGCGTATGCCCTGCACGATAGCTGACGACCGTGCCAATGAACCGATGTTCGCCCGTGAGGGCCAAGGCCGCCATGAGATCCAGCGTCGCCCGATGCCAGACGGGTTCGAGAAACTTCTGCCCGACGGGGAAACGCGGCTCCGTATAGAAGCGACGGCGTCCATGAATCAAGATGTTGCGCTCGTTGTAGCCCCAGTTCCGCGTCGAGGCAAACAGCTTGCCGACCGTCTTCGCGAGGATATACTGCCGGCGCGTCGCATTCGTCCGCGCAAAGGAGGCATAACGGAACGTCTCCGGCGTCACGTCAAAGAGGACGCGCTGTTCGCCAATGACCGTGTTCCACGAAATGCCACAGTCAATGCGAAGGCTTCGCGCCCCTTCTGCCGCCGGCAGAAACAGGAGAAAATCGCCGCGAGACCCGCCAAATGCGACTGGCTCCTTCACCGTCACGTATGTCGCCGCGTCATCCGTCTCGCAGATGCCCGCGTGCTCGACCGCCTTCACCAACGGAAGCGACGACTGGTCAAAGAGCGGCGGATCGCCCGAATTGACCTTCAGCAAGACATCATCGATGCCCAAGCCGAGCTTCAGCGCAATGATGTGCTCGACCATCCGAAGGTAGTTGTGGGGCGAACCCGAGCGCAAGACAAGGTTCTGCGCACTCGTCCAGAGGTTTGCGATGTCCACCTTCGTGTCAAGCTGTTCAGGCTGGTCCATGCGCCGAATCCACCAGCCGTGCTTCCCGCTTGGCGCGAACGTCAGCGTCTGCTTGCGGCTGCCTTGAAACGTGCCGATGCCCGCGACGGGGACTTCCTTGCACAGCGTGCGACGCTTCGCAGGGAACGACACCGCTTCGCCATCGCTCAGACGAGACTCGTCAATCGGCAGTTCCCTAAAAAGTCGGTACGCCGCATCAATCGATGCGGCGCTCCCGAACACAATTTTGCCAATTGGATAATTCGGCATTACTTCTCAGGCGCAGAGCCGTCGTCACCGTAGCCTTTCGACTTCAAGTATTCGACAACCTTGCCGACGGTGGTGAGCTTCTCAGCATCCTCCTCGGGAATCGCCGCGCCAAACTCTTCTTCGAAGGCCATAATGAGCTCGACGGAATCGAGCGAGTCCGCACCGAGATCGTCAATGAACGACGCCTCCGAGGTGACCTGTTCAGCATTCACTCCGAGCTGCTCAACGATGATGTCTTTAACGCGATCTTCAAGCTTTCCTGCCATAGTTTTTTCAACTCCTTGTTTTTGTTGATGACTGTATTATACTACATTTTGCGGTCCGCATGCAAGGGGGGTGCAAAAAGCCCGTACGCACGGCAATCCGCCTGATTTCGACGGACCGTTCATGTCGTGCGCCGAGCGTGCGAGACCCGCCGTCGCAAGGGCATTTCCCGCGTTGCCGTCCTCTTTCTCGTCCACGGCATCAGCGGAGCGCGGAAAGGATGTCTTCCGGCGTGATGGGCTTGCCCTTGGCGCGCAAGACGATCAGCCGCGAAATCAGCGCGGACTCAAAATCGGAGAGACACACGCCGTCCTTGCGGTCCTGAAGGATGCGCAGAAGGTCGTTCGCCGTCAGCCGCTCCCGCGCGGCCTCCTTGCGCGGCACGAAGAGATCCGTGAACCACAGCGCGAGCGCCGTCAGCGGCGACAGGAGCTTTGCCATGACCTCGTAGGCGCCCGCGAGCCGGAGGATACGCCGAAGCGGACGCGCCGCGCAGAGGAGCTTCGGCATGAACTCGGACGTGTAGAGCACCGTGAATGCCGCGAGGAAGCTCCAGACCGCGCGCACCGTCGCGTTCTCGCCGAAGAGGCGCACCGACAGCGCCGCCGTCGCCGCCGAGTAGGTGACGTTCGCGAGGTTGTTGCCGATGAGGATCGTCGTCGTCGTGCGCCCCATGTCCTGCACGGCGCGCTGAACCTTCTTCGCCTTACGTCCTCCTTCATGCGCGAGATGCAGGATGCGCTCGCGGCTCACCGAAAGAAAGCCCGTCTCAGCGCCCGAGCAGAACGCCGACCACGCGAGCGCAAACAAGGCCAAGAGTACCAGCAGAAACACCGTCATGCGTCGTCCTCCTCCGTGCGTTCGACCGCCTCGTCCGTCTCCGCGAGAATCGCCGCGTCGTCGTCTTCCGTCTCGCGCGAGAGGACTTCGAGCCGCACAAGCGTGACGCGGCGGTGGCGGCGCTTGAGGACGGTCGCTCGACAGCCGTCCGCCTCGATCTCCTGCCCGACGTGCGGGATGCGTTCGGCATGGAACTGCACCCACCCGGAGAGGCGGTCCGCGTCCTCGGCCTCCAGTTCGATGTCCAGCGCGCGGTTGATCTCGTCCAGCGACGCGCGCGCGTCAATCTCCCAGACATTAGGCCCCTTCTTCGCGATCTGCGGCTCTTCGTTTGCGGAACTCCCGAATACGCCCGGACCGACGATAAGCTCGAGAATGTCATTCGGCGTGATGATGCCGGCCGTCCCGCCGTATTCGTCCAGGACGACCGCCATCGGCTTTCGGCTCTTGGCAAAAGTGACGAGCAGGTCGTCCAGCGTGACCGTCTCCGGCACGAACAGCGCATCCTCGACGCGTCCCGTCTCGCGCACCAAAACGCCCTCGATCGCGTCAGGCGTCCGCCGATAGACGGGCAGGTAATGGTGCTTGGCGTTCGCCCGGAACGCCGCGCGCGCCTCATCCCCGCGCTCCAAGTCAAAGCCCTCGACATCGACACGCGGAGTCATTTCGTCGTTCGCCGAAAGCTCCGAGAGCCGCAGGACGCCTTCGACCATCTCGGAATCCTTTGCCGACACCTCGCCATGCTCGACGGCAGACTCCATCACCGAAATCAGTTCCTCGTCCGACAAGGCGCGGCGCTCGCGTTCAAGCGCGGGCGCGAACGCGCGCGAGGTCACGCGCAGGACGACGTTAAACGGCGTGAGAATCGCCCGCCAGAAACCGAGCAGGATCACGTACGGCGGGGCGAGGCGTTCCGCGAACTTCAGCGCCAGACGCTTCGGGGTGATCTCGCCAAAGACAAGCAGGAGAATCGTCATCGTCGGGACGGCGAGCCACGTCAAGCCGGGGATCCATCGCGCGAAGAGACGGTAGCCGAGCGTCGCGATCGCGAAGTTGACGAACGTGTTGCCGACAAGGAGCGTCGAGAAGAGGATCGCCTTGTCGGCAAGCGCCCCGGCGATCAGGCGGTCGGCCTTTGCGCTCCGCGCCTTGATCCGCGCGCGCTGTGCGCCTGTCAGGGAGAACAGGACCGTCTCGGCGCTTGAGAAGAACGCCGACAACGCCAGCAGAACGATGAGGATTGCGATCAACATCCTGACACGACAGCCTTCACGCGCACATGTCGATCACCACACGAGCGCGCCCAACGCATCCGACATCAGCCGCGCGGCGTGCTGGTCGCGCTCGTCCGAAGACGAGGAGCCGAGAACGATGACGATCGCGCGCCGTCCCTTGCGCTTTCCCGTCAAGACGACCGACGAGCCGCCCGCGTCGATGTAACCCGTCTTCAGGCCATCAACGGCTTCCGAACCGTCCGGATTGATGACCTTTCGCGCGTCCCACATCATGACGTGATTGTGGTTCTTCAGCGGGTAGGGGTTTCCCGCGCCGTCGCGAACGGGCGTCTCAACCGCGCTTTTCACCTTGATCGACGTGTATTTCAGGATTGTCGAATGGTTCGCCAGGATCTCGCGCGCAAGCCGCAGCTGGTCCAAGGCCGTCGTGCGATTGAATTCCTTCCACGGATAACGCCGCCGCGCGTTCGGCGGCAGACCGTTCGCATTGAAGTAGCGCGTCTTCGTCATGCCCAGTTCCGCCGCGCGCGCGTTCATGCGCGCCACGAACGCCGCATGCGAGCCGTTCGCCTGGACCGCCAGCGCAATCGCCGCGTCGTTCGCGCTGTTGACCAAGAGCGCGGTCAGGAGATCCTCGACCGTCATGGACTGCCCGGCCTTGAGTCCAACCCAGCTGGCCTCGGACGCGTAGACCTCGGGCGTCGCCGTCACGCGCGTGTCCAGGCGATAGCGCCCGGCCTTTACGTCCTCCAGCACCAGGAACGCCGTCATCAGCTTCGTCACGCTCGCGGGATAGGCTTCGGCTTCGGCATTGTCGGCAAAAAGAATCTCGCCCGTCTTCGCGTCCGCCGCAAGAGCCCCGACATACGGCGAACGGCGATGCGCCGTCTGAACCGGCTTCGCTTTCGCGGCAGGGACGGCGGCAGGACGCGCCGGACGAGAGACCTTTCGAGCAGGGGCCCCGACGGCAACCGTCGCCAGCAACCCCGTCAGCAACACGAAAATCGGACGCGTCATCACGTCTTTACTTCACCGTTGTGCGCGTCGCCTTCTGAAGGGCCTTCCAGAGCGCGGACGCGTCCTTGGCGTCAAGAACCGCCTTGCGATTCGCGTCCTTCGCAAACGACTGGGCCAAACCCGCCATCAGGCGCAGGTAGAACGCCGAGACCGCTACGGGAATCGCCGAGAGGAAGATCACGTTGACCTTCTCGCCGTCCCAGTCGATGCCTTCCTTCGAGATGCCCATCGCCAGCGTCAGGCCGCCGCCTTCGACGCCACGCACGTGCGGAAACGCCAAGCCGCCCTCCATCGCCGTCGAGAGGACGCTTTCGCGTTCCAACGCCGCCGTGACAAGGTTCTCCGCGCTTGAAATGAACCCGTGGGCCTCCATCGCGTGCGCCAGCTTCTCGATTGACTGCTCGCGCGTGGCCGCCCCGAGGTCGCAGACCATCAGCTCCTCCGCGCTGAAGCGCGAAATGCCGGTCTTCGGGTTGTCGCGGTCCGGCGCCTCGGCCGTGTTGAGGACCGCGTCCTCGTCCGTCGCGAAGAGGATGCGCCCGCAACTGGAGCACGTGACGAGATGCTGTCCGAGGCGGACCTGCTGGCCCTGCGCGATCGGAACCTGCATGCCGCAGACGGAGCAGCAGTTGTTGACCATCGCCGCCATGACGATATGGCTCTTCTTGTAGAGGCGCGAGTAGATGCCCGCGACCTGAGGCTGAAGCTTCGACTGCAGCGCGTCAATCGAATCGTTCAGCGCGTCAAGATGGCTGCCGTCTCCGGTCTGGTTGTGCTCATCACGGGTAAGGACCAGCTCCTGAAGCTGGCGAAGCGTATTGATTTGGCTTTTCATCGTTTCTTTTCTGTGTAGGTGCGGATCCTGTCCAAGGTTTCCGCCGATAAGATGTGCTCCATGAGACAGGCATCCCTGTCCGCCGTCCGCTGCGAGACGCCCAGCAGCTGAAGGAATTCGCGCAACAGCCGATGGCGGTTCAAGACGCGCCGGGCGACCGCCTGTCCTTTCGGCGTCAGCAGAATCGGCCCGTACGGGTTCTGGATGACGAGTTCAAGCTTCTTGAGCTCCTGAATCGCCTTGACCACCGACGGCATCTTCACCGAAAGCTGCCGCGCCACGTCGCGCACCTGCGCGAACCCCGTCTCCTCGACCAGCAGGTAGACGGCCTCAAGATAGTCTTCAAGGCTTTGCGTCATCAGGCCATGGCCGCCCTGTCGTGCGTTGCGTCTCATCATTTTCCGAAGGGGCTGGTCTTCTTCATGAGTTGGGAGAACTTGACGGTCTCAATCGACTCTTCAAGCTGGAGAGGGAACGGCGCCGCCGTGCGGACCGTGTCGTAGATGTGCTTCCAGAACGCCGTTGGGCCGCTCAACGTGCCCTTCGGCAGGGAAACCGTCTCCGTCAGGATGGGGAACTCCTCGTGCAGGTCTCGGATCTGCGGCGTACGGACGGACGAACGGCGACGGGGGAAGGAGAAATTCGGATCGATGACCGTCAGCGTCCCCGCAGAGGCTCCCGCCTCGACGCGGAAGACGCCACGTTCGCCGCGCAGCTCGAAGGACGGCGCGTGAAGTCCCGGCAAGACGCCACCCGAGAACTCGATGTCCGCCGAGATGTGCTCGCGCGTCTTGAGGCAGACGTGCGCGTAGTCCTCGGAATCGCCAAGCGAGGCGATGCGCTTGAGTTCGCTCCACATCTGGATCGGCGGGACCGGCAGAAGCCGCAGGGCCTGCATGACGAGGTCCGTCATCGCGTAATACGCCGCGCCGCCGCCCAAACGCTTCACGCACTGCCAGTCGTCGCGGCGGATGAAGTCCTCGCGGCGGATGCGAATCTGGTAGATCGGCCCGAGACGCGGGTCTGACATCATCATCTTCGTCAGCAGGAAATCCGGCGAAAAGAGGCCACGCTGAAGAATCAGCAGACGGTTCTTCGACTTGTGCGCCTGACCGCGCAGGAGCTGCGCATCGTTCAGGGTCAGCGCCATCGGCGACTCCAGAAGCGTCCAAAAGCCCTTCTTCAGCGACAAGAGCGCATGATTGACGTGATCCGTCGTGCAGGTCGCGATGTCCACGAGGTCGATGTCGCGCTCGTCGAGCATGTCCGCAAACTGGCGGAACATCTTGCAATTGGGGTAGTCCTTCGCCACGCGGTCGCGACGCTCCTTCAAGAGGTCGCACGCGGCGACGACCTTGAACAACGCCGGATGGCGAAGAAAGATTGGGTAGTGGTCATTGAACATCGCGCGCCCGAGGCCCATGAGGGCCACGCGGACGGGCGGACGCTGGTACTCGAACTGGCTCATTTCTTCACGATCTCCGTAATAGCCGAAAGGAATTGGGCGACGTCCTTGAACTGCCGGTAGACGCTCGCAAACCGGATGTAGGCGACTTCATCCACCTTCTGGAGCTCGTCCATCACAAGTTCCGCGATCTTCGTCGAGGGGATCTCGTCGCCGTCAAGCTTGGAGACGATGCGGTCGATCATCATCTTGATCTGATCGCTCGAAATGCTCCGCTTGCCGCAGGCCTGGCGAATCGCCTTCTCCAGCTTCTGGCGCTCAAAGGTCTGACGCCGTCCGTCGTGCTTGACGACCTGGACCTCGTCGCGGTCAACCTCCTCGTAAGTCGTGTATCGCGCCCCGCACTTCAAGCATTCGCGCCGACGGCGAATCGCCGCGCCGTCACGCGCCGCCCGCGAATCGAGCACTTTGTCATTGTCAGACTGGCATTTCGGACATCTCATCGGCGGTCACTTCCCGTTTGGGCACATCGTGCAATGTCGGCAATCGAGGCTAATCGGCAGCGGAGCCGGCGCACCGCGCCGACGCGCCGCCCACTCGCCAAGGCGATTGATGAGCGCCAGCAGAAGACCCAGCGTGATGAAACCGCCCGCCGGCAGGATCGCCAGCGTAACCGGGCCGGGATTCAGGCCCTTGAAGGCGAGGTCGCCCCAGACCGTCAGCGTGCCCGCCCCGCAGATCTCGCGCACCGTCGCGACCAGCGCCAGCGCCAGCGTGAAACCCACGCCCGAGCCCAGGCCGTCCGCCAGCGAATCGAGCACGCCGTTTCGGCTCGCGAAAGCCTCGGCACGGCCCAAGATGATGCAGTTGACGACAATCAGCGGAATGAAGATGCCGAGCGAAGCCGAGAGGTCGGGCAAGTAGGCCTGCATCAGCAAGTCAATCGCCGTCACGAAGGTCGCGATAATGACGATATAGCAGGGAATGTGCACCGCGTCGGGTATCGCCTTGCGCAACGCGGACACGAGGCCATTCGAGCAAACGAGGACAAACGTCGCCGCCAACCCCATCCCCAGCGCGTTCTCAAGCGAGGTCGTGACCGCCAGCGTCGGGCAGAGGCCAAGGACAAGCCGAAACGTCGGATTGTTCCGAAAGACGCCGTACCAGAATGCTAACCAAGTTTTCATGGCCCGTATTATACACCATGATACGAAAATCCGCAAGTGCTGCCGCCTCGTGCGCGACCTCAGAGCGTCACCCAGCGCACGCCCGCCTTCGACGACTTCAGCGCCGCCGAGACGAACCGCATCGACCGAACGCCGGCCTCCGCGCCCGGAAAGTCACCCGACCGCCGAGACCGCACGGACACCACGAACTCGTCATAAATGTTTCCGAGCGCCTCGACAAAGCCTTCGTGATGCCCCGCCGGAAACCGAGACGCGCGAACGGACGCCGGGGACAGTCCCTCGACATACGGGGCCTTGCGGCGGAAGACCTGGTCCGGCTTCGTCGGATACTTGACCGTCAGGTAGTTGGGCTCCTCCTGATCCCAATGCAACGAGCCCTTCGCGCCATAGACGCGCAGCCGCACGCCGTTCTCCTCGCCCGTGGCGACCTTGGACGTGACGAGCGCGGCCTTCGCGCCGTCCGTCAGGCGCATGAGAATCGACGCGTCGTCGTCCAGTCCCGCCGCGTTGGCGTAAGACGAGAGATCGGCCAGAAGCGACTGGACCTGAAGGCCCGAGACATACTCCAGCATGGTGAACGCATGGACGCCGATGTCCGCGACAACGCAACTCGGGCCGGCGACCTTCGGGTCCATCTTCCAGCCGTTGTGCCGATCCGACTTGCGAAACGAGCCTTGCACGTACTCAAGGTGAATCTTGTCAATCGGCCCGATCTCGCCCTTCTTCACGAGATCACGCGCGAGCTTGATCATCGGATAGCCCGTGTAGGTGAACGGGATGCCCAGAACGCGCCCCTTGCGCGCGGCCAGGCTGCCGAGCGTCGTGGCTTCGCGCACCGTCAGCGAAAGCGGCTTCTCGCAGAAGACGTCCATCCCCGCCTCAAGCGCGGCACGCGCGATGGCGTAATGCGTCTCGTTCGTCGTGCAGATGACGAGAAAGTCGATCCGCCCTTTCTCCGCCGCGATCAACGTGCGCCAGTCCGCGTAGACGCGCGTCGGATCCAGTCGAAAGGCCTCTCCGCTTGCCGCATTCCGCTTCGCGTCCCGCGAGAAGTTTCCCGCCACGAGATCCGCCAAGTCGTCCATGCGAATCGCCATTCGGTGGATGGGGCCGATGAACGAGCCCTTCGCCCCGCCCACCATTGCGTATTTCAGTCGTTTCTTCATAGATCTCACATTCTGCCGCTCAAGGCGTCAATCAGGTCGCACAGCCGCCTGTAGCAATGGCCCAAGTCGTCGTTCGTCACCTGAAACATGTATTCGCCGGCACGGGCCATCTCACCCTCGGCGTTCGCCAAACGCCTCTCGATGACGGTCGGGGCGTCGGTTCCGCGCCGCTCCAGACGCGCGCGCAGCTCCTCCATCGACGGCGGATTGATGAAGATGTCGACGTAGCCGATCTTGAGCGCATCCGTGTTCGGCAGCTTGCGCACGTAGTCGCGCACCTTCGCCGCGCCCTGCACGTCAATGTCGAGAATCATCGAGTTTCCCTCGGCCAGGACTTCCTCGATCGGGGCCTTCAGCGTGCCGTAGTAGTTGTCGTGAACCTTCGCATATTCGATGAACGCGTTCTCGCGAATCAGTTCCTCGAAACGCGCCTTCGTCTTGAAATGGTAGTCGAGCCCGTCCTCTTCTTCGCCACGTGGCTGCCGCGTCGTGCAGGAGATCGAGTAGACGAGGTCCGGGTACTCCTGCAGCAGCATGTCGATGAGCGTCGACTTGCCGCAGCCGGACGGCGCGGACATCACGAGGAAAAGGGGCTTTGTCTTCATGTCCGCGTATTATACCAAATCCGCGTCATTCAGGGCATCCCGAGAATGCGGGCCCGTTCGCCGTCCGAGGGGCGACGCACGACCGCCTACCGCATCAACAGGGTCAAGCCCTGGCGTGGAACGCGGAAAGTCGCCGTCAGGCGCTCCACCCCGTCGAAATGCTCCAACGCGTAAATGCCGCCGGGCAGATCCGCCGCCACGTGCGGGCGGCGGACGCCCCAAGCGTAATCGCCCTCCGCCGCGTCGGGCATCGTGACAGGTCCCCCATTAATCGTGATCTCGGGCCGTGTCGCCCCCTTCGACCAAAAGGACGAATAGCGCAGCGGTTCGACTTCTCGCGCCTTGCGCACCTCGCCTGTACGGGAATCCAGCGCGAATTCGCCCGTCGCGACAGCCTCCACGTTCGGGTCGCCGTCACAGACGAGGAAGATTCTCTCGTAGGATGCGCCCGCCATCTCCAGCACAAGACGAAGAACCTTGCAATGCGACACGGTCGGCACCGTCAGCGTCGTCCGTGCGCCCTCGGTCAGGACCTCCGGCGCCGCGCCCGTCATCGTGAAGACGACTCCGCCCTCCGCCCATGCGGCATCGCGAACGACAGGGATCGTCTCGCCGCTCCGAATCGCCATGTTCGCAAAGGCATTGTCGAGGGCAAACTCCGCCGTCGTCTCAACCGAATCCGCCGAAACGGAAGCGACCGCCACGACCAGGCACAGGAAGAACAGCCGTTTCATCGCTTACTCCCCAACCGTGCAGACCAGGCGAAAGCCCGTGTGCGCATTCGCGCCGTCGCCATAGCCCAGATAGTACGAACGTCGTGGCGCGGCACACTCCTTGGCGATTGAGGTGAAGTCACCGCCGCGCCGAACCTGATAATCGCGATTCTGATAGGTGAAGAAGCCCGGATCGATCCAGCAGTCACTGTCCGCGTCATAGCCTTCAAGCGAGGAGAAGTCGCCGCCAAACCAATAGTCGCGGCACATCTCGCTCACATTGCCGTGCATGTCATAGAGGCCAAAGGCGTTGGGCTGGAACATCCCCACGGTCCTCGTGCCGTTCTTCGCGTCCGCGTCGCGCGGCGGTTTCTCCGCGTTCACGAAGCCGCCGTTGTAGCGGAACCGCCCCAGCTTCTCAAGGTTGGCGTCTCCCCAACCGTCATTCGTGTAGGTTCCGCCGTTGTTCCATGGCGTTTCCGTCCCCGCGCGGCAGGCATGCTCCCATTCGGCCTCGGTCGGCAACCGAAGCTTATGACCCGAACGCTGGTAGAGGCGGTTCAGCGGCGTCCCTTCCTTGTTGAAGGCGCCGATCTGCGTGTTCGCGAGAAGGTTCTCGACCGGGCGCGTCGCCCAGCAGACCTCGTTCGTGAAGTAAGAGGGGCGTTCGCCCGTCAAGAGCTCATACTGGCGTTGCGTGACTTCGTAGATGCCCACATAGAAGTCGTGGGTGATCTTCGCCTTCATGAGCGGCAGGTCCGCCCCTCCGCGATTCACTTCATCCGCCGCGCTGCCGAGCAGGAAGTAGTCCTTGCCGCCCGAAATCGCCTTCCATTCGTCGGAAGTCGTCGCCGGCACGCGGCGCAGGACGAGATACTCGGTCTTGTCCGCGCCGGCCGCCATGCCGAGCGGCATCGTGGGCAGGAAATGGACGGGATAGCGATCCGCCGCCGTCGCCGCCGGCCCCTTGCGCAGGTCAACGACCATGTAGCGGCTGTTCTCCGCGTCGGGATAGTCCGTCGTCGCGGCAATCTTGAACGACACGCGGTCGATGACCTGACGCGGCAAGTCGCTGTCGGTGTCCCACGTCGTGCGGTAAGAGCCGTTCGTCACCGCAAAGACGTTTGTCGCCGAGCCGTCGAAGGTCTGCGCGAGAAGGTTCGTCGCCGGGCTCACCGTGTTGTCCACCGCCGTGAACGTGAGGATTGCCGGCTTCTCGGGCCGCGTCGAGGCCACGGTGAAGTCAATGTCGACCTTGCCGTTCCACGGATACCGCTGACGAATCGAGGTGATCTCGACGCCCAGGTAATCGTCTGCGAAAAGTCCGCCGCAGCAAAGCGCGGCAAACAGCAGGGCACTCATCTTCGTTGTTCTCATCGTTGTTCCTTTCGGTTGATGTGAAAAGAGAAAGCCGTCATTCCTTCAGCGACATCCAAGACT
Organism: uncultured Kiritimatiellota bacterium; assembly: GCA_934635225.1. Lineage (GTDB taxonomy): Bacteria > Verrucomicrobiota > Kiritimatiellia > RFP12 > UBA1067 > UBA1067. The sequence continues at coordinate 112,986 of CAKTYZ010000006.1, forward strand.
CGACGTGATGCACGGCGGTTCCGCACCCGGCGGGAAGGCCTTTCCGCGCCAGTTCCGCGCGAACGCGCTGAAGCTCGGTCGCCATCTTGGCCTTGCCGTCCTTCTGATAGGAGACGAAGGGCTCTTCGTCCGTCCGCCCCGTTTCGGCTCCCAACAGGACGCGGCACGGACGCGACGCGGCCAAGGCGAGTTCCTCCTTGCTGATGTCCAGCATGGCCGTCGCCGTATCGCGATAGGACATGATGCAGATCCCGTCCGCCGAATCCATCACCAGCTCCAGCAACGAGGCCGCGGCGCGATTCCCCCGGACGACCCGGATTCCGTCCAGCCAGAACGGAACGTCCCACTCCAGCTTCTCGCCCGCGCGCTGAACGAGCGCACGAACGCGCAGGACAAAGTCGGCGTACAGTTGCCAAAGCCGCGCTTTCTCCAGCGTCCGGTTCTGATACGGCTCCACGTCCAGATGAAGCGCCGTGAAGCGCGCATCCGCCGGCGCCGTCCTCTGATGGCGGCGGAAATGCGCAAACGTCTCGTCAAAGCCGAGATTCCCGGGCATGATCCACGAGACGTCGCCCGCCAAGTAGGCGACGCGCAGGCCATGCGCCCGTGCGTCGCGGATGAAACGGACAAGCGCCTCGGTCGACGCCTCCCGTGAAACGCAGAGATAGACCTCCGTCACGCCCTGCCGCCGCAAGAACCGGAGACGCGGCTTCGCCTCGTCGGGATCGACGGCCTTCGCGCAGTCCCACCACCACGCGCCCGACGCCAGACCCGACGGCGACGCGTCGGGCAGCGAGACCGCCACCGAATAGGCGACCCGCCGCGCGACGTTCGTGTCAAGCGAGACGGCATGGGAATCCGTCACGACCGCCCCCGTCGCCGCGTCAAAGTGGCATAGCGTCGTGGAGCCTCCGCCGTCCATGTTCATGGCGGAGGTGCAGCCCAGCGCACGCAGGATCTCGCCCAGCTCACGGCAAGTCGCGCCAACGGAACGGTCCGGCTGGCGGCCGTCAACCGTCAGCCAGTAGAGCCACTGCCGATCAGCCGACAGGCCGAAGGCGGTTCGCGGATGACGTGCGCCGCCCGGCGGATCGACAGGATTGCCGCGCGCGTCAAGAAGAAGCGAAAAGCCCGAAGCCGCCGTCGTGACGGACTTCAGCAAGGCGTCGTCGATGCGGTTCGTGATCAACACCGTGCCGTCACGGCAGACGGCGAAGACCGCCGGATAGCCCTCGCGTTCGAGAACGCGCCCGCCCGAGACGCACGTGCCCGTCAGATGCGCATAGCGGTTCGTGCTGGGGAACGGCGTCCACGGCGTCGTGTTGACGGCCGCAACGGCGTTGATCCCCTTCTTGTGGCGAAGCTCCGAAAGGAAGTCACGCACGGTCTCCGTCCGCGTCGAGACGGTCTGCGGATACCCCGGAATCGGCTCGCCCAGCCGCGCGTCCGGCTCCGTGGCGTGGAAGCGCAAGCCCGGCGTCGAAAGGTCTATCCGCAAGACTTCGCCCACGAGACGCGGCTCGGCGATCTTGAAGTGCGCCAAGCGGACGCCGTGCGCAATCTCCTGCGCGTGCGCCCAGTCAACGGAAGGCGCCAGATCGGCGGACGCGACGCACGGCAGAATCGCAACCGCGCATCCTGCAAGCACGAACGCCCAGCGGTTCGGGAACCGCCCGCGCCTCTCACGACTTTTCATGCCTAACCACACCTCCGGCGCAAATTATACCAATTCCCGCCGGAAGCCGTCAAATCAGCGGAAATGTCCACCCTTATCCCAAAATGGTAATGTCTAACGGGTCGGTTTCTTGTCAAACTCAATGCGACCAGTGTAGTCGCATCCACTCGTTCCCAAGCGGGGGGATGCGACCGGTGGCATTGAGTTGTTCCCAACGGGGAAGGGGGCGCCGCCAAGGACAGGGGGATTCACCTCTTCCCCCTGTCGCATTTACTTTTAGAAAGGGCTTCTCCATACTTGCATGCCCTTGCGCCCGCACGGTGCGGGGGCAATCAGAAAAAGGAGACAACAAGATGAAGAAGCCAAGGTTGACCGACGCGGACCGGCTCGCGATAGAGACCGGCCTCAGATCTGGAAAGACAGTATACTGCATCGCGAAGGAGCTGTCACGCCCCGTCACGACGGTCACGCGGGAGATCAGGGCCCGCGCGGTCGAGTCCGACAAGGGCGCGGCCTACCGCGTCACCAACAGGTGCGCGTTCAGGATGGAGTGCGGGAGGCGCGGGGTCTGCGCCCACTGCCTCTACGACGGGAGGCGCCAGTGCAAGTTCTGCCGCCAGTGCAACTCGCACTGCCCCGCGTTCGTGGAGCAGAGGTGCGGGAGGCTGGAGAAGCCCCCGTTCGTCTGCAACGGATGCGCAGAGGAGCGCAGATGCGTCCTGAGGAAGCGCTACTACCTCCACGCGAAGGCGCAGGAGTCCTACGAGACCATCCTCTCCGAGTCCCGCACCGGCGCGAACATCACCGAGGGCGAGCTGCTCCTGTGCGACAGGACGCTCAGGGACCTCACGGACAGGGGGCAGTCCATACACGCGGCCATGGTCAACAACCCCGACCGGTTCACGTTCTCGCTCAAGACCGCCTACCGCTACGTCAACGGCGGGCTGCTCTCGACGAAGCGGCACAACCTGCCGAGGGCCTGCATGGTCAAGCCCCGCAGGGGCAAGGGGGTGGAGCACAGGGTGGACAAGACGTGCCGCGTCGGACGGACGTGGGACGACTACCTGAAGTTCGTCGCGGAGCATCCCGGCGTGCGCGTCGTCGAGATGGACACCGTGGAGGGCGCCAGGGGCGGGAAGGCCCTTCTGACGCTCATCTTCAACCCGTTCAACTTCATGTTGGCGTTCCTCGTCGACGCGAAGACGAGCGAATGCGTGCTGGGGGTGTTCGCGGCCATCGTCGCCGCCCTCTTCGGGATATCCCGCATAGCGGCGAACGACGTCACGCTCAAGCCGTCGCTGCTGGGCATCGAGGTCAAGGTCAGGGAGAGCGTCTCGCGGAAGGACTGCGAAACGCCGGCGAAGAGGTAGCGGACAGGCATAGGCACACCTCCTGAACGGGCGGTGGCGACCAGTCGCATCTACCTGTTCCGAAAAAACACGGTGCGCCTGGGTTAGGGGAACTCTGCCCGGAAACGGCCTCGCGGCGGGCAGAACCGACTCCCGGACGGCGCGGGAGACGGTCTTGGGAACAACTCAATGCACATTCGGAACAACTCAATGCGACCATGTGCCGTCAAGGCACAGATTTAGTCGCATTTACTCTGACAAGTCACCCATGCTGATCGGGGAAGGGAAGCGAGGTTTTAGGTTCCAGGGGCCTAGGAGTTGGGGATTGGGATTTTGGGATTTTTTTGGGGATGAGGGTTGGGGGCGCGTTCCTGCGTGTCTGGAGAAGGTCGCAATTCATTGCGACCTTCGTCTACTGCTCGTTGTCGGCCGCAGGCCGTTCTGTGTGTTCCGTGGTAGATTCTCAACCTCTGTCCTACATGCGATAGGCCCAGTACATGACGTGGCGAGAAGAAGACCTCAGCCGCCGCATCTGCCACACGGGCGACCTTCCGTCTTCGTACAGGGATAGCCTCGTGTCTTGCGGTAATTCTCGCAACGTGTATTATGCCGTGCGCCCGAATTTGTCGAGAGCCAATATCCCGTTTCGGGCCGATCCTCGTTGACGGGCGCTGCGGTGCGTTGGGAGATGGGACCACGCCCGGCGAAATACTCCCTGCGCTCAGAGGGAGGCGTCGTCTCGTCCTCGAATGACGCTCCCACCTGTGTCCGTTGTACGGAGGCCGACCCGCTCGAAACCGTCTTCTTGACCCATCCGCCCGAACGATGTCCCGATTTGTCGGGATGCGTCCAATGGACAAGGCCCCCTTTCGCGTTGGCGATGAATTCTCCCCTGAACGAAACATCGTCGCCAATGCTCACATCTTCCAGACGGGGCCATTCGTCAATGTTGTTCACGATGAGTACCGTCCGTCCATCTCCATCCGCGACGATGAATCGCTGATGGCACGGCGGAACGAGATCGTCCGGCAGAATCCGCGTAATGCGACCAGTCCCCGTCACCCATGTCCTGTCCTTGAACGTGGCGAACGAACAACCCACGGTCTGGGTCGGTGTGTCTCCATGAGGACTGCGCTGGTGTGGTGCTGCCTCAAGAGGCATCCCCAGGAGACTCCCAATCAAGAGCCAAATGGCTCCACGCCGCATGGCGTTCCCCAGCGTCTGCATGACCTGTTTCATTGTTCTGCCTTCTTTCTTCATTGCTCTACCTTCTTTCCGCCACACACAAATCTCCGCCGTCTGTGTTTCACCAAAGGTACTTGCAGAACTCGGACGCGACAAGCGCATCCCCCCGCATCTTCGAAAAAACCTGGACACAACAAGCATGCCCCTCCCATATTTTCGAGGAACCGCAAAGATTCGCCCTTTTCGGGAGGAACGAACTCTATCCCGCCCGCAATCGCACAGTTCTGCAAGTACCTCTCCAGTATACCATAAATAGTATACGCCGTGTTGGCGAAGATCGGGAAGGCGAAGATCCTTGTTTCTTGTCAAACTCAATGCGACCAGTGTAGTCGCATTTACTCTGACAAGTCACCTGTCTAACGGGTCAGCAAAGAAGAGAGGAAGGCCAGGGGGGCAACCAAAGAAGAAAAGCGAACAACGCCACCCCATAGATGCCGGGGACGCCCTGGAACGGATGCGTCAACCGATGCGGATGGATGAGCCACCCCTATGCGGATGGATGAGGTACCCCCATGCGGATGGAAGGGGCATCTCCATGCGGATGGAAAAGCCATCCTCATGGCAACCATAATTTTTGAATTTCTTTTTTGTGAATTTCGACGCAAAGCTCCGCAGACGCTGCGGCATGGCAGCGCGAGTTCAGGCGCGGGGCGACCTCGCCCATCGTCAGGCGCTGGCAGCTCGAGGACTGGATCAACTCAATCCACAGGGAATCGCTCAACGGAGAGACCGCATATGCTTACGATTCACGTCTGGCCAAAGTGGCTTGAGGAGTTTTTGCTGACCCACTCCCTTTACAAGTCACCCCCCTCTCCTCAGAAGTCGAAGACAAGCCCGGCGGACAACGTGAGCGACGAGAAATCGACTTCCGCCTCCGCCCGTCCAAGCCGCGCCTCGGCCTTGTCCAGCCACTCATAGCCGACTTCGGCGAAAAGGCCGAAGTGTTCCGCAAGCGTCACCGCCAGACCCATCGTGCCGCCTGCGCCGAAAAGGCACTTCGTGTCCGCCCGGCTCGCTGCGCCGACGTCGAAATCAAGGTGCGCGAGGTTGCAGAGCGCCTGAACGCGCCCATAGGCGTCCAGCCCGCCGCAGATATGCCAAGTCGCCTGCGGCCCGAGGCCAATCTGGTAGAGGTCGCTCCGAAGGCGCGCGTGAACGCGGCTTCCGGCGATCTCGGTCGGCGTTCCCGGCGTCGTCTCGCGATACGGCAGGTACGGGGACGAATCCGGATGCAGGGCCGTGAAGTCCGAATCCGGCGGGATGGGACCGCCGCTGAAGAGGTAATAGTCCTTGGTCACGTTGACGACGCGCGTTCCGCCGCCCGCCGCGCCGGAGACGGCGGAGCGCATCTTCCAATAGGCGGCGAACGTCGCGCCCAGGCCGAACGAGAGGCGCTCCGTCGCGAAGAGATCGCGCGCGAGCGTCGCCTTGAGGCCAAGCGGACGGTCCACGTCCGATCCGTCCAGCCCGGCTTGCGTGCCGTGCGGCGTCACGATTGTCTCCGTCGCCGTCCGCGTGTAGGCATAGTTTTGGAAAGTCGGGTCGCCCGGATAGAGAGGGTCCTGCACGACCTCCGTCTCCGAGACGTCAAAACTCGTCTTCGTGTTCGGGTCCGCCCTGTCATACGTCGTCGTGTGCGAGGCCGCCACGCCCGCAACAGGTGCCGAACCCGAAACCGAGCTCTTGACGCGCGCGCGCCACGCCGGGCCTATCGTCAGCCGCCAGGGATTGTCCGCAAAGGCCGTCGTCATGAGACCGGCAACCGCAACCATCAGGATTTCCTTCTTCATTTGTCTGTTTCTCCTTGTCTTCATTCGCCAATGACCGCCTGGAAGAATCCGCTTCCTCCCGCCGGCGCGTCAATCTCGACCGTCACCGTGCCGTCTCCGTTGAGAATCGCCGACGTGGGCACGAGCGTCTGTGGCGGCGCGTCCAGCGCGGCGCGACTCCTGACCCTGACCGAGGCCGGGTTCACCGTCCCCCAGCGGGAGACCTTGTCGAGGGACAGCGTCAGCGACACCTTCCGGGGCGTGACGCGCAAGGACTTCGTCTTCAGATCCGCGACGACGGCATCCACCTTGACCGTCACGGTCGGGACGTCCGACTTCAGATTCGCCATGTAGTCCGCATCGGACGCGAGCGCGGGGTCGATCAGAATCTCCACGCCCTCGGGGCGGTTCACGCCCGCCGCGCGGAAGGCCTGCCGCCCGACGGCGGGCTTCCCGAGGACGATGATCTTCCCCAGGTTCCGGCAATTGAGAAAAGCATAGTCATCGAGAGACGACACCGCCGCGCCGAGCGTGACGTTCGTCAGCGCCGGGCAGGTCGAGAAGGCGTAGCGCCCGATGGCCACGGGCGCAGACGCGGACGGGTCGTTCCAACGGCGCGCGTCCGCGAACGAGATCTGCGCAAGCGTCGGTATGTCGTAGAACGCCTTGTCTCCGATCGTCGTGCCGAAGACCGGGAAGACGACCTCTCGCATGCCGCACGGCGAGCTGGCGAAAGCGGTCGGCCTGATTGCCGTCACGAACTTGCCGCCGATCCGGTCGGGAAAGACGAGCTTCGTCACGGCAATCGAAGCGTCTCTGAACCCGTTGATCGTGGCGGTCTTCCCGTCGGCGTTCGCCGTCCAGTCGAAGATCGACTCGTCGGGCGCAGTCGCCGTGTCGATCGCCCAGTTCGCATAAAGCGTATGACCGGCGTCGATGAGCAGTGCCGCGCCGGACGCCGCCTCTGGCGCACCGTTCGTCACGCCGAGGAACCAGCCCGCCAGGCGATAGCCGTCGCGCGTCGCCGCCGGAAGCGTCCCGTAGACCGTCGTGCAGTCCTGCGTGACGACGGTCGCCGCCCCGATGCGCCCGCCGAGCGCGTCAAACGCGACAGGCACGGCCGTCACCGGCGGAGGCGTGACCGTGAGCGTGCCATAGGTCTTCGTAATCTCGTAGTTCCCCGCCAATGTACCCGCATTCAGCGTGTAGTCAAACGAGTTGGGGACGCTGTCCGCGTCCGCGAGCGTCGCGAAGTTGCCGTAGGTCGCGCCCTCGCCGGGGGCGAAGCCGTCGCCGCCGACCGTCACCGTCGTCTCCGCATGCGCCGTGCCGTCATGCGGCCACGAGCCGTCGCCCGACGTGAGCGTGAGCTGGCGTTTCAGGATATCGAACTCGTAAACGGCGGTTCCCGTGTAGTTGTTCCTGCCCGTGAAGACCATCCGCGCCGTGCCGGCGTTCACGTTGTCCTCGTAGGCCACGTCGTAGTCGTCCTCCGTTATCAGGGCCGCAGTGTCCTCCGCCTTCGGAGTCGGGCGCTTCGCCGTGCCGTCGTAGACGTACTCCTCGTCCTGCTCCGCCCACACCTCCGCCTCCGCGATGTCCCTCGGCTGAATCGTCACGGGACGCGAATCCGTCACGGTCGAATACCCCTCCGCCTCAATCCTGAACCAGACAGGCCGCGCCGTGCAGGCGTTCGTGTAGGCGACGGGCTGCGCCGACCACGGGCCTTCCTCGCTTCCCGTGTACGAGACCATGTAGCCGGTCGACGGCACCGAGATGTTCACCTCGATGCCGAAACCCCGGTTGCAGTACGTGCCCGCGTTGCCGTCCGCCGCGTAGCGGATTGTCGCGGCATGGATCGTGAATGGCACCGTCGCCGTGAGTTCCTTGTAGTTCCGCGACTCGGGAACCGTGAAGGTCGCCGTGTAGTTCCCCGGCAGCGTCGGCTTCGCGCCGGACGACCAGGTCACCGCCGCGACGCCGGACTTCGCCGCCGAGACGGGCTCGGACGCCGTCCGCCCGTACGTCCAGTCCGCGACCGCCGGGGCCGTCGTCCATTCGTTGTTCGCCTTCGCGATCTCGAACTCGACCTCTACCGTGCCTGTGTAGTTGCGCTTGCCCGTGAAGACCGCCCGCGCCGTGCCCGCGTTCACGTTGTCCTCGTAGGCCACGTCGTAGTCGTCCTCCGTGATCAGGGCCGCCGTGTCCTCCGCCTTCGGAGTCGGGTGCTTCGCCGTGCCGTCGTAGACGTACTCCTCGTCCTGCTCCACCCAGACGTAATCTTCCGTCAGGGTTTTCGGAACGATCGTGACGGATGCCTTGTCCGTGACCGTATCATACCCAGGCGCGGAGATGCGGAACCACACCGGCTTCGCCGTGCAGACGTCCGTATACATGACGGGTCCCGCCGACCACGGCCCTGTCTCGCTCTCCGCGTACTCGACCGTGTACCCGGCCGACGGCACGGAGACGTTCACATCAATGCCGTAGCCACGGTTGCAGTATGGGCCCGTCGTCCCGTCCGCCACGTAGCCAATCGTCGCGGCGGACGCAGTCAGGCCCGCGCACGCGCACAGCGCGCACACGGCCTGCTTGATTTTCAGTCTTGTTGGTCGTATCATTTCTGTTTTCCTTTTTTGTCACCTCTGTTTGTTACCGCAGAAAAAAGCGGGCGCAAAGGTTCTCTGCGCCCTCCTTGCGCCCCCTCTGAGGCGAAACCTTGGAAACGAAGCGCCGTCCATCACCTGATCTCCACCTCGACCCTGAAGAACCGCATCGCCGCGCGGTTCGCGTCCGTGACCGGTGCCCACGCCGCCGCGCCGAGCGTCGGCTTGCCGTAGACCGTGTAGGCGCGCGGCGGATCGGCCGTGCGCAGGTCGGGCGACCACGTGACGACGGGGCTGCCGTCCGCGCCGAGCGCGATCTTCGCCGTGAACCGGCTCGACGCGTCCGCCGGGTCGAGCCCCGCGACGTACGACTCCCAGAGCGCGACGCCGTTCGCGCCCGTCGCGTGCGCCGCCGCCTCGTAGTCGCCGCCGAATGCGGCGAGATACGGGGCAAGCCAGTCGTAGGGAACGGGAACGGGCGTCGTGGCCGTCGCCGTTCCGCCGTCCGCGCGGCGAATCTCGAAGTCGACGTCACGGAAGGTCCCCAGATAGTTCTTCGTCTCGGCGACGGCAAAGCGCACCGTGTACAGTCCCGCCCGCGTCGGACAGTTCGTCGCCGCCGTCTCAATCGCCGCGCCGCGCGCACGGTAGAGGATTTCCGTCACCGTGCCATTGCGCGGCTTCCCGGTCTTCGGCTCGGAGGGGGCCTCGCCCTCCGTCCAGTCCGCAATGCCCGGGGCTATCGTCCAACCGTTCCCCGCGCGGCGAACCGTAAAGGATCCGACCCAGTCCGTCTCGTCCGCATTCTGCCCCTTCCATCGGTAGTCTTCCGGATTCGCAAGCCGCAGGACGATGTTCGTGTAAGACCCCGCGTCAATTCCGCCCGGGTTGGCGATCACGGTCCAGCGGGGATCTTGCGGGATTGTCGGCTTGCGCACCTTTCCGTTGTAGGAGAGATCGCCGATCACCGGCGGCGCGACGGGACGCTTCAGAATCGCGAACTCCTTCGTGACGACGCCGCAGTAGTCGTTCGTTCCCGTGACGGTCACAGGGAAGAGCCCCGCGCCCGTCCGCCCCGAGTAGGCGAGCGTGTAGTCGTCCGCCGTCGCGATGTTCGGGTCGCCGTCCACGACCGTCACGGCGGGCCTCTTCTCCGTCCCGTCGAAGAACCACGCCGCGTCCTCGTCGGCGACGCACATCTCCTCCGTCAGCGCTTTCGGCACGATGCGCAGCGTGCCCTTCCCGTAGTACGGCGCGTAGTTGGGCGACAGGAACTTGAAGTAGACCGCGAGGTCTCCCTCGGCGACGTGCGTCCGCGTCGGGGCCGTCTCGGAATAGGCGCTCTCGTCGCCCGGCACGAGCGCGTAGGAGAGACGGTACGGCTCGCCGAAGTCCGGCGCGGGCGCGAACGGCTGGGGCGCGCCGTTGTAGACGCGGGCGCAGAGCGGGCCGCCGTCCGCGTCCGTCTCGCCGCCGCCGAACACCGCGCCGGGGTCGAGCGTCGCGGGCGTGACGCGCAGCCACCCGTACTCCTTCGCGACCGCGTAGTTCTCCGCGCGCGCCCCGCCCGTCAGCGCGTAGTCGAAGAGGTTCTCCATCGCCCCCATGTCCGTGAGCGCGCCCGAACACGTCGCCGCGAACCCCTCGCCGTCCACGAAGCCGAGCGAGCCGTCCTTCACGCGCACCACGTCGCAGCGGAGCGGCGTGCCGTCGTAGACCTTCTCCGCCCCGCCCGAGACGAGCGTCACCGGACGCGGCGCGATCGTGACGGTCGCCGTCCCGAAGTACGTCTCGTAGTAGGGCGCGTCAAGCGCGTAGAAGACCGTGTGGACGCCCGCGTTCGTGAACGCCGGCGAGGCGTCCGACGCGATGCCATCGGCCGCAATGCCATACCGCACCGTGACGGGCGCAGTCAGCAGACTCGGCGGCACGACCGCCGCCGTGTGCCCCGCGCCGTCGTAGGTCGCCGCCGTCGAGAAGTCGGACGGATCGGCCGAGCCCTCGCCGTCGAACGTCATCCGCGCCTTCGTGACGCGCAGGACGCCCGGGTACCACGCGAGCGAGTAGTTCCGCGTCACGTCCTCCGTGCCGTGGCGCAGGACGCGCACGGACGCGATCGCGTTCGACACCACGCCGTCGCCGTCCGGGCCGTCCTCCGGCGTGAGGACGACGCTCTCCGGCGCGAACGCGACGTCCAGCGCGTCGCCGGGCTGCAGCTTGTCGGCGTTCTCCGCCGTGTAGGACGGCAGACGGTGCGCCGTGCCGTCGTAGGCCCACGTCGCCGAGTCCGCCGTCACCGTGATCTCGTCCGCGCTCGCCAGCACGGTCAGCGTCCCCCAGGCCTCGGTCACGGCGTAGTCCGAGAGCCGCGTCCCCGTCCCCGCCACGTAGTCGACCGTCGCCGCGACCCGCCCTGCGTCCGCAATCGCCGCGAAGTCCGAGAACACGAACGACTCGCCCGCCGCAAACCCGTCGCCACCCACCGCAACCTCGTCCGCGCCGAACGTGAGCGGCGCGCCGTCGTAGGTCTTCGCCTTCGTCGGCGTCGTGAGCGTGACCGCCCTCTTCGCGATCGCGACGTCCACCCGGCCCGTGTAGGCGTGGTAGTAGTCGGCCTCCACCATGAACCGCACCGTCGCGTTCGTGGCGTGCGTGAAGCTCGGAGGCTCTGACCGTCCCGTGGCGGACGATACATCGTCCGCAAAATACAACACCCGCGCGGGCTGCAGCAGCGGCGCCGTCACCACGACCTGCGTCGCGACGCCGTCGTAGGTCTTCTCGATGTCGGCCACCCCGGCCAACTGCTCCGCGCGGATGCAGGCGTTCGTCATCTTCAGCACGCCCTCCTTCAGCACGAGGTTGTAGTTCCGCGTGCGGTCGGCGCCCGTCGCCGCCTCGACGATCCGCACGGACGCAAACCGGTTCGAGACGACGCCGTCGCCGTCCGGCCCGTCCGCCGGGGTGCGGACGACGCTCGCCGGGTCGACCGCGACGCGCAGCTCGTGCCCGGCGAGCAGCTTGTCGCCGTTCCCGACGCGCCACGTCGCGGCGCGGTGCTCTTCGCCGTCGTAGGCCCACGTCGCCGAGTCGGCCGTGACGGAAATCTGGTCGCCGCCGACCGTCACCTTCAGCGTCTGCCCGCCCGCGACCGTCACGTCGTAGTTCGCGGCCTTCGCCGTCGCGCTGTCGCGGTAGGAGAACGTCGCCGCCGTCTCGCCCACGTCGGTGATCGAGGCGAAGCCGAAGTAGTCGAGGCATTCGCCGTCCGCATAGCCGCTCCCGCTCGCCGTGATGTCGCCCGGACGCACCGCGAGCGGGAAGCCGTCGTAGGGCTTCTCCCTCGAGGCCGCCATCAGCGTGAGCGGACGCCGCGCGATCGACCACGCGAGCGGCGCGGGCGCGGCCGGCGGCTCGTAGTTCGCCGCGTCGTAGTCGAGCGCCACCGTGGCCACGTAGTCGCCCGCGTCCACCGCCTCGTCCCCGGCGAGGCGCGCCGTCACACCCGCCGGCACGCCCGTCAGCGCCACGCCGTGCGGACGCCCGTCGTACATCCACGTCGCCGCGCCGGGCGCGACGCTCCACGCGATCCCCGCGCCGCCCGGCTCCTGCCCGGGGTACGTCGCCTTGGTGACGGTCAGGTCGCCCTCGACCTTCACGATGTCGTAGTCTCCTGAAAGCGTGCCCGCCTTGAGCGTGTAGGAGAAGGCATTCTTGCTGCTGCCTGCCACGGTCTGCGATCCCCTCACGTCAAATGACGCCCCCTCAAGGCCGATGAATCCGTCGCCGGCGATGTGGACGTCGCCGCAGCGGACGGGCGAGCCGTCGTAGGGCTTCGTGGCGCTGCCGCTCGTCAACGTCACCTGGCGCTTCAGCATCCGCCACGTCGTCGAACGCTCGCCCGTGAAGTTGCCGTTCGCCTTCACCGTGAGCGTGTAGGTCCCCGCATGGGTGGCGTTCTCGCCGGTGCGGGTGAAGGTGACGGGCAGCCCCCTGCAGACGACGCTCTCCACGGGAATCGACTGCACCGTGCCGTTGTACTTCGGATTCACGCCGAGCGCGATGGCGAAGTCGTCGCCCGCCGCCGCGATGTCGAGCGGCTCGACCTTCACCCAGCCGTCCGTCACGGCATACGTCACCTCAAAGCAGTCGTTGTTGTTCGTGAAGTCCGTAGCGACAAGCCCCATCTCGGTCTTTCCGGCATCGATGCACGTCGCCTCCGCCGTGCCGCCGAATACGGTATCCACCGAGATGTCGTACAACTCGTCCTCCGTCGATATGTCATACCCCTCGACGCGCTTCTCATTGCCGTCGTATGTGAACGTCTCCGTCCTGCCCTTGACATCCACTGTCACCGGGCGCTTCGTAACCGTAAGCGTTCCCGGGAACCACTCGACCGTGTAGTTCGCGGTCACGTCCTCCATTCCGCTGCGGATCACCCGCACGTTTGCGATTGCGTTCGCCACCACGCCATTCTGCTCCGGCCCGTCCTGCGGCGTCGTCACGACGCTCGCATCGTCGAACGTCACCTCCAGCGCGTCGCCTGCCTGGAGCGTGTCGAGGTTTGCGGCCGTCCACGTGCGGTTGGAGTGCGGTTCGCCGTCATATGCCCACGACCCGCTCGCCGCCGTGACCGAGATTGCCGTCGCGCACTTTGTGATCGTAATCGTCGCGCCCGGCGTCACCGTCACGGTATAGTTGCCGAGCTTCGTCCCCGGACCCGCCGCGTAGCTGAACGTCGCCGACGTCTGCCCCGCCTCCGTCCTCGATGCAAAATCGCCGAACACGAACGATTCGCCGGCGACCATTCCGTTCACGGCGATGTCGGCCGCGGTCAGCGCAAGAGGCGTGCCGTCGTATGGCTTCGAGATGTTCGCCGCCGTGAGCGTGACGGGGCGCGGCGTGACGGTGAGCGTGCCGGGAAGCTTCGTCACCGCGTAGTTGCTTCCTTTGGTGTTCGCGTTCCAATTTATCGTCGCGACGTTGTTCTGCGAGCTGCCGACGTCTGCCTGCGAGCCGGTACATTCGTACTCCGCTCCCTCGCCGGAGACAAATCCGACAGCGAGGGCGCCGTCGCTACGCAGTTCGGTTCCGTCGTACATCTTCGATGCGCTGTTGGCAGTGAGCGTGAGCGACTTCGGCGCGATGCTCCATTCAACCTCGTGAACGCCCGTGAAATTGCCCCGCCCCGTAAGCGTCATCAGGTATGTTCCGGCGTCCGTCTGCGCGTTGCCGGTGATGGAGCAATCGACGGGCAGCCCCTTGTACGTCACAGAGGCCAGTGTCTGTATCTGCTCAAGGCCCGTGTACATGAGCGACGGCCCCATTGCAATCTGCCAGTCGCCTTCATCGCCCTGCGAGATATCCGCCGCCGTCACCTCAAGGTCGCCCTCCACCTTCGTGATGTCGTAGTAGCCGGCATTCGTGCCGCCCTTGAGAGCGTAGGCAAACGTGTTCCTGCTCTTGCCGACCACCGTCTGCGAGCCGGTGAAGGTGAACGCCGCGCCGTCCTCGCCCACGAAGCCGTCGCCGCCGATCTCGACCTCGTGCGCCGTCAATGGCTCTCCGTCGTAGGTCTTGGACGCACTCCTGGATGTCAGGGCAACAGGCCGCTTCGTCACCGTCAGCGTGCCGTTGTACGGCGCGAGCGTGTAGTTGGAGGTGACGTCCGCTTCGCCGCGCATGACCCTCACGCCTGTTATCACGTTCGCCACGATCCCGTTCCGCCCTGGTCCGTCGAGTGGCGTCGTCACAGCCGAATCGTCGCTGAACGCCACATCCAGAACGTCGCCGGGCTGCAAAACGCCGAGATTCGTCGCCTCGTATTCGTGAAGCGTGTGGGGTTGCCCGTCGTAAGTCCAGCTGCCGCCCCTGGCCGTCACGGTGATCTGCGTCGCGTTCCTCGTCACCGTGAGCGTGCCCGGCACGATGGTGAGCGCATAGTCGGCCATGAGCGCCGTTCCGTCCGCCACCGTGAACGTGGCGTCCACGCGCCCCGCCTCCGTGATGCGCGCGAAATCACCCAGTGTAAACGCCTCTCCCTCCGGCAGGGCGGGCAGCCCCTGCCCGCCGCCGGGGAGGGTTGCGCCTGTCGCGACCGCTTCGACTTCCTCCGCCCCGAACGTAAGCGGCGTTCCGTCGTACGGCTTCTCCTTCGTCGGCGCGGTGAGCGTGACTGCGCGCGGCTTCATTTTCACCGTGCCGAAGCGCGTCGTCACCGCGTAGTTCTGCGCCTTCGTGTTCGCGTTGAACGCATAGGCGAATGTATTTGCCATCGCCTCGGCCGCATCCGCGACGTGCCGGACGACCGGGAAGCCGGAATAGTCCGTGCCCTCGCCAGGGGCGAAGCCGTCGCCCGTTACCGTCACGCCGCTTTCGCTGTGCGCCGCGCCGTCATACACCCACTCCGCATGGCCGCTCGCAAGCGTGATGCTGCGCGGCGTAATCGCCCAGTCCTTCTCCACCGTGCCCGTGTAGTTGCCCGTGCCGGTGATGCGCACCACGTAGTTGCCGGCGTCCGTCGCCGTGTTGCCGGAGAGCGCGTAGGGGATGTCGTCGAGGTTGCCGTCCGGCTTCACGAAGGCGACCTGCGTGATCGGCGCCGACTGCTCCGTGCCGTCGTACATCGGATTGCGCGCAAGGCGGATGTCCCAGTTCGACGGATCGTCGCCGATCACGCGCGGCGTGACGCGCAGCCAGCCGTCAGTCACTTCGTATGTCACGTGGAAGTTGGCGTTGCTGTTGGAGAAGTCCGCCGCCGTCAGCCCCATCGCCGTCGTTCCGGCGTCGGAGCGCGATGCCGCCGCCGTGCCGCTGAACACCGTATCCGCCGCGATGTCGTAAAGGGCGTCTTCCGTGGCCGCGTCATACCCGCTCACGCTCTTCTCGGTCGTGTCGTATGCATACGTCGCCGTATGCCCCGCCACGGCCACCGTCACCGGCCGCTTCGCGATCGTCACCTTCGCCGTGTGAACGAAATCCTCGTAGTTCGGGTTCGTGACCCGGTACCACACCACGTATTCGCCCGCGTTGGTGTAAGCCGGCGCCGCCCCCCACGGCAGGGCGGGTGCCCCGCGCCCGCCGATCCCCGCGCTTCCGTCGTCCGCCGCGTACTCTACCGCACTCTCCCCACCCATCACCGCCGTAAAGACTTCGACAAGCGCATTGGTGTCAATGGTATGCCCCGCGCCGTCGTAGACGAACGCCGCGTCGAACTTCGAGAGCCCGCCGTCCGGCACGTCGCCCTCGCCCGGCTCGCCGCCGCCACCTTCACCGCCACCGATGCTGGCCTTCGTCACCGTCAACGTGCCGTTCACCGTGGTGATCTCATAGTTGCCCGCCGATGTGTTCTCATTGAGTATATAGGTGAAGGTGTTTTCGCTTGTACCCACGGTGGTCTGCTCGCCCGTGAACGCATACGCCGCCCCCTCGCCGTCCACAAAGCCGTCGCCGCCAACCGCCACTTCGTGCGCCGTAAGCGACGTACCGTCATACACCTTCGTATCGCTCTTCGAGGTGAGTATCACCGGGCGTTTCGTGATCTTAATGCCAATAGAGCCGACCACAGGCGCGTAGTTCGGAGCCGAGACCCGATACCACATCTGCGTGTCACAGACATCGCCGAACGTCGGAGACGCATCGGCCCAGTCCTCGGTCTCGCCCACACGGTACTGCACCGTCGGTGTCGTGAGGAGGCCGTTCGCCGACACGGCGACGCCATGCGCCGCGCCGTCATAGACGTTCGTGTAGCCAACCGCCGCAACCGCACCGCTCGGCCCGACGGGAATCGGCGCGGCGACGACCGCAATCTTGCCCGTGATTACCGTCAACTCGTAGTTCGCGAGGTCTGTCCCTTCCTGCGCGACGTAGTCGAACGTGTTGGCGACCTCGCCCTCGGCGACCGTCGTCACCGTCGCCCAGTTCGAGGCCGTGACGCCCTCGCCCGCGACAAAGCCAAGCCCACTTATCATAATATGTGGGCAGGTGTGCGCCGCCCCGTTGTAGACGAAATCGGTCTTCGTACCAGAAGTCAGCGTCACGGGACGATTTGTAATTGTCACTTTAGCCTCGTGCCAGTAGTCTGCGAAGTTCGGCGCAGAAATGCGATACCAGAACGAAGTCGAGACCACATCCGTAAACGTGAACGGCTCATCGACAAGCGCCCCGTCCTTCACGAGCGCGTACTGGAACGAAAGTGGTGCGGCGGGCTGGTAGACGACGCTCCTGAGTGCATTCGTGTCAATCGTATGCGCCTCACCATCGTATACGCCGACAAAGTCGTACGCTGAATACGGCGCGGACGGATCCGTCGGGTCGGGCGAGACGGGATCGATCGGCCCGCCCGGCGTCACCGGTGCCGCCTTGACCACCGCAATTTTGCCCGTGACGACCGTGATCGCGTAGTTCGCGAGATCCGTCCCCTCCTGCGCGGCGTAGTCGAACGTGTTGGCGACCTCACCCTCGGACACCGCCGTCACCGTCGCCCAGTTCGAGGCCGTGACGCCCTCACCCGCGACGAACCCGTTCTCACTTTTGCCTAAAACCGGGAATCCGTGCGGCTGGCCGTCGTACACGAAATCGGTTTTCGTGCCCGATGTCAGCGTCACCGGGCGCGGTGTAATTGTCACGGTCGCTGAATTGGTCTGTGTGATGTAGCCTGGCGCGGAGATTTCGCACCACACCGTCAGTGTGCCGACGTTCGTCAGGGTAGGAAGTTCTTCCGTGAACGGCACACTTGGATCAGTCGCGTACTTCTTCGCGACGCCCGCGATGCCATCCGCGACCGTCACGCCAATTCCATGCGGCTGCCCGTCATACACGTCCGCGTAGTTCGCCACCGTCACATCACCCGACGCGAACGGTACATCCAACCCAGAGACAACAAACGTCGCCGTCTCGACCTTGCCCGCAACACCGTTCGTGTAGGTTGTGTGCGTGAGCGAGTACATACCGTTGCGTGTGACCGACCACGGGCGAACGCCCTCACCCGTCAGCCCTGCTTGAATCGTTTCGCCATCCTGTGCAAGCGTCACCGCCGCGTCTTCACCTCCGCCCCAGCGCGACGAGTAGGTCAACGTTTCAGTGCCGCGACTCATGCGCATGCCATCATGCTTGATTGACAGCGCGAACTCCGGCGTTTCTGCCGTCACCGAGGTGGCAGCCTCGCCCACAAGAGCCAAGGCCAAAACCAGCCCTCCAAGAACTGTTTCCTTCGCGAGTTTCATCTTCATTCCATTTCGCTCCTTAAACCGCCTTGAACGCGATACAATCATTCGGTATAATACAACCATGACAAATGCGCCTGACATTCTGTCCGTCAAGATGAAGCAGCGTTGCTTCTGCCACGACTACTATGAGCGTGGCATCTACATGATCACCCTCGAAGTGGAGGGCCGTCGCCCGATTCTGGGCCGTCTCGAAGGCTGTGCCGTCGCGAAGACTCCGCTCGGAGAAAGCGTCGAAGCCTGTTGGCGTGAGATTCCCCGCCGCCATCCCGAAATTCAGCTTCTCGCCTGCATTGTCATGCCTGACCATTTCCACGGTCTTCTCTTTGTTCGAACGCGCATGCGTCGCCATCTGGGCGAGATCGTTCGTGGCTTTAAGATCGGGTGTACCAAGGCGTATCGGCTCGGTGGGCGGCTGTCCGGTGAATCGCCGTCCGGTGATTCGCCGTTCGGTGATTCGCCGTTCGGTGATTCGCCGTTCGGTGATTCGCCATATATGGCGAATCCTCCTAACCTGTTCGCCCCCGGCTACCACGACCGCATACTCACCCATCGCGGCCAGCTGAAGACCCTCTTTCGCTATATCGCCGACAACCCGCGCCGCCTCGCGCTCATTCGCCAGAACCCCGGCTACTTCACGCGCATCAATCGCCTTGAACTCGCCGGGGCGACCTATGCCGCCTACGGCAACCCGTTTCTGCTCAACCGCCCCGACCGGCTTCAGATCCAGTGCTCGCGCCGCATTTCGCCCGATGCGCTCGCCGCCGAAACCGAGCGGCTGCTCGACGCCGCCGAGCGCGGCGCAGTGCTTGTCTCGCCCTGCATCAGCCCCGGCGAGAAGGCCATTGCCCGCGCCGCGCTTGAAGCGGGGCTGCCGCTCATCGCCCTCTGCGAGAACGGCTTTGCACCGAAGTTCAAACCGCCGGGGAACTACTTCGAGGCCTGCGCGGAAGGCCGGCTGCTCCTGCTCGCCCCTTGGGCCTACTACACCGACCGCCGCCGCATCACGCGCGCGCAATGCCTCGCGCTCAACGCGATGGTCGCCGAAATCTGCGGCCCCGGCGCCGCGACTCTCGATTATCACGGACTCGTGCCCGCTGCGATCTGACCAAGGAGAACTCACTTCTCGCCCTTCGTTACCGCACCATACCGAAGGAAGTCTCGATTGGCGATCATGTCGTAGTCGGCCTTGATGCGATCCGCCGAAAGCGTTCCGCCGCGCAGACGGATCTCGTCATATTGGCCAATGAAACGCGAGCCGCCAATCCTCAAGGGCATGCCATTGTCAGTTGCCGGCGCAATCGTTTCTGAACGAAATGTTCCCGTTGACAAGGGTGTGGCATATACCCCATTTGTATAGCACATCACACGTTCCTCATCATAGACGCATACCAAATTTATCCAATTCTGAGATTCCTCCTTTAGCATAAAATAAACAGCTCCCTGCGAAGCACCTCTGGCATGCACGGGCTCGACTCGATTAAATTCCACCTCCCAACCATCAAGGTCATGATAATCCTCTTTTCGCTGGAACAAACGCGAATTATATACCCCAACTTTATCGTTCTTCACCCATGCCGACGCCACAAATCGACCGCCTAACGACAACGCATCATAGCTCGGAATTGACAATCTACATCCAGCAGTTTCTTCGGAAGAAGCATTAACTCTACCTCGCCCACATGGGCCATCACATGCTATCATAACGGTCGAAACATCAATATCCAGAAGATAATTCTCTGGCAACGCATCCAACCCATTCGCCGTCGAGTCATACGCAACACCAGAATCTTCATTCATGTGCCACACGCCCGCGTAGTCGCGCCACACCTCGTGCCCTGTTGCGAGTTCGCGCCCAGTGCCGCGCCCGTGTTCAGTGCCGAGCCCATATATGGGCTCGCCCCCTCCCCCCCACGCCGCCGTCAACCGCGCGCCACGCTTCAATTCGGGCGGCTTCACCCACACGAGCGATGTGCCGTTGGTGTGCCACTCGTCGATTTCGTAGGCGAGCCTTTGCTCGTTCGCGTCGAAGAACGCGAGATCAGCCCCGTTGCTGGGGCTCGCGAAGTCGTTGTAGTCAAAGCCGCTGATCGCCGTCGAGAGCCGCACCAGCACCGGCACGTCCGTGAGCGTCTCCGCGCCCGTGTAGCCATCGACCGTAAGCGCCATCTGCCGCGCATAGCCCACAAGCGCGCTCCCCGTCGCCGACACGCTCACCGCGACGCGCGGCAACACCCCGTCGGACTTGATGTCGGCATCGGCATCCCAGGTGAAACGATAGACGCCAGGAGGGACACACCCCATTGCACTTAAATCCTCCGAAGTTTCCCCTTCACGAAACACAGTCTTGACCGTCAAGTTCGTGCCGCCGTCGAGATCTTTCGCCGTCAACGCAACCCGATACGTCTTCGCCGGATCGCCCTTCAGTTCCACATCAACATCCACCTTCCCGTTCCATGGGTAGCGCGGCCGCGCCGTTGCGCTCACGAGAGAAAGCGCATCATGCAAGGTGAAGGTCTCGCTGAACTCCTCGCTCATCACGCCCTGAGCGTTGGACGCGACAGCCCGCACCGTGCCCGACGCGGGAAGCGAAAACGGCCCATCATAAACCAGCGAATCGGCGGTCGGTGCCGAGCCGTCCGTCGTGTAGCGGATCTTCCAACCGTCTTCGACTCCGCCAATCGTGACCATCACCCCGTTCGTCAGTTCACCCAGCGGCGTGAACGTCAGCATCGGCCCCGGCACCTCGAACCACGCGCTCAGCAGCTGTGCGTTCGTCTCGGCGTTCATCGTCGCGTGCGTAAGATAGTACGTTCCCGCACGCGTCGGAGCCCAGTTCTGCGAACCCGTCCCCGCCTCGTCCACGAGCGTCGCCGCCGACGCGAGATCGGGCACATCGCCACCTTGTAGGCAGAGGCGAAAGCCGACAGTTGATGTCTTGTCTACCTGGTTATAACCATGCCCATTCCACAAATGATGATCGCCAGATGTCAGATCAATTAAACTACTGCACCAACTACCTCCGCGAAGTTGTCTATAAACGGACAACTCACCGCCCACAGGATCGACGCTACCTGATGCTATTGCCTCTTCCGCATTTAAGCAAAGCTCCCAAACATTACCCGACATGTCAAACAGGCCGTAAGCATTCCCCTTATACGATCCAACGGCAGCCGTAGCTTTGGCTGTGCTAACATCACTCTTAGAATTGGTAGCCTGCGAAATGCCTCGATAGGGATTGTTCCCGCTGTATCGCGCGATCTCATTTGCGTTGACACATTCAACCCCGATGTCAGTCACGTTCTGAACAGTAAGGTTCTTGCCGTTATTTAATGCCGTTTTCGTTCCTGCACGACACGCATATTCCCACTGGGCTTCCGTCGGCAAGTCAAATCCGCTCAATCCGACACGTCGGCGCAGCAATCCCAAGAAACTGTAATCGTCCACATCTTTGCTTTCGGGCCACTTCAATCCGTTATCATTGCCGCGAATGTGGCGATAGGAAATCGTTTCCACCGGTCTCGTGGCGTAACATGTCTCATTCGTAAACGAACTCGGACGATTCCCCATCACCAATTCCCACTGCCGCTGAGTCACCTCAAAGACACCCATGTAGAAGTCGCGCGTAATCGTGACCATGTGGAGGTTCGTGTTCACCGCACCAGGATAATCGGTGTTACGCCCACCCATGACGAACGAGCCCGCCGGAATATGGCGCAGAACGAGCTTCGAGGTCTTGTATGCGTCGCTCCAACCGCCCGTCGGCACCTCGTCGAGATACGAGAGCGGGTAGTGCGTCGCGTTTGTGCCGCCGCCCAAGTCGATGACCACATATTTCGGCTTCTGCTTCAGGATGGGCATCGCCTTCACGACGGCCTTTGCCCCTACCGCCGCATTCGTCGCCCACGCGCTCGCATACGCCAACGATTCTGTCGCATCCGCCGTCCAACGTTGCCATAGGCCTAGACCACGAAGGTCCACCTTGAATTCCGGTGACGAACCCATCGCGGCCGAGACCGAAGCGGATGCAAGGACGGCCCAGAGGACCATCAGGCTTCGTTTCAAGCGTCGGCTTATCCAATGTCCTGAAATCACCATGCAGATTGATGTCTTCATATTCGTTTACCTGCCACTCACTTTGTGGAATTGTTATTGAAACCGACCTGCCGACCTGTCAAATACCTTCGACGCACTTGACGACGATGTAGTACAATCTCGGCGTTGTCCCTCAAACAAGGAGATTCGATGCGCGTACTTGAACGAACGATGAAAACCATGCGGCTCGCCGACGACGTGGTTCCCTTCTCGACCTTCCGCAAGACCATGGCGGCCTGTTTTGAGCGGAACACCAAAACGCACCGCCCGCTTCTCATCACGCAGAACGGCATCGCCTCCAAGGTCGTCCTCGACGTCGCCGACTTCGACAACATCCGGGAGACGCTTGAACTCATGGACGACGTCGCCGCCGCCGAAACCGAACTTGACGCAGGGCTGGGCATCCCGCACCGCAAGCTCAAACAACAGGTCGTGGGCGAAGCCGAAACCATGTTCCGGGAACTCGGCCTATGAAATGGTCGCCGCGTGGGAAGAAGCGGCTTCTCGATTGTGCCCGCTACATGGCCGTGCAATGCCAGGACAGGCTGACGGTCCTGAACTGGATCGACAGGATCTACGCGACCGTCGAACCGCTTGCGGACTTTCCGCTCTCCGGGCGCGTCGTCCCCGAAATCGAACGCGCGGACATCCGCGAAGTCTTCTGTGGCGACTACCGCATCATCTATCGCGTCAAGCGCGGCACGCCTGAAAACATCTCGATTCGTCATTTCCATTTCCGCATCCGTTCCGCAAAGTCGCTGTGAGTACGCCAAAGCAATCCTAAAACTTCATGTGGCAACAAAGACGGAAGCCAAAATAACCAGAACAGTCTAGATCCTTACTCAAGTACTGGTTACTGTAGCATGGCTTGTTGCATCCCCGATTTGAAGAAGTACACTCAATTGCCGAGCTCCAAACGCTTCCACCGCGTAAAACACGCCAATCCCCAGACTCCGGCCCTCTTGGATTTTGCCCAGACAAGATTTCTGTCTGAGTATTTGAACCATGCCAGTCAAACCAATCAAGACACCATTCCCATACATTACCATGCATGTCGTAAAGCCCCCATTGGTTAGGGGCATACGAACCTACAATTGTCGTATGGGCATACGAATCATCACGCCCATCATTTTTATTACCACTATAGCGTCCCAATTCCTTAAGATCGGCTTCCGTTCCTCCTCCGTTGTTGTAGGCGCTTACCGTCCCCGCCCGGCAAGCATATTCCCATTGCGCCTCCGTCGGAAGGTCGAAATCCACACCCGTCTTTCCTCGAAGAACCCCAATAAAACTCGTCACATCCACTTCGGACGACATAGGCCATTGTGTACCAACGGACTTTCCTCGGATAGCATCATGTGAAACGATGTATGGGAGACGAACATCGTCTGTACCGTAGTGAAGTTCTCCAGAACCAGAAGAGAACCCACCCATTATAAGCTGCCATTGTTTCTGTGTAACCTCAAAGACTCCAACGAAGAAATCTTGTGTGAGTGTATACCGCCCTAATGGATCCATCCCTGCCGGGATTCGCCGTAGGGCAAGTTTCGTTGTCTTGTATTCATCCGTCCACCCACCATCTGGTATTGCATCAAGGTATAAGATAGGCCATTGTATGGCATTCGCTCCATCAGACAGATCAATTACCATATAAAGATTACCAACGGATCCCTCCACTCGTACCCGATCACACCTGAATCCCTTCGGCAAATCCGACGCAGTGTCCCAAACCAGACTGTATGTCCCTGCCTCAAATCCATCCATGGGTGAAGCAATCGTCCCATCAACAACCCGATGGACCGTCTTTATTACAAGGTTTGTACCTCCAATGAGATCTTTCGCGACAAATGACGGAGTGTACTTTACGCCGCTTTCTCCCGTAATGGTAAACGTGAAATCAACCATTCCGTTCCACGGATAACGTTGCGCGGCAGACGTTACCGCAATCGTCGGTTCTACGGCATGGGTAATCGCCGCAAGCAAACTCAATAACAAAACAGCATACTTCCTCATCTTATTCCTCCTTCAATGCACTGCTACCAACACTTTGGCAGATCATCACAGAACACGTCACGGTAAGAACAACAAACAACACGGCCAGATACATGACCCTGCCATGGACAAGATTACGGACAACCTCTTCCCCTTGAATACAGGCCCAAACATGCACAAGTCCAATGGTACACCACGCCAGCATCGACACCTGCCCCATGGCGATCGGGATCTTGGAAACCGAATAGGCCCCTGCATTCTGTGAGAACAGATTGGAATCAACAGGTTGCAACCGTTTACGGATGCACCGCTTGTTGTAATCCAAATACGAGAGAATCAATTCCACATCCGCTACCTTTTCAAACAGACCTAGATCTTTATATGTCTCCTGAAAATAGGACAGCATCGCCTCATAGCGCTCAAACCACGCCTTTGACCCCTTCGCCGTCGCTGTCCAGAGAATTGAGAACAGCAATCCGAACGCACTCGCGCCAATGGCCATAAGATTGAACACCTCCCAATTCCTGACACCATCAAGACCTTTGAGAATCAATGCCCCATATCCGGCGTATGTCAAACCCATAAACGCGCCTAGCAAAGTCAGTCGCGTCCAGAGCATCGAAATCTCAAGGTCGCGACACTGCCAGAGACATGAGTAGACTGATTTCATTGTTATTCGATCAGTCATTACTTTTCTCCGATTCTTTTAAGCTCAACTAGAATCTTTGTCAAATCATTGGTTGCCGATTCAAACTCAGCTACTGAACTCACACTCTTTTCGATTCGGCAGCCGTTACACGCAATGGAAACTTTTATTCTATCCCCACTAAACACAGAACAACATCCGGCTTTTATGAAACAAAAGCTAATCAATATAAGAGTTATCACTATTGGAGCAACTAACTTAGTCCAAAATGTGACCGATCCCCATGTAGGCACATACATCCATTCTATTTCAAGCGTTGATGAGCCTAGTAAGTTTTCTATACTTGCCTTCAGTTTCTCGCACGGGCAATGGTCTTTATCCGTACATTTATCAAGGCATGGCAAATTCAGTTTATCTACATTCTTAACCACAACGCTTTTGAGCCGCATATCGTCTTTCATCTCTTCATCTCTCCTTTCCACGCCTCCTTACACCACAGCCCCACCACTCGGCGCAGAAAAGAAAGTGGCGTGCCCTCACATCGGGATGAGGCATGTCACGCACTTTGAAAAAATGAAGTGGCGTGTCCCATGTCATCCACGTCTGTTCTGAGGCATCGCCAAACGCCCTTGAGAAACATGAATGATGAAACACGCCACGTGTGAGTTACACACGTAGCGCGATCACCGTATTCCGCTTCTCGTTTGTTTGGCGAACTTTCAGAACAAGCGTCATACGCTGATTCGCGTACGCTGCACGGGTTAGGTTGCCCACCCCGCACATCTCCCGCTCCTCGGTTGCGGACGCGCCAGTGCGCGTCCCTCCCAAGTGGGAAGCCAGCCGTTTTGGGTACTACGACCGGTCTAAATGTTTCAATATACCGTCAGGTCTTTCCTTTCAGTTGAGTCCAAGGATATGAAAATCGTTGATATTGTAGCACATTTCGCCCCGACTGAACAGGGGGACCTGAAAATTCGACTCCAACCGCAAACCGTCTCTGCGCCCGCCTTGCGCCCGCTTTGCGGCTCAGGCTTGAAAACGAAGCCCGCCGAGATCGCTCCGAAGTGCCCTTCATTCGCCCCGCCACTCCATCCTTTGCCGCAAGGCGCGGCTTCGCCGCTGGCGCAGAGGGGCGCAAAGACTGATCCATCCCGCATTGGGTCTATACCCTGCAAGGCTCTATTCGTGAGAAGTCTCTCTGCGCCCGCCTTGTGCCCGCTTTGCGGCTAAGACCTTGAAGAACGAAGGCCGCCGGGGTCGCTCCGAAGCCCCCTTCAACTGCCCCTCCACTTCGTTATCTCGCCGCAAGGCGCGGCTTCGCCGCTGGCGCAGAGGGGGCGCAGAAAAATCCGACGGGCCGTGCCATCCTGCAGGGCCTGTCCCCAAGTTCCCATCCCGCATAGAGCCTATAATCTTGCAAGGCTCTATTCGTGAGAAAGTCTCTCTGCGCCCTCCTTGCGCCCCCTCTGCGGCTAAGACTTTGAAAAACGAAGCCCTCCGAGCTCGCTCCGAAGCGCCCTTCATTCGCCCCTTCACTTCGTCCTTTGCCGCAAGGCGCGGCTTCGCCGCTGGCACAGAGGGGCACAAAGAAGGTTGTTGTCGAAAACATTGTTTTGTTCGACTGTCGCACACCATCTGCGGCCGATATGCTATCATACGCACATGAACGAAAACCTTCTGTACAAGGGAATGAACGACGAACAGATCGCCGCTTGCCAATCCGCGATAGATCGGACGGCTGCTGATTCTCTGACAATCGATGAACTTGTCGCCACCATTCGCCAGACCGCGTATCAACTGCACCTCTACCTTGGCACAGGATACCTTGAGAAGGTCTACGAAAACGGGCTCAAGCATCGACTGGAGAAAGCCGGGCTCAAGGTCTCCGCACAGGTGCCGCTCATCGTGAGGGACGAAGACGGATTCGTCATCGGCAGCTATGAAGCGGATCTCATTGTCGCCAATCGCGTCATCGTCGAGCTCAAGCACGTCGCAAAACTCATTCCGCAACATGAAGCGCAGCTTATCAACTATCTCTGCACCACAGGCATCGAACACGGGCTGCTGATCAACTTTGGCTCACCGAAGTTCGAGATCTTGAAAAGGATCTATTCACGAAAACAGCCCTCTGCGCCCCCTTTGCGCCCCCTCTGCGGCTAAGACTTTGAAAAACGAAGCCCGCCGAGATCGCTCCGAAGCGCCCTTCATTCGCCTCTTCACTTCGTTCTCTCACCGCAAGGCGCGGCTCCGCCGCTGGCACAGAGGGACACAAAAACTGATCCATCCCGCATTGGGTCTATACCCTGCAAGGCTCTATTCGTGTGAAAGTCTCTCTGCGCCCTCCTTGCGCCCCCTCTGCGGCTAAGACTTGAAAAACGAAGCCCGCCGAGCTCGCTCCGAAGCGCCCTTTAACTGCCCCGCCACTTCGTTCTCTCGCCGCAAGGCGCGGCTCCGCCGCTGACGCAGAGCGGCGCAGAAAATCCGACGGGCCGTGCCATCCTGCAGGGCCTGTCCCCAAGTTCCTTCAACTCCCCGAAGTTCGTGGCATGACGGAAGAAAAAGGTCTATTCTCCAAGATAAGCTCCTCTGCGCCCCCTTTGCGGCGGAACTGATCGATGTCAATGGACTGGCTCGGACCCGTACTTTTCACGCGCCAAAGCCCCTGCGGCTCGCGCGCGATTTGCAAGCGAATGCAAGGACTCATTCACATACAGATGCGTCCGCCGCCATTCCGTGTAGTCAAACGGCTCACGATTCATAAGAGAAACGAAACGCTCGGCCGAAACATCACCAAACGCCTCGACAAGAACGGTAAAGCCACGGAGGCACAATTCATTGTCCGTCATATTCATGTTCGTACTCCAATATGAACTCAACAGGATTTGCGACACGTGTCTGACGGTGTTCGCGAACCTTTTTGAGAACGCCTCTGTCCACGGTGAAGAACCAATCGCATTCTGCCGCACATGCACACGCCAAATGCAACGCATCCGCATTCTTCAAGCCGATGTTCATCAAGTCTGCGGCATCCGTCTCAATCTCATCTGTCACCTCGACATTAACGCTCGCACCGACAATCCAATCCAAGATCTTCTCGCGATGCCAAGGAACGGGATTGTCAAGAGCCTCCCGACTCAACATGTCACTCCAAGCATATTCCATCTCGCCGGAACGCATCATGGCCTGAATGCGCAACTTCGCCTCCGTTTCAAGACGGACGCGCAGTTGCCCCTGACTGTCAAACGGGCGATTGTAGCAGCAGTTATCGAGATAGACTCTCATATGCCTTGTCACACCACTCTCATCATCACATCCTCAATGATGGCAAGATTATATCAAAACCCCGCAATCGCGGTCAACGCCAACACAGGCTTAACGCCACGTCAATCCAATCGGCTTCTCTGCGCCCTCCTTGCGCCCCCTTTGCGGCTAAGACTTTGAAAAACGAAGCTCCGCTCAAATCCCCTTGAAGTGCCCTTCATTCGCCCCTTCACTTCGTCCTTTGCCGCAAGGCGCGGCTCCGCCGCTGGCTCAAAGAATCTCACTGTCAACCTTTTCACAAAAATGGCATAGATGCAGAAGACGATTGTCGCAAAAATGGCATACAATGCCGTATTCGGTGGCGCAAAAATGGCATATTGCAGATTTTAATAAATTTATGATATAATACAGCAAGTTTAAGAGGACACAGGCATGACACTCAGACGCAAGTTCTACGATACGCTTCTCAACTGGAAGAAGAGCCATCTCCCAGAGGGACTTCTTGTCAAGGGCGCACGGCAAATCGGCAAGACCTTCACCATCGATTCGTTTGGACGCGAAAACTACCACTCATACCTTTACGTCAATTTCGTCACGAACCCCGAATACCGCAAGATCTTCGCCGAGAGCCTGGAAGCCGTTGACCTTTATCGCAAGCTCAGCGCCACTTTCGCAAATTTCCGCATCACCCCTGGTGATACCCTCATCTTCCTCGACGAGATTCAGAACTGTCCGCGCGCACGAACCGCATTCAAGCCTCTCGCCATCGACGGCAAGATCGATGTCATCGCATCCGGATCCCTGCTCGGCCTCTCGTTCCTTGACGACGACGCCAAGCTGAACACCGAGCGGCGCGAATCCTCGATTCCCGTCGGCTATGAACGCCAGCTGACGATGTACTCGCTCGACTTCGAGGAATTCCTCTGGGCAATCGGCTATCGCCCGGAGGTCATCGACGAGACCCTGCGCAAGCCGTTTGCCGCTCTCAAGCCTGTACCTGAAGTCACCAACAGGAGATTTCTCCAGCTTTTTCGTGACTACATCGTCATCGGCGGAATGCCGGAAGTCGTCGCCACCTACCTCGAGTCAAACAACTACAACGTCGCCTTTGACGTCCAGCAGAGGATTCTGTCCGCCAATCTCGACGACATTGCCCGTTACGCGCCGACGTCCGAGAAGCCAAAGATACGGGCCTGTTACCTTTCGATTCCCAACCAGCTTGCACGCGAAAACAAGAAGTTCAAGTACGCGGCCGTTGTCGAACACGGGCGCAGCCGCATGTTCTACGCCTCCATCGACTGGCTTCGCGAATCTGCGCTCGTCTTCCAGTGCCCCAACGTGGAAACGCCGGACACCCCCCTGAGCGTCTACAAAAAGGAGGACTGCTTCAAGCTCTACGCCTCCGACATCGGCATTCTCGTCTCGATGGTCGGCTTTCCCGCCGTCAAGGCCATCCTCGACAACACGATCAAGGGATTCGCCAAGGGCGGAATCTACGAAAACGCCATCATGAGCCTCCTCGTCCGGCGCGGCTACAGTCCTTACTACTTCCACCCGAAGTCGAACCTGTCCGAAATCGACTTTCTCATCGAAGGCGACAACGGCGTCATTCCGGTTGAGGTGAAGTCCGGGAATGACAGTTCCGCATCCTTCGACCGTTTCCTCGAACGCCCGGAGACGAGAATCGGCTACAAGTTCGTCAACGGCAATTTCGGGAAGATCGGAAAGAAGGTCACGCTTCCGCATTACATGGCCATGTTCGTCTAATCTGCGCCCCCTTTGCGCCCGCTTTGCGGCTCAGGCTTGGAGACGAGCGCACCGCGTCAGGAAGACGACCGGACATCTCAACGGAGAGCTCCAAACGACTCAACGGAGACGCGGCGTTCTCTCCGTTGAGTCATCGCGTTCTCTCCGTTGAGAGATTCCGTTCTCTCCGTTGAGACGTCCGAACGCCACCGCAGACGCAGAAAGGGCACGGAAAACGATCAGATTCGCCCTCTCTGCGGCTCAAGCTTGGAAACGAAGCGTCGCACGTCCGCCCGGGGCTTAGCCGACGACCAGTTCCTCGCTCGGGAAGCGTACGCGACGCGTGGACTCGCGGTCACCAATCATCATGACAATCGTCAGCGCGCCAAGGCGGCCGACGAACATCGCGCACATGATGACGATGCGCCCCGCCGGGGAGAGCCGCACCGTCGTATCGCCAAGGGAGAGTCCCGTTGTCGTAACCGCCGAGACGGCCTCAAAGAAAAGGGCTTCGCCGCCGATGCCACGCCCCGCCTCGGTGACGGCGAGCGCACCGTTGACAAGCCAGACGGACGCCAGCAGCACGCAGACGATGACGATCGACTCACGGACGACATCCGTGGGCACGGTTCGCCGCGAGATGATCGTCTCCGAGTCCCCTCGGCACATCGCGCGAAGCGTGTAGATCAGCACGGCGAGCGTCGTCACCTTGAGGCCGCCCGACGCCGACCCCGGTCCCCCGCCGATGAACATGAGCGCTTCGTAAGCCTTCACGGTCAACGCCTGCAGGCTTTCCGTCGGGACGACCGTGAACCCGCACGTGCGCGGCGTCATCGCCTGATAAAAGGCGACCATGATCTTCTGCAGCGGCGGAAAGTCCTTGAGCGCGCCATTCCACTCGAAGACAACGACAAGGATGAAGGCGAGCGCCAGCAGATAGAAGGTGAAGCGCAGCATGATGGCGCTGTGAAGCGAGAGCCGCCCCTTTCCGCCCGACTTGCGGCGCAGAAAGCGATAGGTGCAGAGATTGTAGAGGACGAGGAAGCCGATGCCGCCCAAGATGGTCTCCCCCGCAAGGACGAAGAGGACGAGAGGATCCGACGCGAAGCGCGCCAGCGAATCGGCGTACAGTCCAAAGCCCGCATTGCAGAAGCTCATCACCACAAAGAAGACAGACTGGTAGACGTCGTGCAACCGCAGGTACAGAAGCGCCGCGCCCGCGCATTCCAAGGCAAGCGTCGAGCCGACGACCCAGAAGACAAGCCCCTTCAGGCCCTGGATCTCGGCCACGCCATAGGCGTTCATGAGCGAGAACTCACGACTCAGCGAGAGCCGGCGGCCAATGGCGACAAGAAAGAACGTGCCGCACGTCATCAAGCCAAGACAGCCGATCTCGACCAAGAGCAAAAGGAAGACTTGCCCCGTCCGCGTGAACTCCTGCCCGACGTCCACGACCGTGAGCCCCGTCACGCAAACCGCCGAACAGGCCGTGAAGAGCGCATTCGACCAGTCTCCCCAAGTCCCGGCCGTCCGCGCCACGGGGGATGAAAGCGCAATCGCGCCGACAAGGATCAGCGCAAGGAACCCGAAGGCAATGGACGAGCGCTTCGTCATGCGCTCTTCTTGCGGAGACTGCCTTTCTCCTTCAGCCAGACGGCCCAGATCGAGAGTTCGTAGAGAAGGCAGAGCGGGACCGCCATCAGGATCTGGCTCATCGGATCGGGCGGCGTCAGAAACATCGCGAGAACAAACGCGATGAGAATCGCCGCACGCCGCTTTTCACGCAGACCCTTCGACGAGACCATGCCGAAGCAACCCAGCGCGAAGATGATGAGCGGCATCTGGAAAACCAAGCCGAAAGCGGCGATGAGCTTCAGGACGACCGGCACGTACGTGTCAATCGTGATGATCTGCTGGGGAATCCCCATCCAATCGCCGATCTGGCGGAACGCCACGACGACAAGCGGAACCGTCTTCATGTAGGCGAGAACGCCACCCACGAGAAAGAGCGCCGTCCCCGCCGTGATGCCCGCGAGAATCACGAACTTCTCACGATTCGTCAACGCCGGGAAGACGAAGCGCAGGACGGAGAACGCAATCAGCGGAAACGCCAGGACCGTGCCGCCCCAGACCGTGATCGAGAGCCACACGTCAAAGGGCGCCGTCATGCCAACGACCTGCAGAAGGTCCTGAAAGTTCGCCGCCGGCGACTTGAGAAGCGCGAGAATCTGATTCGCGAAGACGCCCGCGACCACCATGCCGAGCGCCCATGAGATGCCGGCAAAAACGATCATGTCGCGAAGCGCCAGCAGATGCATCAGGAGCGGCTGCGGCGGATCGTTCCGCGCGTCAGGGTTCTGGAGCAGCTTGATCGCCATCGTCTGAAGCCTTCGCCCCATCAGGGGCCTTCACCGCGTCAGGGGCCGTCGTCTCGCCGGACGCCGTTCCCGCACCTGCGGCCTGCGCCGCGTCCTCGACCTCGCGTTCCGCCGCGCGCGCCGCCGCATCGACCTCTTCCTCGACCTTGGAGAACTCGCGCTGGATCTCGGTGTCCATCTCCAGAAGCTGCCGCTTGAAGCTCTCCGCCGCACGGCGGAACTTGGCGTAGTAGGACCCGAACTTGCGCAGGGTGGACGGAAGCCTCTTCGGCCCCATCACGACAAGAAGAACGGCGAGCAGAACAACCCACTCGCCGGCCCCCACGCTTTCAAAGATGAACGCGAACGCCATCTACGAAGCTTATTTCTGGAAAATCACGAACTCGCCGCGGCGATTCAGCGCATACGCACTCTCGTCATGGCCCTCGACCGCCGGCTTCTCCGCGCCATAGCTGCGCGTCTGAACGCGAGACGCCGAGACGCCGCTCTGGACGAGATAGTTGCGGATGATGAGCGCACGGTTCTCGCCGAGGGACATGTTGTACTCATGGGAGCCGCGCTCGTCGCAGTTCCCCTCAACCACCACGACACGGTCAGACTTCGCCGCCAGATGCTGGGCGACGGCGTCGATCTTGCCGAGTTCGCCCTGCGGAACAACCGTCGAGTCGAACCCGAAGTAGACCGGCGAGAACTCAACGTCAGAGCAACGCTGGTAAAGGTCTTCGAACTTCCCCTCCGACGCGCCCGCGATCGAACTCTCGTTCGACGAGCCATCGTCAATCGTCGAGATGTCGGAAGCGTTCGCCGCGTCGGCGCCCGCGCCACCCTTCTTCGCCTTGTCATACTTGCAGCCCGCCAGGCAAAGCGTCACTGCGAGAACAGTCAGAACAGTCGAGAACTTCATTTTGCGTACTCCTTAGATTAGATAAACCCGTTTGAAGTATTATAGCATAAAAAATCGCCGCAGAGCAAGCCCCTGCGGCGATTTTTCAACGCTACGGACGAGATTACTTCGCCGCGATGACACGCGCCATCTCAACGACCTTGTTGGAGTAGCCCCATTCGTTGTCATACCACGCGCAGACCTTCACGAACGTCGGGTCGAGCTGGATGCCCGCCTTGACGTCGAAGACCGACGTGCGCGCCTCGTTGCGGAAGTCGGTCGAGACGACCGCTTCGTCGGTGTAGCCGAGGACGCCCTTGAGGCCGCCGTCGCACACGCACTTCTCGGAGGCTTCCTTCATCGCCGCGCAGATTTCCTCGTAGGACGCCGGCTTCTCGAGCTCGGCCGTGAGGTCGACGAACGAAACGTCAGACGTCGGAACGCGGACGGACATGCCCGTGAGCTTGCCGTTGAGCGCCGGGAGAACCTTGCCGACGGCCTTCGCCGCGCCCGTGGAGGACGGGATCATGTTCTCGAGGATGCCACGACCACCGCGCCAGTCCTTCTTGGACGGGCCGTCAACGGTCTTCTGCGTCGCCGTCGCGGCGTGAATCGTCGTCATGAGACCGCGCTTGATGCCGAACTTGTCGTTCAGGACCTTCGAGATCGGCGCGAGGCAGTTCGTCGTGCAGGACGCGTTGGAGATGATGTCCTGGCCCGCGTAGGTCGTGTGGTTGACGCCGTAGACGAACATCGGGGTCGCGTCCTTCGACGGCGCCGACATGATGACCTTCTTCGCACCCGCCGTGATGTGCATGCGGGCCTTCTCGTCGGTGAGGAAGAGACCCGTGGACTCGACGACGATCTCGGCGCCGACCTCGCCCCACTTCAGCTGGGTCGGATCCTTCTCGGCCGTGAGGCGGATCTTCTTGCCGTCGACGATCATGGTCGAGCCCTCGACCTTGATGTCGTGCTTGAACGTGCCGTGCACGGAGTCGAACTTCAGCATGTACGCGAGGTAGTCCGGATCGAGAAGATCGTTGATGCCGACGACTTCGACATCATTGAAGTTCTCAACCGCCGCGCGGAAAACCATGCGGCCGATACGGCCAAAGCCGTTAATGCCAATCTTGATAGCCATTTCTTTAACCTTTCTGTTTCCGCTTCGGAACCCTTCCTCTGCGTAAATTGAGGTTGTATTATACCGTTTTGGGCGTGCGCCTGTCAAGAGCGCACGGGACCCCGCCGAATCGGGGGAAATGGTAATATCTAACGGGTCAGCAAAGAAGAGTGGAAGGCCATGGGGATCGAAGAAGAAGAAAGACAAGCCA